>NZ_JBOGEG010000035.1:0-38956 GCF_050701915.1 Glutamicibacter sp. | reverse complement strand
GCCGGGGGCCGCCGTCTGCTGAGCTACCAGGCTATGCGCCTAAGCCTGGGCCGCCATCCGGTTGGAGATCTTGTACTGGGCTGCGCGGTGGGTATCCTTCACGCGGTCCCCGGCGCCGAACAGCTTGTGGCGCAGCGAACCCGCGGTGTATTCGGTCTTGTAGACCCCGCGCGCCTGCAGCTCCGGAACCACGTACTCGACGACGTCCTCGAAGGTCCCTGGAGTGACAGCATAGGCGAGGTTGAAGCCATCCACGTCGGTGTAGTCCACCCAGTCGATGAGCTTCTCGGCTACCTCGGCACCCGAACCGACGGAGACCGGGCCGAATCCGCCCACGCCGATCCACTCGGCCAATTGGCGGATGGTCCATGGCTTTCCGGTATCGCCGCTGGCCTTCTTGAAGGTTTCCACCGAGGACTGGATGGCGTTGGACTTCACATCGTCGCCAATGACATCGTCTGGTCCGTAGACGGACATGTCGATGCCCGTCCAACCCGAAAGCAGTGCCAGCGACCCCTCGATATCCACGTAGGAGCTGTAGTCCTCGAACTTTGCCTGGGCAAGTTCGGTGGTTTCGGCGGTGATGATGGTCTGCATGGCGAAGACCTTGATGTCGTAACGGCCACGCCCAGCGGCCTCGGCAGCGTCACGGATCTTGGCGACCGCTTCCTTGAGCAGGTCGCGGGTAGGGCAATTCACGAAGATCGCTTCGGCATTCGTCGCGGCGAATTCGGTGCCGCGCTTGGAGGCGCCGGCCTGGTAGATCACCGGGGTGCGCTGGGTGGACGGCTCGGTGATGGCGATGCCCGGAACCTTGAAGTACTTGCCTTCGTGCTCAATCGGGTGCACCTTGGCCGGGTCGGTGTAGACGCCGGTCTCCTTGTTGTTCTGCACCGCGTCCTCTTCCCACGAGCCCTCGAGCAGCTTGTAGACCACCTCGAGGTACTCATCGGCGTGGTTGTAGCGCTCGTCGTGCTCCATCTGGTCTTCCTGGCCCATATTGCGGGCGGCCGAGGGAAGGTAGCCGGTGACGACATTCCAGCCCACGCGGCCGTTGGTCAGGTGATCCAGGGTGGCCAAGCGGCGGGCGAAAGCGTACGGGTGCTCATAGGCGGTACCCGCGGTGACGCCGAAGCCGAGGTTCTCGGTCACCGCGGCCATGGCGGACACCAGCATCATCGGGTCGTTGACCGGCGCCTGGGCGCCGGAGCCCAGCGGGGTGACGTTGGTGCCCTTGTACACGTCGTAGGTACCCAGCACGTCGGCGAGGAACAGGCCGTCGAACTTTCCCTTTTCCAGCACCTTGGCCAGGTGCGTCCAGTAGCCCAGGGTGTTGTAGGTCGAGGCCTTGTCCTGAGGATGGCGCCACAGGCCCGGCGACTGGTGCACCACGCAGTTCATGTCGAATGCGTTGAATAGGATTTCGCGCTTGTTCTCGCTCATGGCTTTGCCCCCATAGGTCGGTAATCGTGAAAAGTTGCTGGTTTGCGTCGCAGGCCCTCAGGCCCGCTGGGTCGAGTCTTCGCCGGTGACGGACAGCCGTTGCGGCTGGACCCCATTGATCTCGTAGTCCCCGACGATGCGCGCCTTGTAGATCGCCGGGTTATGCGTGGCGATGGTGCGCGCATTGCGCCAGTGCCGGTCCAGGTTGCAGCCGCTTCTGGTGGAAGAGGCGCCCAGTGCGTCGAAGAGCTTGCTGGTCACGCCGATGACCAGTGGCTGCACCACGGTTTGCGCGCGGTTGGCGGCCAGCTCGCATACTGCGTAGCGTTCCTCGTCGTTCAGTCCCGGATCGCCCAAGGCGGCTTCAACTTCAAGGACTGCGCCGATCACCACGGAATCGGCCGCGAAGGACTCCGCGGAAACTTCGCCCACCAGCTGGAGGACCTGGGGTTCCTGGTATACCGGCACCCCAGTTCCGGTGGTGAAGATGCGCGTGCGCGCCTGCACCGCGCTGCGCAGGTCGTTCAGTGCGGCGCGGGCGATGCCGGCCTGCACGGCCATGAGCACCAGCTGGAAGATCGCCGCTTCGGAGTCATTGGTCTGCTGCGGCATGAAGCAATCCACCGGGACCTGGTGGAATTCGGTGGTACCGGTTCCGGTGAGCCCTTGGCCGAATCCATCCCAGTCGTCGAGGATCTTGACGCCGCTGCGCTGGGTGGAGACCACAGCGATCTGGCGGCCGGCGAGCTCCGGGTGGGCCACTGCAACGGTGGTCCAGTCGGCGAAAATGGTGCCGGTGCAGTAGTACTTTTCGCCGTCGATCACCCAGCGTCCATCCAAGACGCTGGCCTTGGTGTTCAAGGTGCCCAGGGCGTTGCCGCCGCGTTCGGTGTAGGCGTTGCCGATAATCTGCCCGGCAGCGATGCGAGCGACCCACTTCTTGCGCAGTTCTTCGTCATCCAGCGCCAAGACGTTCTCAACGAATGCGATATGCGCGCGCCACAGCTGGCCTACGTGGGAGTCCGCCTCGGAAAGCTCGATGAGCAAGCGGAAGACATCCACCAGCCGTGCACCATAGCCCCCGTCGGCAACGGAAAGGCGCAGCGCGCCGAAACGCTCGCGATTCAGCAGGCCTACCTGCTCGAATGGAAGCACGCGGTTAAGGTCGCGGTCCTTGGCGGTCGCGGCGATCTGCGCAAAAACGGGGCGGAAGATTTCGGCCAGCCGGTCGTACTGCTCGTCCGCGCTTGGTCCGGGGGTGATTTTCAGCAATTGCCTAGTCGGCAGCTGTTCTTCAAACTTGTCCAGGTCCAGCGCGGTGACCTGCGAAGGGTCACTGAGCTGATTGAAGTCCAGCCCGAGGGCATTGTGCGATTCACCAATAGGCATCAGGGTTCTCAATTCTTTCCATCGGTCCTGGCGGTAGCACCGTCCCGCTCTTCGGGTGGTTGCTGCGGCGTCGTGGAGCCAGATCTCTCAGCCGCTCTGGATGGGTCGTGATTCATTTGTAACGGTAATATTCCGGTGTTTCCAAGCCACGAAGTCACATTTCGCCTCAGAACCCGAAGGGCCCATCCTCAAATTTCACAGCCTACCCCCCGTCCTGCCGAAGATGAGTTGCAAAGTTTTGCCTAATGTCGACCAAACCGACCTTCAATAAAATAAATAACGAAATTTCTGGGCAATGTGACGTAGTTGTCGAAGATTTTTTCATATTACGCGAGATTTGCGTTCAAATCGTTCGACTCGTTGTAATAGATGAGTAACCATCCCGAGCGGCCGAGAGATCTGGCTCTTTGACGCCGCAGCAACCACCTTCGGAGCTCTTGCTCCGCAGGCCGGTGCTACCGCCAGGACCGATGGAGATGAACATGGCTCTTACCATTGCAGCGCCCGAGGCAGCTTCAGCCGCCTCAGCTTCAAGTGCCCTGGACGTGCAGTTCAGCAACGTGTCCCGGACCTTCACCACCAAGAAGGAAAGCCGCACCGTCCTAGCCGATATCAACCTGCGAATTCCAGCGGGCCAAGTTGTGGCAATTCTTGGAGCCAGCGGCTGCGGAAAATCCACGCTGCTGCGTTCAGTCTCGGGCTTGGACCACCCCTCTACCGGTGCCATCCGCACCGGCGCCAGCGAGGTCAACGGCATCAACGAGCTATGCGCCGTTGCTTTCCAGGAGCCCCGGCTGCTGCCATGGCGTTCGGTTCGCCAGAACATTTCACTGGGCCTGGCGCCGGGAACCGATAAGCGCTCCGGTGACGCGCTGATCGATGAATTGATCGAACTGACCGGGCTAAGCCATGCAGCCAGCCTGCGCCCGCGCGAGATCTCCGGAGGCATGGCCCAGCGTGTTTCGCTGGCTCGCGCACTGGCCCGCCGCCCGGGTGTATTGCTTCTCGATGAGCCCTTCGGCGCGCTCGATGCCCTGACCCGCTTGAAGATGCAGGACCTGCTGCTCTCGATTCACGCATCGTTCCCCACCACGGTACTCATGGTGACCCATGATGTGGACGAGGCCTTGACCTTGGCTGACCGCGTGATCGTTCTGGGACGAAGCGCTGAGAACGGCGCAGCGGGCGTCATCGAAGATCTGGCCATTCCCGCTGGGCATCCACGCCGGCATACCGACGAGAAGTTCGTTGCAGATCGCCAGCACCTGCTGCGCCTGCTCGGCGTCGACCCGACCAACCATTGATCTAGGGAACGCCTTGGGTCCTCAGTGATCCATTGCCTTTGCCCAATTACCCATCCGCTTGCACGCACAATTCTAGGATCTTCCATGCTCTTGCACCGCTTCACCCGCCGCACTGCACTGTCCACCGCCGCCTTGCTCGTTGGCGCGGTTGCCCTGACCGGCTGCGCTGGCGAAAACGCTACGGCCGCCTCCGGTGATCAGACCCTGTCGATCGACTTTGCCACGTACAACCCGCTGAGCCTGGTGCTCAAGGAAAAGGGATGGCTGGATGCGGCCGCCAAGGAACAGGGCGTTGATGTCGAGTGGATCCAGTCCGCAGGTTCCAACAAGGCCAATGAGGCTCTTCGCGCAGGAGCGATCGATGTCGGATCCACAGCTGGCTCCGCAGCGCTGCTGAACCGTTCGAACGATGCACCGATCAAGACCGTCGCCCTGTACTCGCAGCCGGAATGGGCCGCCCTGGTAGTGGACAAGGGTTCGAAGATCGAGTCCGTTGAAGATCTGGCTGGCAAAACCGTGGCCGCCACCAAGGGCACCGATCCATACTTCTTCCTGCTCCAGGCTCTGGACTCCGCGGGTCTGAGCGAAGATGACATCAAGCTGCAGAACCTCCAGCATGCCGATGGCCGCACCGCACTGGTCAACGGTTCGGTCGATGCCTGGAGCGGCCTGGATCCAATCATGGCCGCCGCCGAAGAAGACGGCGCCAAGCTGGTTTACCGGAACTTGGACTTCAACACCTACGGTGCACTGAACGCTCGCGAAGACTTCATCGAGCAGAGCCCCGAACTGGCCCAGCTCGTGGTCGATGCCTATGAGAAGGCTCGCGGCTGGGCGGCTGAAAATCCTGGGGAAACCGCAGAAATCCTGGCCGACGTTGCGGGGCTCGAACCAGAAGTTGCCAAGACCGTGATCGAGGAACGTTCCAATCTGGATGTTCCGGCAGTTCCCGATGCCAAATTCACTGGCGTGCTTGGCAAGATTGCCCCCACCCTGGTAGCCAGCGGCGATGTCTCCAAGCAGGAATCCGTTGATGAAGCACTGGCAACCCTCGTCGATGACCAGTTTGCCCTCAAGGCCGATGCAACGAAGATTTCCGGAGAGTAGCCAGCCATGGGCTTCACGAACTTGGCTTATACCCGCGAAAATCCAACGCCTGCCAAGCGCAAGGCCGGCATCGCCGCAACGATCCTGCGGGCACCCAAATGGCTGCTGTCGCTAATCTTGCCGCTGGCCACCCTGGCGGTGTGGCAATTCGTCACGGTTACCGGAATCGTTGCTCCGTGGACACTGCCGACTCCGGGCTCGGTAGTTGCCGCGGCCTTTGAGCTCCTCCAGGATGGCGATCTTGGAAAGCACATCGGCATTTCCACCCAGCGTGTTCTGCTCGGCTTCGTCTTCGGTTCCCTGCTGGGTCTGGCGCTGGGCGCCCTTGTCGGCCTGTCCAAATTGGCAGATGCATTTCTCGGACTGAGCATCAGCGCGCTGCGTGCGGTCCCTTCGCTGGCTTGGGTTCCACTGCTGGTGCTCTGGATGAAAATGGGTGAAGATTCCAAGGTCACGCTCGTGATCATTGGCGCGTTCTTCCCGGTCTTCACCACCGTCGCCCTGGCATTGCGCCATGTCGATGCCCACCTGGTCGAAGCCGCCCGCTCCTTCGGGCTGAAGGGTTTGAAGCTGCTGCGCACAGTCCAGCTGCCCGCAGTGGTCCCTTCGATCTTCTCCGGCCTGCGCTTGGCATTAGCCCAGGCGTGGCTCTTCCTGGTCGCGGCAGAACTGCTCGGAGCATCGATGGGCTTGGGCTTCCTGCTCACCGATTCGCAGAACAACGGCCGCCTGGACCGGCTGATCATGACCATCGTGCTGCTGGCGGTCTTCGGAAAGATCACCGATGCGCTGCTGTCGATAGCAGAACGCTGGGCCATCAAGCGCTGGACCTAGACCCGGACCAACCAGCATCTACCGACAACGCTATCCCTTCCTTAACCAAAGAAAGTTTGCAATGACCACCGAATTGGCAACAACCTCAGCTCCTGTTTCAGAAGCGGCACGCCAGGAATTCTGGGACGAAGCGGCACACCTTTTGGATTGGGACACCCCGTGGCACACTACCAGCCGCATCATTCAGGCTGATCCGGATGCCCAGCGCGGACCGGAAATTTCCTGGTACCTCGGCGGCAAGCTGAACGCAGCGGTGAACTGCGCCGACCGCCACGTAGCCGCCGGACGCGGCGAGAAGGTCGCGCTGCATTTTGAAGGCGAACCCGGGGACCGCATTGCGGTCACCTACAAGAATCTGCAGGAGCGGGTCTCCCAGGCAGCCAACGCCCTGGAATCCCTGGGGGTGGTGAAGGGCGACCGCGTGGTCATTTACCTGCCGGTGCTCATTGAAACCATAGTCATCACCTTGGCTTGCGCCCGCATCGGCGCCATCCACTCGCTGGTCTTCGGCGGATTCTCCGCCGAAGCGCTGAAGTTCCGCGTGGAGGACACCAAGGCCAAGGTCCTGGTCACCACCGACGGACAGTTCCGCCGCGGCGCTTCGGTCCCGGTCAAGGGCAACGCCGATGCCGCTGTTGCCGGCGAGAACGAAATCGAAAAGGTCCTGGTGATCCGCCGTACCGGAGACGACATCCCGTGGACCGAGGGCCGGGACATCTGGTGGCATGAGGTGGTTGATACCCAGTCCACCGAGCACCAGGCGCAGGCATTCGAGGCGGAAACGCCGCTGTTCATCATGTACACCTCCGGTACTACCGGCCAGCCCAAGGGCTTGGTGCACACCACCGGCGGCTACCTGACGCAGGCGGCCGCCAGCTACAACCTGCTGTTCGCCAACCCGGACGAGTCCCAGCGCGCCAAGGACGTGCACTGGTGCACAGCCGACCTCGCCTGGGTCACCGCGCATACCTACGAGATCTATGGACCGCTGGCCAATGGCGTCACCCAGGTGATCTACGAGGGCGTCCCCAATGCCCCGCACCCGGGCCGCCACTTCGAGGTCATTGAACGCTACAAGGTCACCAGCTACTACACCGCGCCCACCTTGGTCCGCTCGCTGATGGGCTGGTTCCCTGACGGCATCCCCGCACAATACGACCTGTCCTCGGTGAAGATCGGCGGCACCGTGGGTGAAGCCGTCAATCCCGAGGCATGGAAATGGTTCCGCCAGCAGATCGGCCGTGACACCGCGGCAGGCCTGCCAATGGTTGACACCTGGTGGCAGTCCGAGTCCGGAGCAACCGTTCTTTCCCCATTGCCAACCGATGAGCACTTCAAGCCGGGCTGCGCCGCGCGTGCCCTGCCGGGCATCTCAGTGGACATTGTCGATGCCAATGGGCACAGCATGCCGGCCAACCAGCAGGGAAATATTGTCATTACGCGCACTGGCCCGTCAATGGCCCGTACCGTATGGGGCAACCCAACGCGCTACTACACCAGCTACTGGGAACAATACGTAGAGCAGGGCTGGTTCCTGGCCGGTGACGGTGCCCGCTTCGATGAGGACGGCGACATCTACATCCTGGGCCGCACCGATGACGTGATCAATATTTCAGGTCACCGGCTCTCCACCATTGAGATTGAGTCGGCACTGGTCACCAACCCTGGCGTGGTGGAAGCCGGTGTCTGCCCCACCTCGGATTCCAAGACCGGACACGCTGCAACCGCCTTCGTGGTGCCGCTGGACAAGACCCTGGTTGCCCAGTCGCCTGATGAGCAGCTCGTTGCCCGGCAGGCCGAGTTCATCGCTGAACTCCGTGATACCGTCGCGGTCCAGATTGGCCCGATTGCCAAGCCGCGTGAGATCGTCCTGGTTCCGGATGTGCCCAAGACCCGTTCGGGCAAGATCATGCGCCGACTGCTGACCCAGCTGTTCGAGGGCACCACGCTCGGCGACACGACGAGCCTGCAGAATGAGCCGTGCATCCCGGAGATCAACGCGATCTGCCGCGCGCGCGGCTAATCGATCTGCCCAAGCCCTTTGGGCTTAAAGCAAGTGAAGCTTCTTCCCGGACTCGGGAAGAAGCTTCACTTGTTTGCCAGTTAGGCGCCTTGGGTCGCTGGCTTCTGGCTCTCGCCGTCGGCCGCAATTTCCTCGTCGCCATTCACCGGATCAGCGGTGGCCTCGGTGGCGAAGATCTTCACTTCGGAGGCCCTGCCCTCGGCACTAACCAAGGGAATTTCGGTGGTCATCAAGCTGAACTGCCCGCCTTCATGGCGGTCAACCGCCTGGCCCACGGACTGTTCCAGAACCTCGCGAGCCACCTTGCCGCGAAGCACCAGCGGATCCTTGCTCAGGTCCTTCCACAACGCCACGCAGAGCAGCAGCATCACGATAACGAACGGCAGCGCCGAAACAATAGTGATGTTCTTCAGTCCGTTCAACGCCGCCGCCGGATGATCGCCGCCAGCCAGCAGCATCACCGCGGCAACAGCACCGGTTGCCACGCCCCAGAAGATCACGGCCTTCTTCGATGGCTCTTCAGCACCGCGCTCGCTGAGCGCACCCATCACGATCGAGGCCGAGTCTGCGCCGGTCACGAAGAAGATCGCAATCAGCAGCACGGTGACGATCATCAGTATGGTAGCCATCCAGCCGGACAGCGGCAGGCGGCCAAGCATGTCGAAGAGGATCAAATCGAAGTTGATGTCTGGTGCGCCATCGACGATATTGGCCAGCTTTTCCCCGGTTTCCCCGGCGCGTTCAGCACGCTCCTGAATGCCGATTGCGCCGCCGCCAAAGATAGCGAACCAAATCAGGGTGACGCTCGATGGAACCAGCAGCACGCCGGTAACGAACTGGCGAATAGTGCGTCCGCGGGAAATGCGGGCGATGAACAGGCCAACGAATGGGCTCCAAGAGATCCACCAAGCCCAGTAGAAGACAGTCCACGAGGACAGCCAATCAGACATTGCGCCATCGCCAGCAGCCGTACGCGAAGCCATCTCGGGCAAATCGCCAATGAAAGCGCCAACGGCATTGGGAATGACGTTCAGAATGAACAGGGTTGGGCCGCCAATGAAAACGATCAACGCGAGGATCAGCGCCAATACCATGTTGGTGTTGGACAGCCATTGGATACCGCGCTCGATGCCGGAAACAGCAGAAGCGACAAACAATGCGGTCAGGACGGCAATGATGACAACCAGTACACCGGAGCCGACCTTCTCCATCATCCCGGTGGCCTGGATGCCGCCGCCGATCTGCAAGGCCCCAAGGCCCAGGGAACAAGCCGAGCCGAAGAGGGTAGCGAGGATGGCCAGGATATTGATGGTGCGCCCGCCCCAACCGTGGATGGCGCGGTCGCCGAAGATCGAGCTGAACATGGCGGAGAACAGCTGAGGGCGTCCCAGCCGGAAGCTGCCGTAGGCCATGCCCAAGCCGACAATGGCGTACATAGCCCATGGGAATAGTGTCCAGTGGAAGAGAGTGGTACCCATAGCGGTGCTCAAGGCGTCACTGGTGGAGCCTTCCACAGTTCCCGGAGGAGGCGACATGTAGAAGTAGAGCGGTTCGCCTACGCCGTAGAAGACCAAGCCGATGCCCATGCCGGTGGCGAACATCATCGAGATCCACGAAACCGTGGAGAACTTTGGCGTCTCGCCGTCCTTGCCCAGCGGAATGCGCCCAAAGTTCTTGGCGGCTACGACGATGGCGAAGACTGCGAATACCGCGGCCGCGATGACGAAGAGCCAACCGGTGTTGGTGATAACCCAGTCAAGGGCCGCGCTAGAGACCTTGCCCAGGCCTTCAGGGGTAGCGAATCCCCAAATAATAAACGCCAGCGCAAGAACGCCGGCGATTCCGAATACCCAGTAATCCGTACCGGAAAGTGAGTACTTCTTAGGTCGTCTGTGACGAACTGAATGCAGTTCCTCGACGAGGTCTACGATTGATTGATCCGTCTGCTTCATTGCGTTCTTCCTTCACTGGGCAGACCCCGCGGAGAACATCCAGGCGGAATCTGCCGAGCATTCGTCTCTCGAGTAAACGATTGCCATGCAGTGTGATTGATTGCGAATTGCTTTTCGGGTGTCGGTCCGTTGCGCCTAAATCTAGGGTTGGAGCAGACTGAAAGAAGCAGCTATTCTCCGCTAATATCCCGCGAATTATTCCTCCGGGTTGACCCGATTTAGCACCAATTTGACACGATAAACTCCAAAATGGGCCTTTTCCAGCATGGTCGACTTCTCACCAAGGGTCAAATCAGATCCTTGATTTCTAGCCATTTCCGGAGCGCTGTTGCCCCGGGATCATGATGATCACGCTGGCACGACTGCCCATGTGACCTTCCTCGCGCCGTGCGGATTTCCAGCCTCTTCGCCCATGAAATCGAGAATTGGGCCGAGCCATCCCGAAGTCGAATTCGTCCCCTAATTCGCTTTCTTTTCTCGTCTGGAATTTCTGGGATTTCGCGATTTTGCCCCCTAGGAATCCCTCATCCGAAAACATGCCGGATAGGGAATATCTACTACTGAATCATTGGTTCATCGCGCCAATCGACGCTCACCAACTTTTAACCTGAAATACATTGGAACTTATCTTGACTGATTCAAAATAAGCAGGCATGCTGGGTATATGACATCACAGGCAGGGATCGAGCAGGTGCTGAAGGCGGCATCGATGCGGGTCACGCAACCGCGCGTTGCGGTACTGTCCGCCGTCGCGACGCACCCTCATGCGGATACCGAAACCATCATTTCGGCCGTCCGTGAAGATCACCCCAATGTGTCGCACCAAGCTGTCTACGATTCGCTCAAGCTCTTCACGAAGCTGGGAGTCATTCGGCAAATACAGCCACAGGGCCATACTGCCCGCTACGAAGCCCGCGTTGGCGACAATCACCACCATGTGGTGTGCCGCCAGTGCGGAAAGCTGGCGGACGTCGACTGCGCTGTCGGCGGCGCCCCGTGCCTGCATGCGTCCAATGACCACGGCTTCAGCATTGATGAAGCCGAAGTGATCTACTGGGGCACTTGCCCGGAATGCCAGGCTGTGAACGCATAGTTGCTGTCTAAGTAAACCCCTAGATTTGCCATCACGCAGGGCACGTACTTGCGCGGCGGATACGAACCACACAAACCCTAAACAATCCGGAAGGAAGAGCACATGTCTGAGACGACCGCAGGTCAGTGCCCAGTAGTTGGCGCGGGGCGAATTCACCCGACCCAGGGCAACGCCAACACCGAATGGTGGCCAAACAAGCTGAACCTGAAGATCCTTGCTAAGAACCAGCAGGTATCGAACCCGTTGGATGAGGACTTCGACTACATCGAGGCATTCAACGCACTGGACATGGAGGCCCTGAAGGCCGACCTGATCGAGAACATGACCACCCGCCAGGACTGGTGGCCAGCTGACTTCAACCACTACGGTCCGCTGTACATCCGCATGGCTTGGCACTCGGCTGGCACCTACCGTTCGCACGACGGCCGCGGCGGTGGCGGCGCAGGCCAGCAGCGCTTCGCTCCGCTGAACGCATGGCCGGATAACGTAGGCCTGGACAAGGCCCGCCGCCTGCTGTGGCCAGTCAAGAAGAAGTACGGCCAGTCCATCTCGTGGGCTGACCTCATGATCCTGGCCGGCAACGTGGCCATGGAGCACATGGGCCTGAAGACCTTCGGTTTCGCCGGCGGCCGCAAGGACGTATGGGAAGCGGATGACGACGTCTACTGGGGCCCGGAAAAGGTCTGGCTGGACAACGAGCGCTACTCCGGCGAACGCGATCTGGAAGCTCCGCTGGCAGCAGTGCAGATGGGCCTGATCTACGTTAACCCAGAGGGCCCGGATGGCAATCCGGATCCACTGGCTTCGGCAGTCGACGTGCGCGAGACCTTCCGCCGCATGGGCATGAACGACTACGAGACCGTCGCACTGATTGCCGGTGGCCACACCTTCGGCAAGACCCACGGCGCGAACAACGTCGACCGCATCGGCGCTGATCCGGAAGCTGCTCCGCTGGAGGAGCAGGGCCTGGGCTGGAAGAACGGGTACGGCGAGGGCAACGCGGAGAACAACACCGCGTCGGGCCTGGAAGTCACCTGGACCTACCACCCGACCCGCTGGGACAACGAGTTCTTCCACATCCTGTTCGCTTACGATTGGGAACTGTTCGAATCGGCCGCTGGCGCCAAGCAGTGGCGTCCAGTCAACGGTGGCGGTTCCGGCCTGGTCCAGGCCGCGCACGACACCCTGGAAGCACGCGAACCACGCATGCTCACCAGCGACCTGGCACTGCGCTTCGATCCGATCTACGGCCCGATCTCGAAGAACTTCAAGGAAAACCCTGAAGAGTTCGCCGATGCCTACGCCCGCGCTTGGTTCAAGCTGACCCACCGCGACATGGGCCCGAAGTCCCGCTACTTCGGCCCAGAAATTCCAGCTGAGGACCTGGCATGGCAGGATCCACTGCCAGCAGCACCAGAGGTCACCCTGGGTGCCCAGGAAATCGCGGCACTCAAGGAACTGGTCAAGGACTCGGGACTGACCGTGCAGCAGCTGGTCTCCACCGCTTGGAAGGCAGCGGCTTCGTTCCGCAGCTCGGATAAGCGCGGTGGCGCCAACGGCGGCCGCATCCGCCTGGAGCCACAGGTCTCCTGGACCGTGAACCAGCCAGAGCAGCTCAAGCCGGTCATCGCCAAGCTGGAAGAAATCGTTGACACCTTCAACGCTACCTCCGGCATCAAGGCTTCCTTCGCTGACGTTGTGGTCCTGGCCGGCAACGTAGGCGTCGAGCTTGCGGCAGCAGCCGCTGGCCAGCACGTCGAGGTTCCTTTCACCCCAGGCCGCGTTGACGCGACCCAGGAGCAGACCGACGTTGAGCAGTTCGCATGGCTGGAGCCAGTCTCCGATGGCCTGCGCAACTACGACTCGGGCTTCATCAAGATGCCAAGCGAGTACCTGCTGATCGACAAGGCGAACCTGCTGGGCCTGTCCGCACCGGAACTGACCGTACTGGTTGGTGGCCTGCGCGTATTGGGCAACAACTGGGATGGCTCGAACCTGGGTGTCTTCACCGAGACCCCGGGCGCGCTGACCAACGACTTCTTCGCGAACCTGTTGGAGCCAGGCATTGCGTGGACCGCTTCCGAGGACCAGCAGACCTACCACTCGAAGGACGGCCGCTGGGTCGGTTCCCGCGTGGACCTGGTCTTCGGTGCCAACTCGGAACTGCGCGCTGTCGCTGAGGTCTATGCTTCGGACGATGCCAAGGAGAAGTTCACCAAGGACTTCGCCAAGGCATGGGCCAAGGTCATGGACGCGGACCGCTTCGAACTGCACCGCAAGTAGCCGCTGCTAGGCTGCTAGCTCGTAGCAACTAGTGCTGGGCTGCCGCTTCCCGCAAGGGAAGCAGCAGCCCAGCATTTGTTTTAGGCGGGAATTGCCAGTCAGAACAGCGTCGCTGCGCCGCCGGCGAAGTCCGGGTTCTCCAGCTTCAGCAGTTCGGTCTTGGCTTCCAAGCCTCCCAGGTAGCCGCCCAATGAACCATCGGTGCGCAGCACCCGGTGGCAGGGCAGCACGATGGGAATCGGGTTGGTGGCGCAAGCTGAGCCGACAGCCCGCACCGCCTTCGGCTTGCCGATCTGCTGCGCCAGCTGGGCGTAGCTCAGGGTATGCCCGTAGTCGATATGGCCCAGTTCCTGCTGCACCTGGCGGCGGAACTCGGTGGATAGCTGCAAGTCCACCGGAAGATCGAAGCCATGCCGCTCGCCCGCGAAATACTCATCCAGTTGCCGGGCGGCCCCGTCCAAGCTCGACTTGTCGCGCAGGATGCGTGGGCTGAGCCTTTCCGAGAGCACTTCCAGAATCCGGTCATGGCCTTCGGATTCAAAAGCGACCCGCACCAGCCCAGCATCGGTGCTGGCCAGCAACAAGGCCCCCACGGGGCTATCGACCACGCGATAGGCGACATCAACAAGTTCCCGTGCACGGGCCCGCTCAACGAGCTGGCTTTGCAGCGAGTCGAGGATTTGCGCTTCAGCGGCCGTGGCCTGCTGCTGATAATTTTTTCCGTTCATGGCTGCTCCCGCCATAGTGCTTGGTCATGCATCCGGGCCCGCAGATTCTTGATCCCATCGGCGCCTGATCGCCGGGCAGCGGCTTCGGTGCCGGACAGGATTCCGGCAATTTGCGCGTAGCTCATGCCGCCCAGGTACCGATAGGCCACAACCTGCCGCTGCTTGCCAGGAAGCTGGTTCACCTCATGCCACAACTGCAGGTTTTCCAACTGCAGATCCGGCCGTTGGGCCGACGGGGCAGGGCCATCCACGTACTGGTCGATGAGTATTTCCGGCTTGTTCCTGCGCAACTCGTCGATGGCTTTGTTCCGGGCAATACGCACTAGCCATGCCAGGACGTTGGCGTCGGCAGGCAGCTGCGGGTACGCCTTGAGCGCGGCGAGGAACGTTTCGGACCAGGCGTCTTGCGCGCGATGCTCGTCGAGCAGGGCACGGCAAACGCGCAGGACGTTCAGTCCATAGTCGTGGACTATCCGCTCGAACGGTGCTTGCATGGCTCTCCTGGAATTTAGCGCCTTCATGGCTTCTCACCATGTAAACGTACCTGGAGCCGATTTTGTGAGGCGTGAATGAAAAAATTTCCTTCGCACCGCAACCCCATGGATTCCTAGAGTGCCACCAAATCCAATTCGCTGGCGATCTGCTCAAGCCGGATCAAATCCACGTCGAGCATTTCGCCGTTCTCCACTCCCTGCGGTTCCCTGGTCCCGGCCAACGCATCGCGAATGGTGCGCATGGTGGCCCCATGGCTGACAATCATGACCTTGCGCCCTGCATGCTTGCTGGCCAGGTCCAGCAGCGCTGGCACCGCGCGGCTCAAGATATCGGCGTGCGGCTCAAGCTGGTCTTTGGCAGCAGCCGATTCCTCGTCGCTGACCTCGGCCATGATCCGGCCTTCCAGCGGGCCGAAGCCGCGTTCAATGAGTTCCGGGACGGGGTTCCCCGTCTCGGCCCCGATCTGCTGGGCAATCAGCACGGCAGTTTCCTGGGCACGTTCCAATGGTGAAGCAAGTACCAGCGACCAATTTTGGCCGATGAGCCTGCGTCCGACCTCGCGAGCCTGTTCGCGCCCGGTATCGTTCAACGGAATATCGGTTCGTCCCTGCAAGCGTCCTGCAAGGTTCCAGTCTGTCTGCCCATGTCGAACCAATGCCAGAGAAGTATCCATGAATCCAGCCTAACCGGGGCAACAGGTATCGAAGAATCTCCGATATCAGCTCCAATACGCAACGTTACGACTCATAGTTGGGTCACGAACAGTCATGTTGCGAAGATTATTACACCATCCCGAGCGGCTGAGAGATCTGGTTCGATGACGCCGCAGCAACCTGCCACATCCGGTGGATACGGTGCTACCGCCAGAAACGATGCAGCCGCTTACCCGTTGGAGAACGGCAGGAAGCGACATTGATTCCGGGATTCCTGCCTCGATCGCGGCCCGCCCTGCGGTGCACGCGAAACCCCAGTCGACAAGGAGTCGTAAGCCACCATGGCAGATCACAAGTTTGGATTCCGCACCCGCGCATTGCATGCCGGAGGCACCCCCGATGCCGAGCACGGCTCACGCGCAGTGCCGATCTACCAGACCACTTCGTTCGTCTTCAAGGACGCTGACGATGCGGCCAACCTCTTTGCCCTGCAGAAGTACGGCAACATCTACTCGCGTATCGGCAACCCGACCGTGGCGGCTTTCGAAGAGCGCATGGCTTCGCTGGAAGGCGGCATCGGAGCGGTAGCCACCGGTTCGGGCATGGCCGCGGAATTCGTCACCTTCGCGGCCTTGGCCCAGGCAGGCGACCACATCGTGGCATCCTCCAAGCTCTATGGCGGCACCATCACCCAGCTGGATGTCTCGCTGCGCCGCTTCGGCATCAACACCACCTTCATCGACTCCAATGACCCGGCTGACTTCGAAGCGGCGATCCAGGAGAACACCAAGGCCGTCTACACCGAAGTGGTGGCCAACCCGTCCGGCGACATCGCTGACCTGAAGGGCCTGGCCGAGGTGGCGCACCGCCACAATCTCCCGCTGGTGGTCGATTCGACGCTCACTCCCCCGTACATCCTGCGCCCTATCGAGCACGGCGCGGACATCGTGATCCACTCGGCTACCAAGTTCATCGGCGGACACGGCACCACCCTGGGCGGCGTGGTCATCGAGTCGGGCAAGTTCAACTGGGGCAACGGCAAGTTCCCCACCATGACCGAACCGGTAGCCAGCTACGGCAACGTCTCCTGGTGGGACAACTTCGGCGAGTACGGCTTCCTGACCAAGCTGCGCAGCGAGCAGCTGCGCGACTTCGGACCGGCCCTGCCGGCCCAGTCCGCATTCCAGCTGCTCCAGGGCCTGGAGACCTTGCCGCAGCGCATGGACAACCACCTGTCCAATGCGAAGCAGGTCGCGGCCTGGTTGCAGGCCGATGAGCGCGTGACCTACGTGAACTACGCGGGCCTGGAATCCCACCCGCAGCACGCGCAGGCCAAGGAGCTGCTGCCCATGGGCGTCGGCTCGGTCTTCAGCTTCGGGGTGAAGGGCGGGCGCGAAGCCGGCTCCAAGTTCATCGAGGCCCTGCAGCTGGCCAGCCACCTGGCCAACATCGGCGATGCCCGCACCCTGGTGCTGCACCCTGCCTCCACCACGCACCAGCAGCTGAGCGCCGAGCAGCTGGTCTCCGCTGGCGTGCCAGAAGATTTGATCCGCCTGTCGGTAGGGCTGGAAGATGTCGAGGACATCCTCTGGGATCTGGACCAGGCGCTGGCCGCCTCGCAGGAAGCGATTGCCGGTTCCGCCGCAGGGTTCGAGGCACCGGCCTATGACGGGTCCGCCTGCGCATTGCCAACCGCTTCGAAAGGAGCAATCTAATGACTGCCGTTGAAACCACTTGGGAAGGCCCGGGAGCCGCACAGCGCCTGGAGATCCTGCGCGACACCAAGTCCATCGCCATTGTCGGCGCCTCGAACAAGCCATCGCGCGCCAGCTATTTCGTGGCTACCTACCTGCTCTCCTCCTCCAAGTACAAGGTGTACTTCATCAACCCTGTACTCGATGAGATCCTGGGCCAGCCGGTGTACAAGTCGCTGGCCGATCTGCCGGAAACCCCGGATCTGGTGGAGGTCTTCCGCAAGCACGATGACCTGCCTACCGTGCTGGACGAGGCCCTGTCCGTAGGCGCGAAGACCCTGTGGCTGCAGCTGGGTTCATGGCACGAGGAAGTGGCCCACCGGGCTGAAGCTGCCGGCATGAATGTGGTCATGGACCGCTGCGTGAAGATCGAGCACGCTCGCTTCCACGGCGGCCTGCGCCTGGCTGGATTCAACACCGGCGTGATTTCTTCCAAGCGCCAGGTCCTCGCCTAGGAAGTGTTGGACAGCAAGAAATGAGTGCATGCAACATCGCGTTGCATGCACTCATTTTTTGTCGCCGCTGCCCGGAGCTCTTCTTCGGAAGCTGTTCATACTAGGCTGCTTGCCCAGGAGCATTGCTGAGTTGTGCGGCTCTGCGGATTGCGCCCGACGAGGACCGACTGGCTACAGCTAGATCTTAGAAACCATCTGTTGCTGGTTCTCCAGGTGCCCGGCACCCGGCCCGAGATTTGCAATTGCAAATGACTCTTGAATTACTCGCTGGTATCCTCCCGCCGCCTCGCCTTACAGCAGCGGCTGCATTGCAATGCATTTGCATGGGCTGGAGAATCTGGGACGCGGCAAGATTTTTTGGAGGCGGGAGGTACTGGCGATTGGCAATTGCCGAACCAGATGGATTCGAAATTGCAGAGGACCCGTACGTTGCTTCCTCTGCATGCCCTTCACGGAAGCGCGATCGATCGCTCACCCGGATATGCTCCTTGCCCGAATTAGGCGAAAGCCTCTCCGTGGGAACCTGCTGTACCGCTGCCGCATATTTTCCGGCAAGCAAATCGGGCGGAATCTTTGGCATTCGGGCCAGCATCCTTCGGGACATGGCCCCTGCACGGCATTAGACTCAGCACATGGCAATTGACAATAGCGGCAGCGGGGCCCAGCTACGCGAATATCTGAATGATGCCCGCGAAGCAATCTTGTGGAAATGCGAAGGGTTGAGCGACGCCCAAGCGCGCACGCCCCTGACACCAACAGGTACCCATGTCATGGGGTTGCTGCTTCACCTGGCCGTCACTGAATCAGGGTATTTCATCGAATGCCTTGGACAGAAAATTGAGAATCCCATTATCCGAGGCATCTTCGAAGACGAAGACGCCCAGGCCGACTTCCGCCCGCCACCGAACATGACCTTGGCTGATGCCGTGAATATCTATCGCGAGGCAACCATCGCAGCCGACGTGGTTCTGGACCATTCGGATCTGGATTCCCCTGCCGTTGTTCCCTGGTGGGGAAGGCATCGTCATACGACAGTGGAACGTCTCCTGATTCATATGATCGCCGAGTCTCATCGCCATGCAGGGCACTTGGATATCGTGCGCGAGCAGTTGGACGGTTTCGTCGGATTACGCCCCGCAGCGCCTAACATTCCAGATCTGACGCCCGCGCAGTGGGAAGAACAACGCCTGCGCATGAAAGAAATAGCCGACAACGCATAGCGCATCATCTAGTGCTTAGCCATGTCAAAGGCCAGAAATACCTAGCAAGAGGATGATGGGTTGCTAGTTGCGCCCGTAACGCAGAAAATTTCGGGGCACCAATGCGCCCGGAACGCGGCCCGAACACCGGGGCGAGGCAAGATGCTTCGAAGAATTCAGGCAACTCCTAAGCGTTGCCCGCTGAAGCTAGAGCCGCCTCGGATGCTGTGACCATAGGCCAAACGAGATGCCGGTAAGACACGGAATGCTCCGAACCAGCGGTCGTCACCGCCTAGCGCGGTCCTTGTCCGCTCGATCATCCCACCGAGTTCGACGACTCGCTCAAGAGCATCCTCAAGATCATGGACGGCGACATAGCCCCGTGGTCCAGGCGACGGCAGCGCGGCAGCCGAAATCGCCTGCTGAAGCCCTCCTGTACTCCTGTCTTCACTCTGGATGATCCGGTAGTCTGCGCCTAGTTCCGTATCCGCAAAAGCCGGCTCGAACGACCAATCCCGCAACGCCGCATGGAACTGCTGAAACTGATCCTGATCGGCCGTCTCAATCTCCCACCACAGGATGCCATCCATACCCCAAAGCTAAGGAATGAGGCGTGAACTTGGACATCTCGGATACGAATCCCTGATCTTCCCGGGGCCAAATTTGGCTTGTCGAGGTTCAATACAAGCGCGAGAGCGCTTCCACCAGTGACGCAGAAGAAGAGTAGCAGCCCATCGGCACTCAGTGCACCGGTGAACTAGTCAGCGTCATGATCTATGGAGCTTGCAGCCGTGGTGTTCTCACCCTCGCACGCCAACGACCCAGGCTCGGTCTCACCACCGGTGAAGACATCGTGTCTTTAACCCTGGATCATCATGCTGCACTTCCCGGGCCCTGGCGTACACATGCCTTTGACAGCGCGGCATGCCGTCGACGACACCGCAACATAAGACAGTGAGTATCCACGAGGTGCCTACTAGTCATCAACGAACCCCTACACGGCAGGGCCTTTTCTTGTCTGTTGCTCGGCGCGATCCAGTGCACGGTAGACGGTTGACCGTCCTACAGAGAACAGTTCGGCAAGCTCGCCAACGGTGTATTCCCCTGTGCCATGGATCTTGGCCAGATGCGCTTCCTGTATCGTGGACAGCTTTGGCTTTTTCCCCGTAAGCGACCCTTGGCCTTGGCCACTTTCATTCCCTCACGCGTGCGTGCCCGAATCAGGTCACCTTCGAATTCGGCAACCATGGCCAACACATTGAACAAAAGTTTCCCCATGGGATCGGTCGGATCATGAACTGACCCACCGATGCTGAGCTTCACCTCCCTGGTGGCTAATTCATCAGCGATGGTGTGGGCGTCGCGTACAGAGCGGGCCAGACGATCCAGCTTCGTCACCACGAGGGTATCTCCAGCGCGGCAAGCAGCCATTGCCTCACGCAGTCCGGGACGGTTCTTGTTGCTGCCCGTCAGACCGTGGTCGACATAGATTCGTTTCTCATGGATCCCTAGTAGCTCCAACGCATCGCGCTGTGCGGTGACATCCTGCTCGTCGGTGGAAACCCTTGCATAGCCAATTAACAATTCAGACATGCCAACCAGTGTTTCAGATGACACCCGGTTACCGGTCAGATCACCGGACGGGGTTAACGGGACGGTGGCAACCCTCGCCTTCAATAATTTAGGTCACGACACGTCTTGACCGGTGCAGGACCGGCTTGCGGGGCAGATCGAAGACTCTGATTTCTAGGGAACCTGAAAGCTGGCACGACTCCAATATGGTCCGCTTAGTGCAATGGCTTTGCCGTTTGTAAAGCGTGGCCTTGTATTAGCCGGTGGAATGCCTGAGGTACGAATGCCAATGGCGCGAGAATGAAGTATTTCCTAAAGCTATCCGTTGTGGTCCGCAGTAGTTGGCCATGCCCCATCGTCGGTGAACTCCGTGGCCCAGTAGTACGGATTGACTTCAAGCAGCGTACGAGCAGTCCACCCTCCAGCTGAGTTTGAATCTGATACCGCAACCTGAACGCCAGGCCCCCAAAGTGCGAGTCTTTCTTGGCAAAGACCGCAAGGAGCAAGAATCGTAACTTCGTCTTCACCAGCTGCCCTACTCACGCAAACTGAAGCGGTTACCCGTCGATCCATGTTGTACGCCTGACAGATGGCACCCGTTTCAGCACACAGGTTAGCCGCAGCATTAAAATTGTCGAGACTGATGCTAGTTAGTATTTGTCCATCTTCGAGGTACAAGGCGGCAGCGACGGCCTGTTCCGCATCCGGCCAGCGACGATTGATGTGTTCTATTGCCGCGTTGACGAGTTCTTGGTTAAGTTTCATTATCGCATTCTGGCATGAACCACTCAGAAAAATATCATTGGCTGGTTCTAACCTTTCAAATTCCCTCGTCAATTCACTCCGTCGACCGTCCCACTGAGCGTTCCCCATACGGTCAGCGCGGTGCAGTGCTGAGGACTCCGGACAGAAGTGCCGACGACTTCGGAAACTGATAGAAGCATAGAATTCTCAACGATTTTAGATTCCCGTATACCCCGCCCGAGAAATCGCCCGGTGAAGGGACGGCGGACCTTATCCGGACGCCACCCGGACCACCCTCATCACCAGACATTCGAGTTGCCGATTTGCTCGAAGGACCGCAGCTTGAGGAGTCCATATCATGCACCACGGATTTCGTGCCATAAACGATCGTTCTCGATGTGGTACTTGCTACGTCCTCACCGAGGAATCACAGCGGCTACGCATCGACGAATCAGATCTTGATCTTCACCTTCCTGCGCGCTCGTCTCTCCGCACCAGCGAGAACCATCGGAACTGACTGCAGCAAAGTGATTGAACCCCGGGCCTTGCCCACCATGCCCAACAACAACTGTAGGTAGACCGCGCGTCATAAGTCCCAGCCCGTATCCAGCTTCCGGCGACATCGGATGATTCTGCGGAGCACCAACCAAATGGGTTTTCAACATTGCTTCAGGCAAAGCTGATCCCAGCTCGTTCCGCATAATTAACGCAATGCCACGAGCAGCTTCATCGGGTGTGGCCACGAAAGTTCCGGTGTACACCCATCCTGGGTGGTAGTTGCGCAGTTCCTCAGTGATTGCGGGATGATTGCAATGTTCCCAATCTTCGAGGGAATCAAAAGGGGAGGCCTTAATACCGAGGGGGCTAAAGATCAAGCTGTCGAGCACGTTGAAAAAAGGCTTCTGATGGAAATCCTCGAGAGCTAACCGTAAAAGCAGATACCCGATATTTGAATAGCTAAATCCGCCGGGATTTTGCACCTCTGCACGAGCGATAATGTCCTTTGCATCCCAGGGTTCTGCGGCGTTCTCTACTGCTGCTCGATAGTCCGGCCAAACAAAATAGTCATTGAGCCCGGAACGGTGTGAGAGCAAGTCTTCGATCGACAGAGACTTCAAATGCGCTGGTAGCCAGGCCAGGCGATCACCGATGTATTGTTGCGGATGGAACGTCAAGAGAACAGCGGCGGCGGTGTAGGATTTCGCGATGCTATAAATAGGGACAGAATGCTGCATATCTCCATCCTTCCACCCGGCTCGGACAAGAGGGATAGGATCCCAACTGCATTGATATCCCAAACGATCGTTCTTTACTTGCCTGCCATGCAGCAGCGCAAGATTCACGCAGCAGATGAAAACTCAGCAGATTTTTCAGACTAAACCGAAACAAAACACAGTGCCACAAACTATGTTTCACGTGATCGAGCGTTCCGCGAGTATTGATACCTTCGAAATAAATGGTGAAGCAGCCCGATGGCATGCCAGGGCATTCATCGATGAGCAGGACACTCAATTTCAGCAAATCTAGGTCTTTCAAAAAGTCAGGAGATGGGAAGGCCATGCCCGATTCATCGCCCTTCGGCGAATACCCAGCCAGACTCTCTAGTCGCGATCTACAACCTCAGACCTGCTCGCGCGCAAGGTAGACAGCTGTGGGCCCGAGTTCACTCATAACTTGCAGTCGCGGCCTGCTCACAGGCGAATTTCCTATTCGTCTGGCTCCATTTGGGCAGGAGAAGGCTGTTCGGCGTGGGTAAGAACTCTCTTTGGCTGATAAAGGGTTTTCCCTTGTGATTCTCGGGAACGGCATATGAAGAGACCATGCTGAATAATCTCGTGAATAGATCACAGGCGGCGGTTGCAACTAGAATCGCCTGTTAGTCGGAAGTCAATCTCCCGGTATTCACTCTAGATTCTCTCGTACTCTGGCTCTCCAGCTTCGTCATCTATTCACGCGCTCACGGCTCTCCAAGCGTCGTAGCCGAACGCATTTGCCACATGAGTGTCGGCGTAATTCATTAGTGCAAGGATTGCGACTATTGCCGAACCATCTGGAGCACCCCGGGCGTTCGTTCTTTTATTCCGGACTCGTGAAGTCCGTTCTCATGCGGGTTTGCCACAAACGATCAATAGTAAATTGATCCGATATGAGCTACCGGAAGCTTGACAGGAGGACTGATAGGTCCGCAAAAAATGAACCGTGCAGCGCTCATCCGCTTGGCTTCTTGCATTCGAATCGGCATTCCGAACAGCGACAGCAGAGCCAAACCTCGCCTGGCTGCCTCTATGACCTAAGGCCCTTCAACAAACGCGGTATCACTCAAGATTTGCAGTCGCCCTAGACCGTCAGAGATCCAATAGACGGAGCCGTCCTGTACTTTATCGAAGTCATAAACGGGACAAGTTCCATAGTGCTCAAAACCAGTGCGTCAGATGGATGTCTTCAGGCTCGATGGCAACAAGGGTCCGATCCGGATTTGCGAGCAGCGCAGCTCCTTGGTGAAGGTAGAACTCTACGGTTCTTCGCGTGGGCGTAGCAGAAATATAGAACCCCTCGCCACTCGAGCGCTCCACTGCTTCCTTGCATAATTGATACAGGGTAGAAGCAATTTTCTGGCCCCTCCAGTCTCGGCTGACATGCAAAAACGCCAGCTGACGCAACTTCGGGTAATCACTCACCGGACGGACATCGATCACGCTTGCTGCTACCAGAGATCCGCCGGTAAAAGCACCGAGAAAAATACCCTCATGATCAAAGCAGTCAAGAAGGATCGGCGTATAGGCCTCCGGCTCACCTTCAGGCCACCCACGGGTATCGTAAAACTGGGAACGTAGGCTTAACCTGCCATCGGAGACCTGGTAGATCTCTTGGACTACTTCCCGCCGATCGATAGTCCAGACCAATTCAACTTCCGCACGGTCCAGTCGTCGAATTGAAATTTCCATGCTCATAGGATGGCACACTCTCAACAAGGGCAGTCGATTACCAGTTGATTCAACGAGGAGCAGGCAACAGTATCCTGCTCCCGCACGAATAGAACCCCCAACCCTGCCGGACGGATCGACGCAGGCAATTCCAGATCCGTACGTTGCTGCAGCCCGTTTGCGTGGATTTGATAAACCCTGAATTCATCAGGGGACAAAATCACCGGCAGGTGCTCAACGTCCTAGGGCAAGAGAAAAGTAGGCTCCACCAACACGCCATTTCCCCTCAAAAGACTATGTGTTTCCAGCACTACGAAAGAAGCCTGACCCTTCGTTGCAACTGGACTCTTGACGGAAAGTAAGGCACGCCAAGAACGCTCCCCTTGTTTTCATCGACATCGACCTGCTCGCCGTGCGCATATACCGACCTTGGATCAGCTCGGCTCCACGCTGCTCTGGTCGAAGCCATCCCTTGGCAGAGTAATCCCCGTGGAGAAAGGGAATACGTACTAGGCTGCTGCGCTTTGGCCAACTCGCACGGGTGCATTCAGGCAGGAGAGTCGCATGCCTTGATCCAGGCATTTTGCCCTGATGCAAATCGTTCTCCACGCAGCCTGGGATTCCTTTCGAATTCGAGAACCGCTCGCCCCGTGCCCTTGCCCGTACCGATACCCTGCTCCTTACCCCGGTTTCCAATCAACTCAGGTCGCGCAGAAGTCGATTGCCAGAGGCCAGAATCGAGGCGCACGCAGCTTGGATTGACGCGTGACTACCACCCTCGATTCGGCATAACGCCTAGGAAACCCACTCAAAACCAAATAAAGCCAAAAATTCCCCACATTTTCACTTGACGATGCCACACAATCGGGCATAAAGTCATGGAAACACAGATCAATGTGTTGCAGGTCATGAGGAATTGCGGAGGCAAGAATGTTCGCCGAAGAACGACACCGGCTGATCGTCGAGCAGCTGGAAGCTGACGGGAAAGTAACCGTCGCCCAGCTCGCGCAGCGCTTCGATATCACCCGGGAAACCGTGCGGCGGGATCTGGCCCAGCTGGAATCCGAGAACTACCTGCGCCGCGTCCACGGCGGAGCGGTCACCATCACCGAGGCCAGCACCCGCGAGGAAAGCTACGTGGTGCGCACCGCCATCCATTCCGAGTCCAAGGCCCGCATCGCCCAGCGCGCCCTGAGCCTGCTGCCGGTCTCCGATGCCTCGGTCATCATCGATGCGGGAACCACCACCGAAATCCTGGCCGAACGCATGCTCAAGAGCACCGCCGGAACCGGACTGGTGGTCATCACCCACGCCCTGCCCATTGCCTCGGCCCTGGTCCACAGCCCTGATATCGCCTTGGAGCTGATCGGCGGGCGGGTCCGCGGCCTCACCGGGGCCACCAGCGGTGCCCGCACCGCGCAAGAGTAT
Source organism: Glutamicibacter sp. (assembly GCF_050701915.1). Taxonomy (NCBI): domain Bacteria; kingdom Bacillati; phylum Actinomycetota; class Actinomycetes; order Micrococcales; family Micrococcaceae; genus Glutamicibacter; species Glutamicibacter sp. The sequence continues at coordinate 13,576 of NZ_JBOGEG010000035.1, read as the reverse complement.
TCCCTGTACCGGGCCGACATTGCCTTCATCGGCACCAACGGGTTGCACGCAGGGTTTGGCCTGAGCACCCCGGACCCGCTGGAAGCTGCGGTCAAGCGCGCCTTGGTCGCCAGTGCCCGCCGCGTGGTGCTGCTGGCCGACAGCTCCAAGTTCGACCAGGAAACCCTGGTCTGTTTCGCTTCCTTGGATGCCATCGACACCCTGGTCACCGACCAGCAGCCGGGATCCGAACTGGCAGCCGCGCTGGAAGCGTCCGACGTTGAGGTGGTAATCGCGTGATCGTCACACTGACCTGCAACCCGGCCCTGGATAAAACCATCGAGCTGGCCGCCGCGCTGCAGCCCGGTGCCGTGCAACGAGCCGCAGCCAGCCATGTGCAAGCGGCCGGCAAGGGGGTCAACGTTTCCCGAGCTGTCCACAGCGCCGGACAACCCACGCTCGCGATGCTCCCCGGAGCCGGCAACGATCCGCTCATTCTGGCACTGGCAGCCGACCAGCTGCCCCACCGGGCACTGGAGATCAACGCTCCGCTGCGCACCAACACGACGCTGACTTCCCCGGATGGAACCACCACCAAGATCAACGAGGCCGGCCCCGAGCTGGACTCGACCACGCTGGAGCAGCTCACGGAGCTGGTTCACGCCTGTTGCACTGGCGCCGATTGGCTGGTCATGGCCGGTTCGCTGCCACGCGGGGTGCCTGCGGACTTCTACGCGCAGCTCACCGCTTCGCTGCGCACGCAGCTCGGCGCGAAATGCCCGAGGATTGCGGTGGATACCTCCGGGGAACCATTGCGCCAGCTCTTCGCCCACGAGGCGATCCACGTCCCGGATCTGATCAAGCCCAACGCCGAGGAGCTTGCCGAGCTGCTGGGTGAAGATCTGGGCGAAGCACAGCTGGAAGCAGACCCCGAACTGACCGCTCGCACCAGCACCAAGCTGTTGCGCCGCCCCGGGGCCGCGGTGCTCACCACCCTCGGTGCCCACGGTGCGGTGCTGGCCACGGCCGAGGGCTGCTGGCACGGCTGGCCGCAGCCGATCACCCCGCGCAGCACGGTGGGTGCCGGAGATTCTTCGCTGGCCGGCTACCTGCTGGCAGACGCCGCAGGTGAAGCGCCAGCGCTCAAGCTGCGCCAAGCCATCGCCTACGGAACCGCGGCGGCCTCGCTGCCTGGCTCCAGCATCCCTACCCAAACCGACCTCCGCATCGATGCGGTCAGCGTCATCGAACTCACCCCAAGGCAAGGATCCCGACCATGAGCGATCTGATCGAACCCCGGCTCGTCACCCTGGACGCGCATCTAGGCACCACGAGCACCGAAGTCATCAACTACCTGGCCCAGCAGATCACGCAGGCCAAGCGGGCCACCGACGCCGCCGAATTAGCCGAGCATGCCCTGGCCCGCGAGGCGAAGACGGCCACCGGGGTACCTGGCGGCATCGCCATCCCGCATTGCCGTTCGGCCGCGGTCGCCGTTCCCACCCTGGCCATGGCCCGGCTGGGTACCCCGGTGGACTTCGGCGCCAAAGACGGCCCAGCCGACCTGGTCTTCTTCATCGCGGCACCGGAAGGCGCCGACAAGGAGCACCTGAAGCTGCTCTCCAAGCTCGCCCGCGCCCTGGTGAAGAAGACCTTCACCGCGGCCCTGCGCGCAGCGAAGAGCAACGAGGAAATCGTCGCGCTGGTCTCCGAAGTGCTCTCCGATGCCCCTGCCGCACCAGCTGCCGCACCAGCAGCAGCCCCATCCGCCACGGCGCGTCCGAAGATCGTGGCAGTCACCGCCTGCCCGACCGGCATCGCCCACACCTACATGGCCGCCGATTCCCTGGCGCAGGCCGCCGAGGAACTCGGTGTTGACTTCGCCGTGGAAACCCAGGGTTCTTCGGGTTCCAAGCCGTTGGGTCCAGCACTCATCGCCCAGGCCGACGCCGTGATCTTCGCGGTGGACGTCGATGTGCGCGACCAGTCGCGGTTCGCCGGGAAACCCGTTATCCAGGTCCCAGTCAAACGCGGTGTGGATGAACCGGAAAAGTTGCTCAAGGACGCCTTGGCCGCGGCCAAGGATCCGGCGGCCCGCAAAGTGCCGGCCGGCAACGGGCCGGCAAGCGAGCGCTCCCAGGATTCGGCTTCCGAAGGCTTCGGCGCAGGCCTGAAGCGCGCACTGCTCACCGGCGTCTCCTACATGATCCCGTTCGTCGCCGGCGGCGGCCTGCTCATCGCGCTGGGCTTCCTGCTCGGCGGATACGCCATCACCGATGTAGCAGACCAATACTTGACCGAGAATACGCTGTTCAACTTGCCGGAAGCCGGCTTGCTGGCCTACCTCGGTGCGGTGGCGTTCAAGATCGGTGGACTGTCCATGGGCTTCCTGGTCCCAGCGCTGGCCGGTTACATCGCCTACGCCTACGCCGACCGTCCGGGCATCGCCCCGGGCTTCACCGCGGGTGCTGTGGCAGGATTCATGGGAGCCGGATTCATTGCCGGCATCGTCGGCGGTATCATCGCCGGCCTGGCCTGCCGCTGGATCAATTCCTGGACCGTGCCGCGCTGGCTGCGCGGGCTGATGCCAGTGGTCATCGTGCCGTTGCTTGGTTCCATTATCGCTTCGGGCTTGATGTTCCTGTTCCTCGGCGGTCCGATCGCCCAGCTCACCGAAGCCCTCAATGGCTGGCTCTCGGGCATGTCCGGCACCGCGGCAGCAATCCTCGGCCTGATCCTGGGCCTGATGATGGCCATCGATTTGGGCGGACCGGTCAACAAAGTCGCTTACTCCTTCGCAGTAGCCGGCTTGGGTGCCGGCTCGGTGGCCGATAACCCGGCCCCGCTGATGATCATGGCCGCCGTGATGGCCGCCGGCATGGTTCCGCCGCTGGCGATGGCCCTGGCCACCGCCGTCTCCCCGAAGCTGTTCACCGGGGCGGAACGCGAAAACGGCAAGGCGGCCTGGCTGCTGGGCGCCGCCTTCATTTCCGAAGGCGCTATCCCCTTCGCCGCGGCCGACCCGCTGCGCGTCATCCCGGCTTCCATGGTGGGCGCCGGGGTCACCGGCTCGCTGATCATGAGCTTCGATGCGCTCTCCCAGGCACCGCACGGCGGCATCTTCGTCTTCTTCGCCATGGACGGCACCTGGCCGATGTTCCTGCTGGCCACCGTCATCGGTACTCTGGTCTCGGCAGCACTGGTGATCGTCCTGAAGAAATATGTCCGCAAGGCCCCTGTCCGGGCCGCCGAAGAGGCAAAGGCCGCAGCATGAGCCAGAAATTCACCGGAGTAGGCGTCAGCGCCGGGCGGGTCATCGGATCCGTGCGCCGCATGCCCGAACCCATCCTCCCGCCCGCTGACGGCGCCCCATTGCCGCAGGGCGTAAGCGCAGAGGAAGAAGCCCAGCGCCTGGCCGCGGCCACGCAAGCGGTGGCCGCGCAGCTCAAGGAACGCGCGGCGCAGGCCACCGGCGATGCCCAAGCCGTGCTCAAGGCCACCGCGCTGATGGCCAGCGACCGCACGCTGCTCAAGTCGGCCACCAAGCTGGTAGCCGGTGGCACCTGCGCCGAATCGGCCATCTGGGAGGCCGCCGACGCGGTAGCCACGCAGCTGTCGGCCCTCGGCGGCTACATGGCCGAACGCGCCGGGGACGTGCTCGATGTGCGCTCGCGCATCGTCGCCGAACTGCGCGGCGTGCCCGCCCCGGGCATCCCGGACTCGGACCAGCCCTTCATCCTCGCCGCGGTGGACCTGGCTCCGGCCGATACCGCGACGCTGGATCCGGCCAAGGTCCTGGCGCTGGTCACCTCCGATGGCGGGCCGCAATCGCATACCGCCATCATCGCCCGCTCGCTGGGCCTGCCGGCCATCGTGGCCGCTGGCGGCACCACGGCGCTGGCCGACGGGGACCATGTCTTCGTCGACGGCATCGACGGGCTGGTCATTGCCGATCCCGGCGAGGCCGAAGAGCACCTGGCCGCCACCTACGCCAACCGCGAGGCGCTGCCGGAGTTCTCCGGCACCGGGCAGCTGCGCGACGGCTACCGCGTGCCGCTGCTGTCCAATGTGGGCAGCGGCGACGACGCGCAGCTGGCCGCCGCGGCGGGCGCCGAGGGCGTGGGCCTGCTGCGCACCGAGTTCTGCTTCCTGGGTAAGGAGCAAGAGCCCTCCCATGATGAGCAGGTTGCAGCCTACGGGGCGGTCTTCGCCGCCTTCCCCGGCCGCAAGGTCGTGGTGCGCACCTTGGATGCGGGGGCCGACAAGCCGCTGCCATTCCTGACCGATGCCAGCGAGCCAAACCCGGCGCTGGGCGTGCGCGGCTACCGCACCGACCTGTCCAGCCCGGGCGTGCTGGAACGCCAGCTCAAGGCCATCGCGCAAGCCGCCGGCGAGCACCAGGCCGATATCTGGGTGATGGCGCCGATGATTTCCACTCCTGCCGAAGCGCAGGAATTCGCCCAGCTGGCCAAGGCCGCCGGCCTGGCCACCGCCGGGACCATGATCGAGGTCCCCTCGGCGGCGGTGCTGGCCGGCCAGATCCTGCAGCGCTGCGATTTCGTCTCCATCGGCACCAACGACTTGACCCAGTACACCATGGCGGCGGACCGCCAGCTCGGTGCCCTGGCCGAGCTCAACGACCCCTGGCAGCCAGCGGTGCTGCACCTGGTGGCCGCCACCGCCGCCGGTGCGCAGGCGGCCGGCGGCAAGCCCGTCGGAGTGTGCGGCGAAGCCGCCGCCGACCCGGCGCTGGCCGTGGTGCTGGTGGGCCTGGGCGTGAACACCCTGTCCATGAACAAGCGGGCCTTGGCACCGGTCTCCGCGGTGCTGCGCACCGTGGACCTGGCCACCGCCCAGCGCCTGTCCCAGCTGGCCCTGGACGCCGAGTCGGCCGAAGCGGCACGCAGCGCCGTGCGAGCCCAATTGGGCTAGCTGGACCGCTTTGGCCTCTAGGCCCCCGGAATTTACCGCAATCAACCGTTCAAGAGATCCTGAAGGAGCCATCATGGCAGAACGTACAGCAATCATCGGCAGCCGCGTCGGCCTGCACGCCCGCCCGGCAGCCATCTTCGCCGAGGCCGCGGCCGAGGCGCCGGTCGAGGTCACCATCGCCCATGAGGGCGAGCCCGTGGACGAGGCGCTGGACGCGTCCAGCATCCTCTCGCTGATGGGCCTGGGCGCGGAATACGGAACCACCGTGGTGCTGCGTGCCGAGGGCGAAGGGGCCGAGGCTGCCCTGGAGCAGTTGGCGGCCATCCTGGAAACCGACCACGACGCCGAGTAGCGCGAAGCTGGATTCCGGGGACCGCGCGCCATCGCATGGTCCCCGGAATTCTTTAACCCCATCCACTGATTGACAGAACCCAATCAGTGGATGGATGATGGTTCCTACGCACTACCGCAGGAGCTTTCATGAGCGCGCTCAAGACCTCTGCGCTGCGCCTCATCAAGCCGTTCGCCTACCGCGACTACGCCCTGCTGGCCAGCGCACTTGTTCTCTCCACCTTTGCCGCGGGCATGTGGGCCGTGGCAATGGTCTACCAGGTGCGCCAGCTGGGCGGCGGGCCCATGCAGCTTTCTGCCGTGGCCACCGCCAGCGCCGCCGGGCTGCTCTGCTTCGTCCTGCTCGGCGGGATCATGGCGGACCGCCATTCCTGCCGGCGGATCGTGATGCTGGTCGAGGCGCTGTCGCTGTCGCTAATGGGCATCACCGCCGTGCTGGCCATGGCCGATGCCCTGGAGCTGTGGCACCTGATGCTCGCCGGCTTCTGCGGCGGGGCCGGGTCGGCCTTCTTCTACCCCGCCTATTCCGCGCTGCTGCCCAAGATGCTGCCGGCCGAGCAGCTGCTGGCAGCCAACGGATTGGAGGGAACAGCGCGCCCGGTGGTGCACACCGCCCTGGGCCCGATGGCCGCCGGATTCGTGGTGGCCGCACTCTCGCCGGCGCACGCCATCGTCGGCATCGCGGTAATCCACCTCGCGGCACTGCTGATGCTGCGCCGGATCCCCAACCGCCAGGCGTACAACGCGCCGGGCCCCGTTGACGGCCAGGGGCAGCCGGGGATGTTCCGGCAGCTGCGCGAGGGCATCGGCTACACGGTGCGCACCCGCTGGCTGCTGTGGACGCTGCTGTTCTCGGTCATTTCGGTGTTCACCTTCATCGGGCCCTTCGAGGTGCTGCTGCCCTTCATCGTCAGCGGCAACTTGCACGGGGACGCGAAACTGTTCAGCTTCGCCCTGGCCTTCTTCGGCCTCGGCTCGGCGGTCGGCTCCCTGCTGGTCGCGTCCGCGAAATTCCCGCGGCGCTACTTGAGCTTGATGACCGCCTGCTGGTGCCTGGGCACCTTGCCTCTGGCCCTGGTGGGCTACGTCGATGCCGCGTGGATGCTCTTCGCGATACTGCTGGCTTTCGGCATCACCGATGCCGTGGGCATGGTCATCTGGGGCACCTTGCTCCAGCGCCGGGTTCCCGGCCACCTGCTCGGGCGGATCTCCAGCCTGGATTTCTTCGTTTCGCTGGCGCTGATGCCGCTGTCCATGGCGGTGGCAGGGCCCCTGACCCAGGTGCTCAGCTTGCAGGCGATATTCGTCATTGCCGGCCTCGCCTCGCCGCTGTTCGGAATCGTCGCATGGTGGGCCGGGAAATTCGCCCGCGACGAAATAGCGCATCCGCTCTCGGACCCCGTCCCGGCGGCCCTGGACGGCGAGCGCAGCTGACCGGCCCCGATCAGCTGGCGCTGGGCCGGCGCTGATCAAATTCCCAGCAGATTTCCGCGTGTGGCTCCCGGGCATGGATCGGGCAGGGCGAGATGGTGGAAGGATGACTTCTCGATTGCCCGGCATGGCGCGCCTGGCCCTGCTGGCGCTGAGCCCGGCATTCCTCGTTTCCTGCTCCCCAGCATCAGCGCCTGCCCCCGAGGCGCAGCCGACTGGCTCTGCGGCAAGCGAGCAGGTGGACTGCGCCGTGGCCCGATGCGTGGCGCTGACCTTCGATGACGGACCCGGCCAGTACACCGGGCGGCTGCTCGACGAGCTGAAGGCCGCTAAGGCGCCCGCCACCTTCTTCATGGTCGGGCAGAACATTGCCAAATACCCCGAGGCGGTCAAGCGCATGGCTGCCGAAGGCCACCAGCTGGGCAGCCACACCTGGGACCATGCGGATCTCACGACGCTGACCAGGGAACAGATCCAGCATGAGCTGGGGTGGACCAGCGAAGCGGTAGAAAAGGCCTCCGGCCACGAGCCCACCGTCTTCCGCCCGCCCTACGGGAATCATGGTGCCGTCTATGACCGGCTGGTCCCCTACCCGTTGGTGCTGTGGGACGTGGACACCCTGGATTGGAAGCACCACGATCCGAAGAAAACCGTGCGCATCGCCATGGACGAAGTCCATCCGGGCTCCATCATCTTGATGCACGACATCCATGAGAGCTCGGTCAAGGCACTGCCGGATCTCGTGGAGAAGCTGAAAGCCGATGGCTACACCCTGGTCACCGTGGACCAGCTATTCAATGGACAGCTGGAGAACTCGGCCGCCTATGCCTCGGCCCCCGCTCCCGGCACAACGAAATAGTTCAGCGCCCCAGGCACTCAGGGGGCCTGCTCTGCATAGAGGCGCAGCTGGTCCAGCTTGTCCCCTTCGCTTTCTCGGATATTTGCCGCCAGCTCCTCGCACTGCTCCACCGTCAGGTCCGGGTTGATGATCGCCACCTGCAGCACTACCTCGGTCTGCCCCGCGTCGTCCTTCAGGTCGTAGCGGTAGGAGAGCCCATCCGGATTCTCCGAGGTGTGCAGGATCAGCAAGCGGTTCTCGATCAGGTCATGGACGCGATACACGCGTTCATGACCTGCGACCCGGTAAACCAGGTTGGTGCCGACCTTGAGTTCCGGGTCGTCTGAATGCATGGAGCCGATCCCATGGATCCACAAGGGTGTTGCTGCCCAATCGGTGAGCAGCTCCCAGACACGGTGCACCGGCAGGTGAATGACCACGGTGCTCTCAAAAACGCTGAACTGGCTCATATCCGCATAGTGCCACCCTCGGCGTTCAAATGGAATAGCTCCATGGCTGTTGCCATGCAATCCGGTTTCCGCAGGCCGACAGCAAAGGCCGGCACCAAGCGCGCGTACGCTGCTTGATGCCGGCCTCTTGGGCAGCGGAAGGCCTACCAGTCTTCTTCGTCGTCGCCATCTGCCTCGGAGATACCGAGTTCTGGCTCGTTCTCGAGGTCGAAGTTGTACCAGGCCTCGGTGAAGTCAACCATCGCATCCAACGCATCCTGCGCGTCGGAATCCAGGGCTTCCAGCGCCTCAGGGCTGTTGAGCACCGCGGTCACTGCCAGGAATGGGTGATTGTCAAAGTAATCGGTTGGGGTGGCCTCCCCATTGAACGTCAAGTTCTCGCTCTGCGCGAAGAGTTCGACGTACTGAGCCACGGCCTCGGGCAAACGGCTCAGATTAATGCCAGTCAGGGACTCATTGTAGATTTCGGCAGTAGCGTCAGCCCACTGCTCAATGAGCTCTTCGCTCATCTGTGCCATCAGATTATCCACCTCGTGGTTGGGGTTCTAGTGCTCACGGGATTCGGTAGCAATTCATCTTATTTCTTCAGCGCATGCCTGCCAAGGCAGAACAGCCAGTCGAATTGTGATCTTTAAAGCTGGGGAACCGCTTCTTTGGAAAGCCTGCCCATGATACGAAGATCCACGACACGAAAACACGTGAAAAATCAGCGGGCGCCGTGAATGGCGCCCGCTGATTTTTATGAAATACCGTGATGGTCAGCCCCGGGTATCTGCTGGGCCTCAGTAGGCCTTGACGCCCTGCTCTACCACCAAGTGGATCAACGCGAATTTCTTGTTTTCATCGATGGCCTTCAGCGCATTTTCCAGGGCAGCCGGAACATCTGAATCATTCTCGACGCGGACACCGAACCCGCCGAAGGACTGCGCCATCAGCGCGAAGTCGGGGTTGGCCAGCTGGGTTCCGGAAACCCGTTCCGGGTATTGGCGTTCCTGGTGGGTGCGGATGGTGCCGTACTGCTGGTTGTCCATGACGATCACCAGCGGGGTGGCACCGTACTGGGCGGCGGTAGCCAGTTCCTGGCCATTCATCAAGAACTCGCCGTCACCTGCGATGGTCACCACGCGGCGTCCCGGGTAGTTCAGCGAAGCGGCGACGGCGGAAGGAATCGAGTAGCCCATGGAACCGTTGCGTGCCGAGAGCATCGAAGCGTAACCGTTGGTTGGGAAGTAGCGGTGGGCCCAGTTGGTGTGCTCGCCAGCGCCAAAGGTCACCAGGGCGTCTTCCGGCAGGGATCCGACCAGATTAGCCATCATGGTCGCCATCTTCGCCTGGCCCTCGGAAGGCTGTGCTGGTGGAAGTTCGGCGAACTTCTCCTGCTCGCCGCGCATCCGGGAAGTCCATTCCTTCCAGGAATCCTTGACCGGCAAATCCATCAGCAGCAGGTCGCGGACGAAGACATCGGGCTTGGCGACAATCTGGTGCGACACCGGGCCGGAACGTCCACGCAGCGACGGGTCAATGGTCACCAGGAAGTTCTTCTTGTCCCAGTTCTGGCGGACGTTGAAGCCGTCGGTGATGACGTCGCCTGGGACTGTGCCGACGAAGATCAGCAGATCCGTTTCTTCCAGCAGGTCGTAGGTTGGCTTGGGGCGGCCGTAGCCGATCGGGCCAACGTAGGATGGCGAGTTGAAAGGCACGGTTCCCTCGCAACGCCATTCGGCGGCGGCCGGCAGGTCGTGTTCCTCGAGCCAGCGGGTGAAGTCCGCAGCGCCTTGGTGGGACCAGTCGTTGCCGCCGAAAATGAACAGCGGCTTATCCGCTTCCTGCAAGGCGGTATTCAGCGACTTCCAGTCGGTCACGGTCATGCCGCCGGTAGCCACCGGGATTTCCGGGTGGACTTCCGCGGAAACTTCGTTGCGGATGATGTCTTCTGGCAGGCCGACGACCACTGGGCCCGGGCGTCCGGACATGGCAGCGAACATTGCCTCGGCGACGACTTCGCTGGCGCGATCGGCGTGGTCCAGGATCATCACGCGCTTGGCGCCGGTGCCGAACCATGCCTTGGGATCGAATTCCTGGAAGGCTTCCTTTTCACGGTGCTCGAACGGGATCAGGCCCACGAACAGCACCAGCGGGGTAGAGTCCTGCCATGCGGTATGCAGTCCGACGTGGGCGTTGGCAGCTCCCGGGCCACGGGTCACCATGGCAATGCCGGGACGCTGGTGCATCTTGCCTTCGGCTTCAGCCATGTAGGTGGCTCCGCCTTCGTGGCGGCAGACCACGGTTTCGATTGGCGAGTTGTGCAGCCCATCGAGGACATCCAGGTAGCTTTCACCCGGCACGACGTAGGCGCGTTCCACGCCGTGCGCGGCAAGCGTGTCGACAATGACGTGTCCGGCCGACTTCTTTGTCAGGCCCTGACCATTTTCACTCATCTTCTAGGCGTCTTTCTGGTTTCGAGAAATCGTCTGACGCAACGGCGGGGAAAACGGCCCTGCTGGCCAATGATGCAACGCTGCGTCAACGTGAAACAGTACTAAACAAGCTGCAATTGCACACATTGCCGATCGAATGCTACGCATATGTGACACGATGCCGTCCATGAATCATATTTGGGCGCAAAATGTCCAGAAAGTTTCACTGAATGGAACAGTTTGCTTCCTCACATCGCGCCACTGCTGGGTGATCCGAGAGTAACAACCAAAGTTTCCATTGATCGGCAGTACCGCCACTAGTAGCCTATGGTGCAACAAAAGTTTACTTACGGTAAGCGCTGCCTTTATCCGGACATCGAGGTTCTCCATGGAATTCATCAACGGCGCGATTGTCGCCGCCTACCTGGCCGCAATGCTGGCCTTTGGCTGGTGGGGCAAATCCCGCACCAAGAACAGCAGCGACTACCTGGTGGCCGGCCGGCGCCTGGGCCCCTTCCTCTATACCGGAACCATGGCGGCAGTTGTGCTCGGCGGAGCATCGACCGTGGGCGGTGTTGGCCTGGGATACAAGCACGGAATCTCCGGCATGTGGCTGGTGGTGGCCATTGGCGCAGGTGTCATCCTGCTGTCGCTGGCTTTCGCCCCGACGCTGCAGAAGCTCAAGGTCTTCACCGTCTCGCAGATGCTGACCCTGCGCTACGGCAGCGCAGCGGCGACCAATACCTCCGGCATTGTCATGCTGGCCTACACTCTGATGCTCTGCGCCACCTCGACCAGCGCCTACGCCACCATTTTCGTGGTGCTCTTCGGCTGGGAGAAGTGGCTGGCGATCGCCATCGGCGGTGCCATTGTGGTCATCTACTCCACCATCGGCGGCATGTGGTCGATCACCCTAGCCGACCAGGTGCAGTTCGTCATCAAGACCATCGGCATCTTCGCCCTGATGCTGCCATTCTCCATGCATGCCGCAGGCGGCATGGATGGCATCCGCGAGCGCGTGGGCGCCGAATTCTTCAGCTTCACCGGCATGGGGCTGCAGTCGATCATCACCTACTTCGTGGTCTACACCTTGGGCCTGCTGATCGGCCAGGATATCTGGCAGCGCGTTTTCACCGCCAAAACCCCGAAGGTCGCCCGCTGGGGCGGGATGACCGCCGGCATCTACTGCATCTTCTACGGTGCTGCCGGCGCACTTATTGGCATGGCAGCCAAGATAGCCCTGCCGAACATCACCGGCGCGGCGGATAACAAGGACGTGGTTTACGCCGAGGTCGCCACTCAGCTGCTGCCAGTTGCGGTGGGCGGATTGGTCATGGCCGCGGCCGTGGCCGCGATGATGTCCACCGCCTCCGGTGCGCTGATTGCCGCAGCAACGGTAGCGCGCACGGATGTCACCCCATTTGTAGCCAGCTGGTTCGGCAAGCAGATTCAGGTGAACTCGGATGAGAACCCTGAGCACGATGTTCGCGCCAACCGCATCTGGGTGATGGTGCTAGGCGTCGTCACGGTCACCTTGGCAATCCTGGTGGACGACGTGGTCGCAGCACTGACCATTGCCTACGACATCCTGGTGGGCGGCTTGCTGGTCGCGATCATCGGTGGCCTGCTGTGGAAGCGCGGCAATGGCGCTGGGGCCACGGCCTCCATGGCGGCAGGATCAATAGCTACTTTGGGCACGATGATCATCTTGGAGATCCAGGCTGAGAACAAGTTCGACGGCGTCTACGCCAATGAGCCGATCTACTACGGCCTGATCGCTTCGGCAGCAGCGTTCATTGCTGTTTCGCTGTTGACCAAGTCCACGAACCGGCAGGTGATCGACCACTGGAACCTGCGCGTTGCGGGCAAGGTCCAGGACGCTCAGGTCAATGCAACAGCACAGGAGCCTACGCTCTAATCCGCCAGAAATACCGAGCCGGACAGATAGATTCGAGCCCTGTGCTCAGTGGTGCGCACCGCTGAGCACAGGGCTCGTCTTATTCCTCGTCTTTAGTTCTTGGAACGTGCGCCCCATTTTGCTGCCGGCGCCTCCCACGAAGACAGTGCATCCAAAAGCGCTTCCGGTTCGCTGGCCACCACCAGTGAGTCGCGGAACTGCGGGGCCAGGAAACCCTGATCCGTCATGTGGTCCAGCATGTTCAGCAGCGGCTGCCAGAATCCGTCGACGTCCAGGAGTGCTACCGGTTTCGCGTGGATTCCAAGCTGCTGCCAAGTCCATACTTCAAAGAGCTCTTCCAACGTTCCGGCGCCACCAGGCAGGGCGACAAAACCATCAGCCAGTTCTGACATGCGATGCTTGCGAGCATGCATGTCGGGCACAACTTCCAAGCTCGTTAAACCCGGATGCGCCAGTTCACCATCAACCAGGACCTGCGGCATAACTCCGAAAACGTCTCCGCCGGCCGCTCGGGCAGCATCAGCAATTGATCCCATCAGGCCTACCCGTCCGCCGCCGTAGACGATTGCTCGACCCGAGGCAGCAACAGAGCGCGCGAAGTTTTCTGCCGCCTGCTCATAAATAGGCGAATCGCCCGAAGCGGAGCCGGTGAAAACTGCCAGGCTCCGAATCTTTCGGTGCTGGGCGGCCAAGACCGGGAAGACCTCGTCTTTAAGCAAAGGAGCGAGCTCATCCAGTTCCGCTGACGGGTCAATCCACCGCAGCTGCTCAATTTCGGCCAGAGGTTCACCAATCGGAACCAAAGGATGTTCAAATACGGTGGCTTGAACACTATGCCCCTCTTCATTAGCCGCCGGGGCCGTGAAGGTTCCAATGAGACGCAGCAATGCTGGATCCAAGCTCACTCCCAGTTCTTCGCTCACTTCCCGTACCGCCGCGTCGATAGGCGACTCCCCCAGCTCTGGCTTGCCACCCGGGAACATGAATAATGTTGTACCTCGTTTGCGAACGGCCAGAACCTGTCCCGCATCGTTTCTGATAATGACGGCGCTGACAGTGATCTGTGCTGGCATTCGAGTTCCTTCTTAGTACATCCGCATACTGTTTGCGCCTGTTCGGCACAACCGGCAGGCACCATTCAATCCTAGAGTTTCATCTGGGTGTGCCTGAATCCCGTGGCCAACATGCTTCGGCGCTACGCAAACGAAAAGGAGCCGCCGCAGTTCATCTGCTGATGAAC
>NZ_JBOGEG010000034.1:0-40202 GCF_050701915.1 Glutamicibacter sp. | reverse complement strand
CTGTTGGCCATGGCGGCCGGGATCTGGCATAACTGGAAGATTGACGCCCCGCGCAAGCGTTCGCTGGTCTCGTATGACCACTGATTCCGCGGGGCCATCATTAGGAATTAATCATCTAGGATCGACACATGACAGAAAATTCCGTTCCTGAGCTGCCTCCCGTCAATGCAGAAGCTGCTGAACAGATGTGGTTTGAGTATCTAGAGAGCAAAGGGATTCCGCGGGCCGATGCACCGCACCATGTCGCCGAATCCTTCGGAGACCATCCTGCGCTTGCCGATGAGCTTTTGAATGAAATGCTGCACGGAACCAAGCGAGCGACTTCGTCTCTGGCTAGCGACTACGTCTATTACAACGAACGTGTCCCGCAACCGGAAGACCACTGCATTGTTTGCGATGGGCAAGGGCAGCCGCGGGCGATTTTGCGAGTGCTCTCCGTCGAGCGCTCCTCATTCTTCGAGGTAGACGCGCAGTTTGCCGCGGCCGAGGGCGAGGGGGATCTCTCGCTGGAATACTGGCGCGCAGAACATGAAAAATTCTGGCGCCGTACGCAGAAATCCATAGGAATTGATTGGAAACCTGAAGACACCGGCAAAGCCGGGGGAGAACTGATCTTGGAGCGTTTTGAAATTTGCTGGCCAGAAGCACATGCCGACTAGCCGGCCGAACTTCGTCACGTGCGCCTGCTGCCAAGAATGCGCTGGCGTAGGGTGGGGACAGGGGGCTTCCCGTGAACGAAGCCCGGTCAAGAAAGGTTGAACATGTCGATTGTCGTCATCAATGTCCTGTCGGTTCCCGGCGAAGCTGGGCCGGAGCTGGAAAAGCGTTTCGCTGCCCGCAAGCATGCGGTGGATTCCTCGCCAGGCTTCGAAGGGTTCAAGCTGCTTCGCCCGGTCAATGGTGGAGACAAGTACTTCGTGTACACCCAGTGGGCAACCCGCGAGGACTTCGAGAACTGGCGTACGCAGCGCGCTGACGCGGCGCATGCTGGCAGCGATGCCAAGAAGCCAGTGGCCACTGGCGCTGAACTTCTGGAATTCGAGATCGTCGAACTCTAGGCATTCCAGTACGCAGGAAAACGTCTCGATGCCATCGTGGTATCGGGGCGTTGCCTGCATCCAGGGCCTTTTGCCTACCTTCGCATTTTGAAGCGGCGCCGTGCGGAATCGGCCAGCAACGCAGCACCCAAGGCGATGCAAAGCAGTGCGCCGATCAAGAAGGTCATGTTGATGCCTTCGGGACTGGCCTCGCCATTGAACCCAGGATGGGTGGCGATAATGGCGGCGGAAATCGCCGTGCCGAAGGAGGACCCCACGGTACGCAGCACCTGGTTGAAACTCACCGAGCTGCCTAGCTCCTTGGTTGCCACGCTGCGGGCGATCAACGCCGGCATGGCCGCATAGCTTGCGCCCATGCCGATGCCGAATACCAGCATGCTCAGCAAGATCTCCCAGAGCGCGGAGTGGAGCAACCAGAGCATGGTGCCTGCTGCGGCCATGATGATCGCTCCAATGGGAAGCATGACCTGGATGCCAACGCGTTTTGCCAGTATGCGAACCGTGCGGTTGGCGGCCAAGCTGCCTACCGAGAGCGGGAAGATGACAAAGCCTGCCCAGAAGACCGGGAGGCTCAGCCCGTACCCGGTGGCCGCATCTGCCTGGGCTACCAGTGACGATACGGACATGCCGATATACAGTGCTGCGCCGAGGGCGATGGCCGAGATATTGGCCAAGAGGACTTCGCCCTGCTTGAGCGTGCGCAGATTGACCAGTGGGTGGTCAAGGCGGTTTTCCACCCGAACCCAGATGATAAGCACTATTGCCGAAAAAGCGCCCAAAGCGAGGGTGGTGGGCGAAGCCCAGCCCCACTTGGGCCCCTCGGATATGGTCAGCAGCAGGGAAGCGAGCCCCAACGCCAGCAAGCCGGAGCCGATGTAGTCGAAGGGACGTTTCTCGGCGTTGGTATCGGGGCCTGCAGGAACTACCTTCCACACCACGCAGAGGGTGGCCAGCACGAATGCCGCACCAAACCAGAAAGCGTAGGAGTAGTCGAAAATGCCGGCGATGATGCCGGTCAATGGATAGCCTATGCCGATTCCAGAAGCTACCGTCACCGACAGGGTGGAGATGGTGTTTTGCACGTGCTCGGCCGCTACATAGCGCCTGGCGATGGCGATAGTGACCGGAACAATGCCGTAGGACAGTCCCTGGAGCACGCGTCCGGCCAGGAACACGCCAAAGGCCGGTGCGGACGCTGCCATGATCGAACCCAGGAACATGGCCGCCAACGAGGCGAGCAGCAGCCGCTTCTTATGCGGTCCATCGCTGAGGCGTCCCATGATGGGTGTTGCCACGGCGCCGGCCAGGAGATTCACGGTGAGGATCCACTGGGCGGCGGCAATATCGACATTGAACCGCTGGGAAATCGAGGGGACCAGCAGCATGCCCAGCGAGGAGACAATTGCCGTGGCCAGCGCGGCAAAGACCAGTGTGGGCACCAGCGGGCTCTGGCTGGTTGCGCTGCGGCTCATGGGCGGACCGCCGGATTGATCTTCTTGAGCGCGGGCACAGCGGCGCGGATCAGGGAAAGGTCCTCGCCGCTCAGGTTATCGTCCATGGCTTGCATCAGCGCGGTCCGGCCAAGCTGGATTTCATTCTCCAGCTTCTGGCGGCCCGCCTCGGTGAGCTGGAACCAGAGCTTGCGGCGGTCGGATTCATCGCGATGCCGCTCGATCAGCCCGAGGCCTTCCAATTCCTTGGTCGTCAGCGAGATGGCTTGCTGGCTGACGCCGATGGCCTGGCTCATGTTGGTGGCACTGGCCCGGCCTTCGGTGGCCAAGGCATGCAGGATGCCCAGTTTGCCAGGGGAAATGGACCGCGCCGTGCGAATCAGGTTCAGCAGTGGCGAGAGCGCCTCGAACATCTGCTGGGGAAGGTCTGCGGGCTGGGGATCAATTTCCATAGCTACAGAATACAATTAACTTGTACAAGCGTCTTGTGGAATAGTCGTGAGACTGGGTACTGTCCCCGATCCATCGGGCGCAAAAAGCAGCCCTCGCCCGCAGCTGGTGAAGATGCGGGCGAGGGCTTTCTTGCCTGGCTCAGCTGGTGCGGGGAGCGGCTACTCCTTCGCCTTGACCGCCAGCACCGGGCAGTCGGCCTCGATCAGGATGCGCTGGGCGATGCTGCCCATGAGCAGCTTGCCAACGCGCGAGCGCTTGCGCAGCCCCAGCACAATCAACGTGGCCGCATGCTCCTGCTCCGCTTGGAGGACGAAGTCGGCGGCGTCGTGGACGGTGCCGGCGTGCGGCAGGATCTGCAGCGGAACCCCGAGATCCAGCAGGGCATCGAGGTCGATGCCCAGGTGCTCCTCGGTGATCGGTTCCTTGTCCAGGTTCGCGATCAGCAGCCGGTCCTGGGCCTTGTGGGCTTCGGCCAGTCCGCGCCGTATGGCCAAGCGGCCCGCGGGCGTATCGCTGTAGCAAGCGATTATTGCCATGGTGTTCTCCTAGTGGATCTCGGGATCAGAGCCAGGTGGCCAGCAGGCCCTGGGGCAGGTCGATGGGAAGCAGGGACGGAAGGGCCAGCATCAGGATGAACAGCACCGCCGTGTAGATCATCGTGGTCTTCAGCTTGGCGCGGGCCACGATGAGCAGGAAGGCCGGCACGAAGATCGAGATGGCCGCGAGATATCCCACCAGCGAGGTGAGGATGAGGAACCCCGCCATCCAGCCGAAGGTCCGCAATGCGAAGGACGCATCGCTGGTCCACTTGGGTCCCCAAGCGGAGCCGCGGCCATCGCCCGCTCCGGTGGTTCCCGCCGGGTACCCGCCGTCCGGCGAGGCGCCGGCACCCGTGATGATGCCCGGCTGCCGGGTTGCAGCCATTGCCTGGGTGGCGGAAGGCGCAGTCCCTGCGGCCACGGGGACCGCTTCGGCTGGCGCGGTGAGGTAGGCGGAGGCCGCGATGGCGACCTGCCGGTCCGCGGCCATTGCGGCCTTGCGGGTGCGCAGTTCCAGAGCCAGCAGGATTCCGGACATGATGACCCCGACCCAGCCGACCAGCTGCGGGACAAGTTTCGCATCCGGGGAGTAGCTGGAAGAGAGCAGCAGCGAACCGGCGAAGACCACCAGGAGCACCGCGGCCGCGGCCAGCGACCACACCGAGTTCTTCAGCGGCGCTTCGGCATCCGGAGCGCTGTCCGACTTCGGGTCGTCGTCGGTGCCGAGCTTGCGGCGGGAACGGACCCATTTGAAGACGTTCCAGAGGATCGGCAGCACGAGCACGGCGATGAACACCATGGTTCCCGGGCGCAGCATCCACTCGAAGCCCTCGTACAGGCTGTCGGTCAGGAAGTAGTAGCGCTCCATCGGGATCGCCAGCACGAAACCGATGAGGAAGGGGGCCCGCGGGAAACCGGTGGACTTCAGCACCCACCCGGCCACGCCCAGCAGCACCATGACCCACAGGTCTCCCAGCTGCCCGCCGTCCTGGAAGGAGCCCAGGAGCATGATGACCACCAGGCCGGCGGCCAGGATCGAGAAGGGGACCTTGGTCAGCGAGGACAGCGGACGCACGGTCAGGAAGCAGAACAGGGCGCCGAGCACGGAGGCGATGGCGAAGGCCCAGATGATCATGTACAGCAGGTCCAGGTGCTCGTTGATGATGCTCGGGCCCGGCTGGATGCCGTAGGTCAGCAGCATGCCCAGCAGCATTGCCGAGGGCACGCCTCCGGGGATGCCGAACAGGAAGGTCGGGATCAGGTCGCCGGCTTCCACCGAGTTGTTCGCGCTTTCCGGGCCGACGATGCCGCGCGGGTCGCCCTTGCCGAATTTGCGCTTGTCCTTGGCGGTAGCCACGGCCTGGCCGTAGGCCAGCCAGGTGCCTGCGGTGGCGCCCACGCCGGGCAGCACGCCGGCCCAGATGCCGATCAGCCCGCCGCGCAGCACCTGGGACCAATGGCCCAGCCACTCGCGGATGCCCGAGCCCCAGCCGCCGGTGACTTCGACGCTCTGCTTGTCGCCGCGGCGCTGGCTGGCTCGCGAGGCGATCTCGGCCAGTCCGAAGACGCCCAGGGCCACTGCCACCAGCGACAGCCCGTCGCCCAGGAACAGCGATCCGAAGGTGAAGCGTTCCTCTGCGGTGGTCGGCGCGGTGCCGATCATGCCCACTAGCAGGCCGGCCAGGCCGGCTGTCAATCCCTTGATCACATTGCCGCGGGAAAGCACCGCGGCCAGGGCGACACCCAGCACCGTGAGCATGAACAGCTCCGGGCTGGCGAAGGAGAGGACCAGCGGGCGGGCCAGCGGGATGGCCAGGGTCAGCCCGACCGCGCCGATCAGCCCGCCGGCCATCGATGAGAGGAAGGCCAGGGACAGGGCGCGCTTGGCTTGCCCCTTGCGGGCCATGGCGTAGCCGTCGAGCATGGTGACCGAGGCGGAGGCGGACCCCGGGGCGCCGAGCAGGATGGCCGAAACCGTATCGGAGGTATGCACCACCGCCAGTGCGCCGATCAGCAGGGCCAGGGCCGAGGCCGGGTCCATGCCGAAGGTGATGGGCAGCAGGATGGCCACGGCGGCAGTGCCGCCAAGACCGGGGATCAGGCCCATGACCAGCCCCGAGATGACGCCGATGAGCAGCATGAGCAGCATGCTCGGGTCGGCCAGCGAGGCCAATGCGGCCAGTGCGGATTCCAGCATTGTCTTGCCTCCTTAGTTGATTTCTATTCCGTAGGAATCCTTGAGCAGCGCCGTGACGTAGCTCTTGGTTTCCCCGGTGACGGTGTAGGCGTCTTCGACGCGCTGGGCGAGCTGCTCATCGGCAACGATGGGGTAGCCGCCCAGGATTTCTTCGGCCTTGTCGTTGAAGCCAGGATCCTGCGAGAGTTCATGGGCCGATTCGCGCAGCAGCGCAACGGCTTCCGGCGGTGTGCCCTTCGGTGCCCACAGGCCCTTCTGGTAGGTGTAGGTCAAACCCAGCAGGGTCTTGTAGGCCTGGAGCTTCGGGCCTTCGGGGGCATGCCCGTGCAGCTGCTCGTAGACCTCGACTACGGTCGGCGCGTGGGGGAAATTGGGATCCCGCACGACCGAGCCGTTCTCGTCGAGCTGCCCGAAGGACATCAGCACTGTGGCGGTGCCTTCCTCGGCGATGGGCTCCACCGCCGAGTGGTAGGAGGAGGTCGTGGTGTAGTCGATATCCACTTCGCCCCGCTGCAGGGCCAGGTTCACCGGTCCGCGTCCCTCGAAGCCGAAGGTGGCGGAGATGTCCGCTTCGAGCAGGTCGAAGGCGACCAGCGTGGTCAGGTCCAGGCCGGTGGCCGTGATGCCGCCGAAAACCAGCGGCTTCTTGCGGTCCACCAGGTCCTTGACACCGTCCACGCCGGCCGCGGTGCGGGCGTAGATCACCCCGCCGGTGCCGTTGACCAGCACCGGTTCCAGCTTGTCGAAGGAATAGCGCACCACATCGCGCTCCAGCACCCAGGGGACCACGGTGGTGGCGGTGCTGACCAGCAGCTCGGTGCCGTTGCCGGCCGCCGAGGTGGCGAAGCGGTTGCTTCCGGTGATGCCCTCGCCGCCGGCCTCGTTCACCGGTGCGAATCCCGGATCGCCGGGGATGCTGTGGGCGAATTCCTGGCCCACGAAGCGGGCCCAGGTATCGGTGCCGCCCCCCTCGGCCAGCGGGATGACCAGTTCCAGGGTCTCGCCGGCGTAATCGCCGTCGGCGGTGGTGGCCGGGGGATTGAGCAGCCCGCCGCCGAGCAGGGTGGCCCCGAGCCCCAGCGCGGCGAAAACCGCCACCGAGGCGAAGACCGTGCGGCGCTTGTGCGGCGGCGGGTCATCGAGCAGCTGCGCGGAAGCCGGGGCGAGCGGGGCTCCATCGGCCAGCGCGGCCGTGGCCTGGACTCCGGGCAGGGCGACCGGGTCGAAGCTCAGCTGCGCCTCGGCCAGTTCCCGGGCGGTGCGCGTGGTGCCGACCGCGGTCCTGCCTTCGATCTGGCGCTGCCAGGTCTGGATCTGCCCCGCGGGAGTCTGCATGCGCAGCACCTCGCCGGGGGCCGTGGGCAGCAGGTTGGCGATGGCGGTGCCCGGCTGGCGCGCGGCCATGGTCAGCCCGACGCTGCCGGTGATGGCCAGGGCCGGATGCGGTGCCCCCATGGAGAGCATCATGACCCTGAAGTCGTCCTCGCCGCCAGCGTCAGCGGCCTGCACGATGGCCAGCTTGGGGATGGCCCGCTGCGCGGCCTCGGCGCTGCTGGACAGGCCCATCGCCACGGCGCCGGCCCGGCGGATCCGATCCAGCCGATCGGACTCGGCCAGCGCCTGGGCGGGCCAGTCGGAGAAGTCCGCGGCATCCAGGCCAGCCTGGGCAGCGGTGATGATGACCATCGGCGCGCCGGCATCGATCAGCGTGGCTGAGGCCTCGAAGCCGGGGTGCGAACCGCTGCCGGCGACCTGCAGCGTGCTTAGCCGGTCGCCGGCCGGGAAGAGCTGGCCGGTGGTGCCGCCGGCCGGATCGAGGAAGCCGATCTCCACGGCCTGCCCGGGGAAGGGCACCCCGGGAATGAACGCGGCGGACTGCGTTCCGTCCAGGTTCATGCGCTCGATGAGCAGCTGCCCGGTGTTGGTATTGCGGATATGCACGGTGGCCAAGCCGTCTTCGGCTTCGATCCAGCCGTGCTTGAGCGCGTACGGCGCGATGACTGCCGAGCAGTTTCCGCAGTTGCTGCCCCAGTCCACCACGCCCTGCTCGATGCCTACCTGGGCAAAGGTGTAGTCGATATCCACGCCCGGTTGATCGCTGGGGCTGAGGATGACGGCCTTGCTCGTCGTCGAGCTGCCGCCGCCCACGCCGTCTATTTGGCGCGGGTCGGGGGAGCCGAAGAGGCGCAGCAGCACCTCGTCGACCGTGAAGCCGGGAACTTCGAGCGCACTTCGCTCGAAGACCCAGCATTTGCTGGTACCCCCGCGCATCCAGGTGGCCTTAACCGTGTGTTTCATTGGACGTACCCAATCTATCGAGAACGTAGCGCCTGCGTTAGATGTGACGCCGGGCACTATTGCCTTGTATCGATGATGGGGCAGTTGAAACTTTATTAGTAGTTACATCTAGTGCAACAAGCTGAAGCATCGCTTAATTTAGCGATTGCACTAGGGAAATCCGACAGCGAATGCGGTGGATTCGTCAAGCGGTGGGAGTGTATTTCGGCCAAGCATCCGCCAGAATCCAGCAAATGTGCGCTTGATGCAATATATTGAAGTTCTACTGCAAGGAGGAACCATGCTCGATGCCAAGAGATTGCAAATATTGCTCTCCGTTGTCGAAGGCGGTTCGGTTACGGCGGCCGCCGATGAGCTGTTCTATACCCCGTCGGGGGTTTCGCAGCAGCTGCGCAAGCTCGAAGAGGAAGTGGGGCAGCCGCTGCTGCAGCGCCATGCCCGCGGCATGGTGCCCACCGATGCCGGCCACGTGCTGGCCGGCCATGCGCGGGCCATCTTGCAGCAGATGGACGCGGCCATGGCGGACCTGGACCAGCTCGCCGGCCTGAAGAGCGGAAGCCTGAGCCTGGGCACCTTCCCCAC
The DNA here is from genome assembly GCF_050701915.1 of Glutamicibacter sp. Classification (NCBI taxonomy): domain Bacteria; kingdom Bacillati; phylum Actinomycetota; class Actinomycetes; order Micrococcales; family Micrococcaceae; genus Glutamicibacter; species Glutamicibacter sp. The sequence continues at coordinate 31,624 of NZ_JBOGEG010000034.1, read as the reverse complement.
GCTGGGCAGCTCCTTCATGCCGCTGGTCATCAGCCGCTTCCGCAAGATGTATCCCTCCATCAAGCTCGATGTGCGAAGCACCCGCTTGCAGGAGCTCATTGGCCTGCTTGCCAGGGGAGAGATCTCAATGGGCCTGCTGTGGGAATACGAGTGGATGCGGCTCAAGCGCGATGATTTCGAGCTGACTACCCTGTTCACCGAGCCCACGGTGCTGGTGGTCGGCACCGAGCATCCGCTGGCGCAGCGCGAGGAGGTGGACATGGCGGCCACCGCCCACGAGCAGTGGATCGTCCGTGCCAACGAGCATCCGGTCGCGGAACTGCTCGAGCGCACCTGCAATGCCGCGGGATTCTCCCCTAAGATCTCCTTCCAGGCCAATGACTACCAGGAAGCCCAGGCCATGGTCTCCGTGGGGCTGGGTATCGCGCTGGCTCCGAAATCCGCGGTGATGAACCACCATCCGGGCGTCAAGATCCTCTCCCTGGGGCAGGCGGCCGCCTCGCGCAGCGTGGTCCTGGCCCAGCGGAGGGACCGGGTGCGCGCCCCGGCGGAAAATGCCTTCCAGACGCTGCTTGTCGGCATGGGCAAGACCTGGATCGACTAGCCGGGGATCCGGGCGCGGGGAGCCCGGAAAATCGGAGCGTTTTGGGCGGCAGAAAACCCTTGACCTGCGTTCGGGAGGTGCTCTAGGCTTCAAGATAACCTGATATACCAGTCGGATACTAAGGAATCCCGGTGGCCCGGACCATGGTCCTGCGCGCCAGGGAAATCCCGCCGATCGGTGCAGGGATCAACTGCCATGCGTCCCGAGCGAGGGGAAACCCCATTGATCTCCAATGAAACTGTCAGCAGCTATCTCGAGCGGCTTGCCTCGGGCGCCCCGGCGCCGGGAGGCGGCGCTGCCGCCGGCCTGCACGCGGCGCAGGCCGCGGCACTGGTGTCCATGGTTGCCGAATTCACCTCCGGGCCGCGGTACGCAGCGGTCCAGGACCAGGCCCAGCAGATTGCCGAGCATGCCCGGCTGATGATGCGCCAAGGGCTCTTAGCTGCTGAGGAAGACGAACGGCTGTTCGGCGCGCTGGGCGCTGCCTACAAGCTGCCCAAGGAAAATGGCGAGCAGAAGTCGCAGCGCAGCGCGGCGATCCAAAGCGCCACCATCGCCGCCGCCTCGCCGCTGGTCGCCACCGTCGAGGCCTCGATTCAAGTCATCGAGCTGGCCCAGCGCCTGCTGCCCATCGGCAACCGATCGGTCCTCAGCGACGTGGCCGCGGCGGCCGAAGCAGCAAGGGCGGCCCTGGCCACCGCGCTGGTCACCCTGGAAATGAACATCAGCGCCATCAACGACCTCGCCCAGCGCGATCGGCTGGTCCAGGCCGCCAACCAGGCCAGCGAGGCGATCGCGCGAGCCGAAGAGCTCAGCGCGCAGGCCCGTACGGCGGTGGCAGCATGACGGCACGCAATCTAGCCGGGCAGCCGGTGGCCGAAGCGATCCGCACCCGCACTGCGGACCTGGTAATGCGCCTGGCCGGCGAGGGGATCACCGCACGGATCGCGGTCGTGCTGGCCACCGATAACGAGGCCACCGCCTGGTATGTGCGCTCGATCGAACGGGCCGCCGCGCAGCTGGGGGTGGACTGCCAGGTCGTGGACCTGACCGGTTCCGGCCAGGAGCAGCTGGCCGCAGCGATCACCGACTTGAACGAGGACAGCTCGGTGCATGGAATCATCTTGCAGACCCCCTTGCCGGCCTCGGTGGATGCCGCCGCGATGGTGGCGCTGATCGATCCGGCCAAGGATATCGACGGGGCGAACCCGCTGAGCCTGGGCCGGCTCAGCGTCGGCCAGCCGGCCTTTGCCCCGGCCACCGCACGCTCGGTCATCGAGATCCTGGAGCACTACCGGATCCCCCTGTCCGGGCAGCATGTCGCGGTGGTCGGACGCTCCGCGGTGGTGGGCAAGCCGCTGGCCCAGCTGCTGCTCCAGCGCGATGCCACGGTGAGCATCTGCCATTCGAAGACCGCCGATCTTGCCCACTTCACGAAGTCCGCCTCGGTGGTCGTCATGGCCGTGGGCAAGGCGAACCTGCTCACCGGCAACGAGGCGGATGAAACCTCCGTGGTGATCGATGTCGGAACCAACGTCAACGCCGAAGGCAAGCTGGTGGGAGACGTCCACGCAGCATCGGTGCGCCCGTTGGTGCGGGCCCTGAGCCCTGTTCCCGGCGGCGTAGGCACGGTGACCACTGCGTTGCTGGTCCTGCATGCCGCGCAGGCCGCGGCGGCAAGCCAGCAGGTGGCCCCGGCGAAGGGAGCGCACATGGCCGGACGCCGGTAGCTGGCTGGCCGGCGTTCCGGGTTCCGCTGCGGGCAAGCCAGCATGCAGCGGAAACCGGAACGCCGGGACCGCAATTGCCAGGGCGAAGCGAACCACGGGTACGGTGCACGCCGGCGGGGAACATGAACTGGGATCTGCCGCCGGCCGGATGCACCACGTGCCGCCGCCGCATCATCGATTGGGAGGTTGATGATTCGGCGGCTTTCTGCGTTCCAGCCATTGGCAAGATCCTGCCCGGGCTGGCAGCCGGCTGATCGTGCCGGTGTTCCCGCGCTGAACATGCACACCCTATTTATGCGTCCAACTGGGCCGCAGTTTGTTCTCACGTATGGCGCTGGATTTGGAGACCGGAGGCGGCCTGACTGGCTGTGAGTGCGGTTAAAATGATCCTGTGTCGAACCCGATTTCGGCAAGGGCCTGCAGCAGATCCTCTGCAAGGAATGCTGTCGAGAGAGCAACCTGCTGTGGATCGCCGAGGCCGGATTCTGCGCGGCCGGCCATGATCGAACCCGGCGCGTTCGGACCTTCTGCAAAGTTCAACTCCAAGGACTGCAAAGCTTCGATGGTTGTTTCGCGGCTGACGCTGTCGTCCAGGAGCTGGGCGAATCGATCGCGCAGTTCCGTAGTTTCGATACTCCGCAGAATTCGGTAGGAGTCGTGTGCATCTTTGTCATTTAGGCGTGTCGGAGTGTCGAGCCTTTCGGTGATTTTGTGGATCTTGGCAACCAAGAGTGCTGCGGGGCCCGCAACTTTTGCAGGAATGCAGCGTGTATCCTGTGCGTCCTGAGCGCCAATCTCCATAACATCAAAGTCGACGGTGGTTGCTTCTATGCCTCTGGCCTTTCGGGCAGAGAGCTGGTCATGCGGGGGTATGCGCACGCTGCGACGGCCTGATCCCGCAAATTGTTCTGGGACCATCAGGTCAACGGGGATTCCGTCCTTGTCCAGCCATGCACCGGGCTGCGAGCCGGGGAGAAAGCCTGCGCGACGCATGGCTTGCTCCAAAAGGGGATTGTCGCGAAGGAGTCGGGGGTCAAGGGAGAGATCGCTATCCTTGGTCGCTGGTGCAAGAGCGACATCTAGGTCACCGGTGCGCAAGTAGACAGCCTGTGCGCCAATCACGATCAAGGCTTCCCGTTGCTCTTCAAGGGCTTCAAGCGCATTGAGCAAGGCTTCGCGCGCATGGATCAAAAGGTTCTCAGAATTAGCGCCAGTCCGACTCATGGTTTACCATCCAATCGATTAATTCTTCGGCTTCGCTAGGTGCTCGGCCGGGGCCAGTTAGGAGGTCCGCGGCTACCTGCGCTGGAGCTACTACAGATAGTCCGTCCTCGCGTTGAAGAGAATTTCGTGTGAGCGAAGGGTAAGCGGCTTCAGCAAGCAGGACATTTGCACCGGTGTCTGTGGCACGCAGGCCCCATCGCTTGGCTATTTCAGTTGTGTTCTGCGTGTAAGCCATAAGCGATCGTGCTGGTGCGTAAGATGCCCAAGTAGCCGCTGCAACGGAGCCCGTGATCGCGTATGTTTCGGGGTTTGTGTTGCGCGCGGCACTGATTACGCTATCGATTCCACGGGGGGCGATCCAACTGGAGACCGTGTTGGTTGTTAGGAATCCGTAGTCTGCGGACCAGCGGCGCAGAATGGCTGACCAGTCCGGAACGGATATGCTGGCATCGCTATTTCGCAAGAGGAGATCTTCTGATTCCAAAAACTCCACGACTCGGTAGACGGAGCCGGTCGATGCTTGGGCAGAAGCAATGAGTTCCCGCATTCGCCACGGACCGGGTACGTCGATCAATGCGCGAACAACCTGTGCTGCAGGAGAGCCCTTTAGTGTTCCACGGGGACGTCCCGGACCCCGCCAAGGGTCTTGATCTAGACCTCGATCTCGGATAAATAGGGGCGGTGCATCTGAACGGATGTACATGTTACCTGTTGCATCAACGAATGATATTCCGGCTCCTATGAGTCGTTTGCGAACGGACGCGGAAAGATATCGTGCTGCCAGCAACCCGATATCCCAAGCGCTACCGCTACGCGCAGAGTCAAGTCTTTCTTGCAGTCTCACCACATCCCGCGGCTCGACGACGCTCTTCGTCTCGATTGCGATTTTTGCTGATTCCCCTGATGGTGTCGAGAAGCTCAGGAATGCATCGATTCCAACATCGGGTCCAGCGGCTGGCTCAGGAGTGCCGACGGCCCATCCGGCAGGTAGACGTTCTCGAAGGGCGAGAGGCACGGATTCTAGCAGCATGCGTTCAGTGATGAGGTTGGGAGTGTTCTTCGCTACTGGCATGTTCAGATAATAACATCATTCCGCAGTCGACGGAATATGTTGATTTCCTGAACATGCCCGCATGGCTCGTCGCTGGTTGCCGTAAGGAAACGGCAACACCAGGCATCGGGAAACTCCTAAGTGTCACCACACGGAACGCGAACGGCGAAAGCCTGGGCGCAGTGCGATTCCTGCATCCTATTACAAGGGGAATTACTAGGAGACGCATATATAGGTATGCGCGCACGTAAAAAAGAAGGCCGGGCGGCTGTTCAGGGTGAACAGCGGCCCGGCCTGTGCAGCGGGTGGCGCCTAGCTGGCTGAGGTGGCCAGCGAAACTCCGCGCAACCGGTCCATTTGCGGATCGTACAGCGGGTCATCGACCACGGTCGCGGCAATCTGCTTGCCGAAGTACTCGATCGCCACCGAGTCCCCGGTTTCCACCGAGGTGGGCAGCCATGCGTAGGCGATCGGCTTGCGCACCGTGTACCCGTAGGCGGCGCTGGTGACGTAGCCGGAAGGCTTGCCGTCCACGTATACCGGTTCCTTGCCCAGGACCATGGACACGCCGTCATCCACGGTCAGGCAGCGCAGGCGCTTGGTGGCCGCCGCGGCACGCTCGGCCAGCGCCGACTTGCCCACGAAGTCCACGGTCTTGGCGGCCTTGACCGCGAAGCCCAAGCCGGCCTGTTCAGGTTCGTGCTCGCTGGTCATGTCGGTGCCGAAGGAGCGGAAGCCCTTCTCCAGGCGCATGGAGTTGAACGCCTCGCGCCCGCCGGCGATGATGCCGTGTTCCTGCCCGGCTTCGAAGATCACATCCCAGAGCTTGGCGCTGACATCCGCCGAGGCGTAGAGCTCCCAGCCGAATTCGCCCACGTAGGACAGGCGCATGGCGGTGACCGGGATGCCGGCGATGGAGATCTGCTTGGTGCGGAAGTACTTCAGCCCCTCGTTGCCCATATCGTCTTCGCTGATCTTGGCCATGACCTCCGGGGCCAGCGGACCCCACAGGCCGATGCAGGAAGTCCCGGCGGTGATATCGCGGACGGACACCCACTGGCCCGGGTTGGCCTCATTGAACTTGCGCGCTTCGCGGTCCAGATAGGCGACATCCACATTGGAGTTGATGCCTGCCTGGTAGACCTCTTCGGAGAGGCGGGCCACGGTGATGTCGCTGGTGATGCCGCCGGCATGGTCCAGCAGCAGCGTGTAGCTGACCATGCCCGGGGCACGCAGCATATTCGCCGTGGTCAAGCCCTGGAGCATCTGCCCGGCACCGGGGCCGGTGACCTCCACGCGCTTGAGCGGGGTCATGTCGAACATCGCCACCGCGGTGCGGGTCTTCCAGGCTTCCACCGCGGCAATCGGCGAGTGGAACATGTCGGACCAGTCATCGCGCGCCGGGGCGGCCCACTCGGCGGGCAACTGCTCGAGCAGGGAAGCATTGGCCTCGTACCAGTGCGGGCGCTCCCAGCCGGTGCCTTCCAGGAAGAAGGCGCCAAGTTCCTGCTGGCGGGAGTAGAAGGGGCTGGTGCGCACGGCGCGTGGCTTGGTGCGCGGCTCCAGCGGGTGGCGGACATCGTAGATTTCCACGAAGTTCTGCTGCGAGGTCTCGCTGACGTACTCCTTGGTGGTTTGCACGTCCTCGAAGCGGTTCAGGTCGCAGTCGCTCAGGTCCGTCTTGGAGGTGCCGGTGGCGATCAGCTCGGCCACGGCCTTGGCGATGCCCGGCGCGTGGGTGACCCACACGGCCTCGGCCACGAAGAAGCCATCGACCTCCCTGGACTGGCCCACCAGCGAACCGCCGTCCGGGGTGAAGGAGAAGATGCCGTTGAAGCCGCGCTGGATCTGGGTGTTGCGCAGATCCGGCAGCAGCTCCTGGCTGGCTTCCCACTCGGCGGCGAAGTCCTGCGGGGTGAATTCCAGCGAGGACGGCATCCGCTCGTGGGTAATGTCTTCGGGGCGGTAGGCCTGCAAGGTGTCCAGATCCACCGGCATCGGACGGTGGGCGTAGGAGCCGATGCCGATGCGATCTCCCCACTCGCGGTAGTAGAGGTCGCGGTCCTGGTAGCGCAGGATCGGGCGGCTGGCACCGGCCGGCAGCTCGTTGACTCCGGCCAGCGACGGGGCCGGGGTGCTCCAGGCGAACTGGTGGCCCAGCGGCAGCAGCGGGATCGAGGTGCCCACCATCTTGCCGATGTTCGGTCCCCAGAAGCCGGCGCAGGAGACCACGATGTCCGCTGCGAAGCGCTCTTCGCCGCAGATGACCGCGGCGACCTTGCCGCCGGAGACTTCGATATCGGTGACGATGGTGCGGTCGCGGAACTCGACTCCCGCGGCCTTGGCGCGTTCCATGACCAGCGCGGTGCCCTTGGCGGCCAGGGCCAGCCCGTCGCCCGGGGTGAACAGGCCGCCCAGGACCTTCTCCGGGTTGAGCATCGGGAACTTCGCCAGGCAGGCGGCGGCGTCGATGACCTCGGCTTCGACGCCGTAGGAGCGGTTCCACCCGGCGCGGCGATGCAGGTCGGCCAGGCGCTCATCGGTGGTGGCGATTTCCAGCCCGCCCACCGGGAGGAAGGAGCCGCGCCCGTCGGCGCCCACCAGGCTGGTGAGCTTCTCGATGGTGTACTGCGCGAATTCGGTCATGGACTTGGACGGGTTGGACGAGAAGACCAGGCCCGGAGCGTGCGAGGTGGAACCGCCGGGAAGATCCAGCGGGCCCTGCTCGATGACCAGGGTATTAGTGTGGCCCAGGGTGGCCAGTTCGTCCGCGAGGTTCGCGCCGACGATGCCGGCGCCGATGATGACGATCCGTGGGGAAAGACGGGACATGGGGACTCCTTGAAAGCTGATGGTGTGGTGGTGGCTGGCGCGCCTAGGCGTCGATGACCAGATCCGTTTGGGCAGTGGAGCAGCAAGGCAGGAACTTCCCGGCCTCGATTTCACGGGCGCGGATGCCGCCCTGGTGGTTCATCGCCACCTCGCCTTCGAGCTTGACGACCTTGCACGAGCCGCACATGCCCTCCTGGCAGTTGGCGCCGATGCGCACCCCGGCCCGCTGGGCGGCGCCCAGGATGTGCTCTTTGGAACTGATCCGGACGTTCACCGCGGTGCGCAGGAAGGTCATGGTCAGCTCGCCTTCGCCCACGGTGGGGAAGGAATCGGCATCCGGCGGGTCCTGCGCGGGAACCGTCGGTGCGGCCGGAGGCGGGGTATCCGACTCCTCTGCCACCAGCGACTGGCCGGTGGCCTCGATGGTGCCGGTCTGGTCGTACTCCGGTTCGTACATGCCCAGCTCCAGCGGCTGGCTCTCGTAGAACTCCTCCACCGATTCGGCGACTTCTTCGGCGATGGACCCGGCCAGCGCGATCTCTTCCTGGTATTCGAGCAGCGTCTTGCGGTCCCCGGAGAAGAACTCCATGAACACCGAGGTGTCATCCACGCCGACTTCGCGCAGCAGCTTGGTGGCCGAATTCAGGTAGCCTTCCGGACCGCAGGCGAAGACCTTGCGGCCGTTGGCATCGGGTGCCACCGCATCGATCATTTCGGCGGTCAGCCGCCCGGAGTACCCCTCCCAGTCTGCCGGCTTCTCGCGGTTGCCCAGCGAGTAGGAGACCTTGATGCGCGGATCGACCTGCTTGATGTATTCCAGCTCGCGCCAGAACGGGAAGTCCCCGGGCACGGTGCCGTGGCAGAGCACCACCACATCGGCCTGTCCGGGCAGCGAGTGGATGGTGCGCACCATGGAGATGATCGGGGTGACCCCGGCCCCGGCTCCCAGGAACAGGTAGCGGGCGCGGCGGTCCGAGTCGCCCAGGTGGAAGGCCCCGACCGGGCCGAGCATATCCAGCACCATTCCCGGGCGCAGGTTCTCGTGCGCCCAGGAGGACACCAGGCCCTTGGGATCGCGCTTGATGCTGACATTGAAGGTCCACGGCACGGTGGGCGCGCTGGAAATCGAATAGCTGCGATCCACCGTCTCCTGGCCTTCGCCGTGCACGGGGAAGGCGATGTTCAGGTACTGCCCGGCGCGGAAGGCCAGCGGGGCGCCATCGGCGCGGCGGAAGACGAAGGTCATCAGCCCGCCGGCTTCCTCGATGGTCTGCACGCATTCGGCCAGGAACTCCTGGGGGTGCCATGGTCCCAGCGCGCGGGCTGCGCTCGCCGGTCCCTCCTGCGAGCTGAGCACCCGGTTCCAGGGCATTTCCAGCCCGCGCAGGCGCTGGGCACTGGAGGTGCTGGCGAGCTTTGCGCTGCTGCTCATGCCAGGTGCTCCAGCACGCGCTGGGTGTACCAGTTGATGAACGCCTCGACCTGGTATTCGCTCTTCATGTACGGGCCGGGCTGGTAGGCGGGGCTGGCTGCGCCCTTTTGGCATAGCTCGACGAAGGCCTTGTCCTGCAAGTTGGTCTGCTTCCAGGTGTGGGTCAGCTTGTCCAGGTCGTAGTCGTCGCCCTGGACTGCGTCATCGGCCACCAGCCAGGTGGTGCGCACCAGGGTCTGGTGCTCGTTGATCGGGAAGGCGGCGAAGGTGATCACGTGGTCGGACTGGAAGTGGAACCAGCTGTTGGGCTGCAGGTGCATGGAGCAGCGGCCCAGCCGGAAATCGCGCAGCTCGCCGAGCAGCTTCTTGGACAGGCGGTGCCCGTCGGCGGAGAAGGATTCCCCATCGCCGTCCAGGGATTCGCGGGAGATGCGGATGCCGGCGATGCGGGTGTCCAGCTGCTCCACGACCTCGTAGGGCAATCCGTAGCGGCGGCAGCGTTCCTCCAGGGCCGACTGGGCTTTCTGGTTGCGCTCCCATACCTCTTCCAGGTGCTTGGGAACGGTCTCGTCGCTCAGCCCCCAGGTGGGGAACAGCGAGCAGGCGAGCTCCGGGTGCCCGTCGCAGTGGTAGCACTCGCGGTTGTTCTCCATCACCAGCTTCCAGTTGCCCTCCTCGATGATGTCCTGCTGGTGGGCGACCTTGGCCCGGGAGATATCGTGCGGGGCCAGGTAGGGCTCGAAGATGCCGGCCACCTCGTCGAAGTCCGCCGGCGGATCCTGGGCCAGGGACACGAAAACGAGTCCGGCGTGGACCTGGCCGTGGGCGCGCTTGAGCGCGAAGCAGCTCTTGTCGAACTTTCCTTCGCCTGGGGCTGAGGCGTGGATCAGGTCGCCTTCCGGGGAGTAGGTCCACGAGTGGTATCCGCAGACCAGGTTCCCGGTGCTGCCCGAGGCCTCGGTGAGCACGCGGGCGCCGCGGTGCCGGCAGACGTTGTGCAGCACGTTGACCCCGCCGTCCTCGGTGCGCAGCACGATCAGCGAGTGCGGCCCGTAATCCACGGTGACGTAGTCCCCGGGCTCGGGGATCTCGGCAATGCTCGCGGCAAACAGCCAGTGGGTCCCGAAGATCGCCTGCATCTCGACATCGAATACTGAGGGGTCGGTGTACAGCGGGGCTTCGAGCGAATAGCCCTTGCGCCGGTTGCGGAAGAGTTCGGTGATCTCGGCGAGCTGTTCTTGGTTCACCGACGTAGCGAGCTTCCCACGCGTTGTGCGCGGTGCGCTTACCGAAGCGGTCATCTGTTACTCCTTGGAACACGACGCGGCGGGCGTCCTCTGGCTGGGGTTGCGCGGGCCGATGTGAGGCCGGTCACCGCATGAGTTGAGACTAGGAAGAAATAGTCGGCAAGAAAAGCGCAAGAAATTGAATGAAACCGTGCACAATTGGTGCATGATTGATCCACGCTTCGCCACCCTGCGGGTTTTCTCCTCCACGGGTTCCGTGGCGCGCACCGCGGAACTGACCGGCTACTCGGCTTCGGCGGTCTCCGCCCAGCTGCGCGAGCTGCAGCGGGCGCTGGGCATCAAGCTGATCACCAAGGAGGGCCGCGGGGTGCGGCTGACCTCCGCGGGGCGGCACTTCGTTGCGGGCCTGGACGGGATTGTGACGCAATGGGAGCTGCTTGCGGCCTCCGCGCGCAGCGCCTCGGGGCAGGTGCAGGGGCATTTCGGGCTCGGCGGGTTCTCCACCGCTGCCGCACAGCTGCTCGCCCCGCTGGCCGCGAGCCTGCGAGTCACCCGGCCGGATACCGAGGTGCAGCTGATCGAAGCCCAGCCGCAGCGCTGCCTGGATTTGCTGCTGGCGGAGCGGATCGACCTGGCCGTGATCGTGGCCAGCCAGACCTCCGGCGGCAGCGGCGCCAGGGACCGGTTCGAGCAGACCGTGCTGCTCGATGACCCGCTGGATGTGGTGCTGCCCGCGACGCACCGGCTGGCGCAGCACAAGTCCGTGGCCCTGGAAGACCTGGCCGATGACCCGTGGATCTCGGAATCCGGGCAGTCGGTCTACCGGGCGCTGTTCGTTGCCGCGTTCACCTCGCTGGGGGTCACCCCGTACATTGCCCACGAGGCGGTGGAGTGGGAGACCATGATCGCCTTCATCGGGGCGGGCCTGGGCGTGGGGCTGCTGCCCCGCCTGGCAACCCTGGGCGATGCGGAAAACGTGGTGCGCCGCCGGATTTCCGGGGCCGCCAAGCCCTCGCGGCGCATCGTGGCGGTGACCCGCAAGGGCAGCCGCGGCTCGCCGCTGATCGAGGAATCCCTGGAAATCCTGCAGCGCACAGCCAAGAGCATCATTTCCCTGCGCTCGGCCGAGGAACTGGACGGGTAGCGGCGCGCTGGCGGGCTGCCGGGCACCGATGGATTTCGGTCCGGGCTATTGACATGGATCACACTCCATGGCCAGACTTGGGCACATCCGATTTGGTATCCAACTGATATTTCAAGGGAGAGGTCCGCCATGGGCAACTTGGCAGTAAGCTACGCCGGGGCAGGCAAGGTCGAACTGATCGACACCCCGTACCCCGAATTCGAATTGAAGGACGGGCCCGGGGTCCACCCCGCAAACGTCGGGCGGCAGGTGCACCACGGGGTCATCCTGCGCACCGTCGCCACCAACATCTGCGGCTCGGACCAGCATATGGTCCGCGGCCGCACCACCGCCCCCGTCGGGTTGGTGCTGGGCCACGAGATCACCGGAGAAGTGGTGGAAGTGGGCCGTGACGTGGAATTCCTCAAGATCGGCGACGTTGTTTCGGTGCCCTTCAACATCTCCTGCGGCCGCTGCCGCAACTGCAAGGTCGGGCAGACCGGCATCTGCCTGAACGTCAATCCCGACCGCCCCGGCTCCGCCTACGGCTACGTGGACATGGGCGGCTGGGTGGGCGGCCAGGCCGAATACGTGCTGGTGCCCTACGCGGACTGGAATGCCCTGAAATTCCCCGACCGCGACCAGGCCATGGAGAAGATCCTGGATCTGGCCATGCTCTCGGATATCTTCCCGACCGGATACCACGGGGCCATCGGCGCCGGGGTCACCGTCGGCTCCACCGTGTACGTGGCCGGCGCCGGCCCGGTAGGCCTGGCCGCGGCCACCTCCGCGCAGCTGCTGGGGGCGGCCACCGTGATTGTCGGGGACCTGAACGCCGACCGGCTGGCCCAGGCCCGCAGCTTCGGCTGCGAAACCGTGGACGTCTCGCAGGGAGATCCGGCCGAGCAGATCGAGCAGATCCTGGGCGTGCCCGAGGTCGACTGCGGCATCGACGCGGTGGGCTTCGAGGCGCGCGGGCACGGGCACGACGCCGGGAAGGAGCAGCCTGCCACGGTGCTCAATTCGCTGATGGAAATCACCCGTGCCGGTGGCAGCCTGGGCATCCCGGGGCTCTATGTCACCGGGGACCCTGGCGCGAAGGACGAAGCAGCCAAGGTCGGTTCGCTGTCCATGCGCTTCGGCCTGGGCTTCGCCAAGTCCCACACTTTCGTCACGGGCCAGTGCCCGGTGATGAAGTACCACCGCGGGCTGATGCAGGCGATCCTCTCGGACAAGGTCTCGATTGCCAAGAACGTCAATGCCACGGCCATCGGATTGGACCGGGCGCCGCAGGGCTACGCGGCCTTCGACGAAGGGGCCGCGCAGAAGTTCGTGCTCGACCCGCACGGGCTGATCAGCGCCTGATCCGCAATTGACCGCTGCCCGCCGTGCCGGCCAGGATCTGCTCCTGGCCCGCACGGCGGACTTCCGGCCGACTCATCAGCCCGGCCAACTCGCCGGCCCCGGCCACCTGCAACGAGCAACCCCGGGACCCCGGCTGATTCGGCGCGCCCGCATTCCCCTGCCGGAGCGCCGCCTATTGCCTTTATTGAAGGAAACCGAAATGAAACGCACTGAGCAACCCATGAACGACCTGGTCAGCGAGCTGCACTCGGCCCGCCGGCGCCGGCCCAGAAGATATCTGTCCGCCGGCACCGACTACTGGGTCTTCGGCATTGCCGGAATCCTCGCCCTGGCGTTCATCGCCTGGGGCTTCGCCTCGCCCGAAGGGCTGGGCTCCACGGCCGGGAAGGCCCTGGACTGGGTCATCACGAATACCGGCTGGGTCTTCGTGATCGCCGCGACCGTATTCACCCTGTTCGTGCTGGTGGTCGCGGCCAAGAGCTTCGGGCGCATCCCGCTGGGCAAGGACGGGGAGAAGCCGCAGTTCAGCACGGTCTCCTGGATCTCGATGATGTTCGCCACCGGCATGGGCATTGGGCTGGTCTTCTACGGGGTAGGCGAGCCGCTGTTCTTCTACATGTCCCCGCCGCCGGAAACCGTCGGCGGTCAGACCTCGGCCGCGGTGGGCACCGCCATGGGCACGACAATGTTCCACTGGACGCTGTTCCCCTGGGCCATGTACGCGATTGTCGGGCTGGGCATGGCCTACGGCAGCTTCCGGCTGGGCCGCCCGCAGCTGTTCTCCTCGATGTTCACCTCGATCTTCGGCGAGAAGGTGGTGCACGGTTGGGGCGGGAAGACGATCAACATCCTGGCCATCCTGGCCACGCTCTTCGGTTCGGCCTGCTCGCTGGGGCTCGGCGCGCTGCAGATCGGCGGCGGCATCCAGTCCGCCGGGCTGCTGCCCTCGGTAGGTTCGGGGATCCTGGTGCTGATCATCGCGGTCCTCACCGCCCTGTTCGTGGCTTCGGCCGTCTCCGGGATCGAGCGCGGCATCCAGTGGCTGTCCAATATCAACATGGTGCTGGCGGTGATCCTGGCGCTGATCGTGTTCATCGGCGGACCGACGCTGTTCATCCTGAACGTGATTCCCAATGCGGTGGGCTCCTTTATCGCCGACCTGCCGGAGATGGCATCGCGGACCGCGGCCTCGGGGGATGGCGACATGGCCGCCTGGCTTTCCTCGTGGACCATCTTCTACTGGGCCTGGTGGGTTTCCTGGACCCCGTTCGTGGGCCTGTTCATCGCGCGGATCTCGCGCGGGCGCAACATCCGCCAGTTCGTCACCGGCGTGCTGCTGGTTCCTTCCACCGTCACGCTGTTCTGGTTCGCCATCTTCGGCGGCGGCGCCATCGGCCTGCAGGAGCGGGCCGAGCGCAACGGGGACATGGGCCAGGCGCTGGCCCGGATGGTGGACGGGGCTCCGGACATCGACTTCGACTCGGTGCTCTTCGAGCTGCTGGGCGCACTGCCGTTCCCCGAATGGTTCTCCATCGCGCTGATGGGACTGGCCGTGGTGCTGATTGCCATCTTCTTCGTCACCGGGGCGGACTCCGCCTCAATCGTGATGGGAGCGCTGAGCGAGCGCGGAGCCCAGGAACCCTCGAAGAAGTCGGTGGTCTTCTGGGGCGTTTCGGTGGGCGCGGTGGCGGCCGTCATGCTGCTGGCCGGCGGGGACCACCCGGCGGCGGCCCTGAACGGGCTGAAGAACATCACCATCGTCTCGGCGCTGCCCTTCGTGCTGGTGATGCTGCTGCTGTGCGTGGCGCTGTGGAAGGACCTGAGCCGTGATCCGCTGGTGCTGCGCGGCAAGGTGGCCATGGAGGTGCTCGAGCAGGCGGTGGATGACGGAATCGACCGCCACGAAGGTGAGCAGTTCTGCCTGATGACCAGGGAGAATTCCATTGTGGCGGCACCGAGCCTGCCGCCTTCGGGCTGGCCGGACCAGGTGGCCGGGGAAATGGAAGCCCAGGTGCGCGAAGAGCGGCCGCGGCCCGATACGGATCTGGAGCCCGAGGGCGCCGGACGCTAGCGTCCGGCCCGCGTCCGCGTGATCCTTCTAGGGGGCGCGGCGCAGGGCCTGCTCGAAGTGGGCCACATGCTCGGAGACCAGCCGGGCGGCCAGCTGCGCGTCTCCATCGAGGATGGCACGCAGCAGGGCCGAATGCTCGGAAATGTGCTCGGCGATCGGCGGCATCTGGTCGATGACCAGGCACCAGATCCGGGTCACCAGGTTATCCAGGCGCACCAGGGTTTCCTCCAGGTGCTTATTGGCCGCCGCCTTGTAGATGAGCCGGTGGATGCGTACATCCAGCAGCAGCAGCGACCGCTGGTCCAGGGAGGGATCCAGGGTGTCGATCTGCTGCAGGTAGCCGGCCAGCTGCTCGCGGATCTGCGGGTCCTTATTGGCCGCCGCATTGCGCGCGGCCAGCGGCTCGAGCACCTGGCGCATCTCGGAAATGTAGTTCAGTTCATGGAAATCCACGGCCGTGGCGAAGGTGCCGCGGCGCGGATAGGACACCACCAGGTGGTCGGTTTCCAGCCGCTTGAGGGCTTCGCGCATCGGGGTGCGCCCGACGCCGAGCTCCTCGGCCAGCGCCGGCTCGTGGATCGGGTGGGTCGGAGCGATTTCGAGCAGCACCAGCCGGTCGCGCAGCGCGTTGTAGGCGCGATCGGCCATCGATCCTTGATCCGTTGCGGCGCTGGTCAGTTCGGTGGGCCTTGGCATATCGCTCTCTTCACTGGTCAAAAATCACTTGCCGACAAACAAAGGGTATCGTCCCGTCTCCTATTTGGGCGCCTTTACGGCGCCAATGCGCCCAACAGGCCCTGGGATGCCGGCCAACGGCAGGCCGGAAAGCCGGACGGGCAGCGTTGGGAAAAACCGTCTGGAAAACCGCAGGAAAAGTTGTTGACGCTGTGCTGCGGCACACATAGTATTGTGATCATCAATTGATATATCAGTATCCGGCCAGAGGCTGCCGGGCATTGGGCCCGGGAAGAACCCCCGGTAAAGCGGCTTTGATCCCGCGGCGCAAATCCACCACGCGGAGGCCAAGCGCAACCGCATTGTTTCCCCGAAAAACCACCACGAGCCATGGCGAAGCTATCGCCACCTCGGCGAATCCAAGGAGCGGCACGATGACCGAACCGAATAACAAATATGTCCTGACCCTCACCTGCGCCGAGCGCCCGGGCATCGTGCATGCGGTGACCGGGTTGCTGCTCAAGCACCATGGAGACATCCGGGAGCTCAAGCAGCATGACGACCAGCGCTCCGGGACGCTGTTCATGCGCATCGAGTTCGAGGTCGCCGCGGCGGAAGATATCCCCGCCGAGATCGCGGAACTCGAATCGAGCCTCGGCCAGCTCGCCGATGAGCACCAGGCCACCTGGGGCCTGCGCCCAGCCGGAAATAAAAAGCGCGTGGTGGTGATGGTCTCCAAGTTCGGCCACTGCCTGCACGATCTGCTGTTCCGTGCCCGGATGGGGGAGCTGCCGGTGGAGATCGCGGCCGTAGTCTCCAACCACCCGGATCACCGGCAGCAGGTCGAGTGGAATGGGATTCCGTTCTTCCATATTCCGGTCACCCCTGCGACAAAGCCCGAGGCCGAGGCGAAGCTGATGGACCTGGTGGACCGCTTCGAGGTGGACCTGGTGGTGCTAGCCCGCTACATGCAGGTGCTTTCCGATGACCTCACCCGCAAGCTCACCGGCCGGGCCATCAACATCCACCACTCGTTCCTGCCCTCCTTCAAGGGCGCCAAGCCCTACCACCAGGCCTTCGAGCGCGGGGTGAAGACCGTGGGCGCCACGGCGCACTACGTGAATTCGGAGCTGGACGAGGGGCCGATCATCACCCAGCGGGTCCAGGAAGTGGACCACAGCTACGAGCCCGAGCACCTGGTGGCAGCCGGCCGCGATACCGAGTGCAAGGCGCTGTCCGATGCGGTGCGCTGGCACTGCGAGGACCGGGTCTTCCTCAGCGGTTCGCGCACCGTGGTGCTGCGCTAGTTGCTTCCCGCATCAATAGCCCGGCCGTTGGCCGGGCTATTTTGCGCTTCCGGGCCTAGTCCAGCCCTCCGGCCAATGCGCGGCGGAAGATCCTCAGGATTTCTTCCCGCTTGGGCATTTCATCGGACAAGACCAATTGCAGCTGAAGGCCGCACAGGGCCACGCCAAGCATCTTGCCGGTGACTTCATCGGTGCGGTGGCATAGCACCTTAGTCAATCCGAGATCCCAATCGGCGGCAGCCTTGCGCAACGCCGGGCGAGTATAGGCCAGGGCATAGAGGTTCGATTCGAAGTCGGTGGCGCTGCGGTTATCGCCCAGCAGATCCATGACATAGCTGGTGAGCGCTTCGGCCATATCCGCATCCTTCGGCAGTTGGCTTTCCCAGAGCTGGAGAGCTTCGACGCCGCGTTGGGCGGCCATTTCCATGGCCACGGCCAGCAGGTCGTCAATCGTCCGGAAGTAGTAGGTCGTGGATCCCAGCGGGACATCGGCTTCTGCGGCGACCCGGCGATGGGTGACCGCATCGAGGCCCTCGGTCATGGCCACCGCGATGGCTGCCTCCGCAATGCGCACCCGGCGGTTCGGGTCCCCGGGTCCGCGAACCCTCTTCGCGCGTGAGCCCTGATCCGTCTTCTCGGGCATGTAGCCTCCCTTTCTCTTCAGCAATCTCTTGCTGTCGTTGGCCTGCTCCTGCAGTAACCCGACGGCGCATCCTGCCCCGGGTCCAGGGCCCGCGGCGGTCTGTTTAAAAAAATATCTGTACACAAGTACACACTTTGTGTACGCTCGTCTTCAAATGTAATGCACAAATGTGAGGAAGGGCATATTCAATGCAAGATTTGTTGACCAGTTTGGAGAACCTCTACATCGGCGGACGGTGGATTCGGTCCTCGGGACAGAACCCGCCGCACCAGGTGCTCAACCCCGCAGACGGCAGCGTCCTGGCCACCGTATGCGTGGCCACCACCGACGATGTGGACAATGCCGTGCGCAGCGCCCGCGCCGCATTCGACGGCGGGCAATGGTCCGAACTGCCCATCCGCGAGCGCGGCCAGAAGCTGGCCCGGATCGCCGAGATCGTGCTTGAGCACCGCGAGGAACTGGCCCGGATCGAAAGCCTGGATGCCGGCAAGACCCTGCGCGAAGCACGCCTGGATGTGGATGACGCCGTCTCTGCCTTCCGCTACTTCGCCAATGCCGCGGATCTGGACTCCGGGCGGATGGTGGATGCAGGGGATCCGAAGATCATCAGCCGCATCGGGTACGTGCCGGTCGGGGTCTGCGCGCTGATCGCGGCGTGGAATTATCCGCTGCAGACCATCTCCTGGAAGCTGGCCCCCGCCCTGGCCGCCGGCAACACCGTGGTCATCAAGCCCAGCGAGGTCACCCCGCTATCCACCATGAAGCTCGTGGAACTCATGGAGCAGGCAGAACTGCCCGCCGGAACGGTTAACCTGCTGCTGGGACCCGGTTCGCGGGTCGGGGCGACCATGACCTCGCACCCCGAGGTGGACCTGATCTCCTTCACCGGAGGGCTGGAAGCTGGCAGCAAGGTCATGGCCGCGGCCTCGGCCGACATCAAGAAGGTGGCCCTGGAGCTGGGCGGCAAGAACCCGAACATCATCTTCGATGACACGGATTTCGAAACAGTCGTGGACAACGCCCTGAGCGGAGCTTTCGTGCACTCCGGCCAAGTCTGCTCGGCCGGTTCGAGGCTGATCGTGCACGAGGGAATCTACGATCGCTTCGTCGCCGAACTGGCCCGCCGCGCCGAGCTGATCCGGCTCGGCAATGGATTTGATCCTTCCGCAGAATGCGGCCCGCTGGCCACCGCAGAGCACCGCGAGGCAGTGGAAGGGCATATCGAGCGGGCCATCGCCGAGGGCGCACGGCTGGTTGCCGGGGGCCACCGGCCGCCGGAACCTGAGCTGGCCGACGGATACTTCCTGCGTCCCACCGTCTTCGCCGACTGCGAGCGCACCATGGGCATCGTGCGCGAAGAGGTCTTCGGGCCGGTGGTCACCGTGGAGCGCTTCAGCACAGAGCAGGAAGCGGTCTTCCTGGCCAACGACACCGAATACGGACTGGCCGGCGCGGTATGGACCAATGACGCGTCCCGCGCCCAACGCGTGGCGCAAAGCCTGCGCCATGGCACCGTCTGGATCAACGACTACCATCCCTACCTGCCGCAGGCCGAATGGGGCGGCTTCGGCAAGTCCGGATTCGGCCGCGAAAACGGCATCCAGGGCCTGAACGAATACCGCGAGACCCGGCATATCTACCAGAATATCCAGCCTGCCCCCGCCCGGTGGTTCCAGGCAGAAGGAGCGTGAACCCGATGAATACCGCAACCAAGAAATACGACGTCGTCATTGTCGGCGGAGGCAGTGCCGGGTCGGTGCTGGCCAACCGGCTCAGCGCCGACGGCACCCGTTCGGTGCTGGTGCTGGAAGCCGGGCGCAAGGACTGGTGGTGGGACCTGTTTGTGCAGATGCCCGCGGCGCTGATGTTCCCGGCCGGACGCAAGAGCCACGACTGGATCTACAAGTCCGACCCGGAACCGCACATGGGCGGACGGCGGATTAAGCATGCCCGGGGCAAGCTGCTGGGCGGATCCAGCTCCATCAACGGAATGATCTTCCAGCGCGGCAACCCGCTGGACTACGAGCGATGGGGCGCTGATGCGGGCATGGAATCGTGGGATTTCGCGCACTGCCTGCCCTACTTCAAGAAGATGGAAACCGCCACCGGCAGCCCGGATGATCCGAGGCGCGGGCAGCACGGCCCACTGGTGCTGCGCCGCGGCCCGGCCAAGAACCCCCTGTTCCAAGCGTTCTTCGAATCCGCGGACCAGGCCGGCTACGGGCGCACCGAGGACGTCAACGGCTACCGGCAAGAGGGCTTCGGCCCCTTCGACAGCAATATCAGCAACGGCCGCCGGCTCAATGCCGCCCGCGCCTACGTGCATCCGCTGCGGCGCCGGGAGAATCTGACGGTGCTCACCGGGGCCTTCGTTTCCGGCCTGCGCATGGACAAGCAGCGCGCTACCGGCGTGGACTACGTGCGCCGCGGCCGCAAGCACCAAGTGGAGGCCGGCGAGGTGATCCTGTGCGGCGGCGCCTTCAACACCCCGCAATTGCTGCAGCTGGCCGGGATCGGGGATGCCGGGCACTTGCGCACCCTGGGCATCGACCCGGTGGTCGACCTGCCCGGGGTCGGCGAGAACCTCCAAGACCACCTGGAAGTCTACGTCCAGCATGGCTGTCCGCTGCCGGTCTCCGAGCAGCCGAGCCTGAGCCGCTGGCGGATGCCCTTCATCGGTGCCCAGTGGCTGCTGGCCCGCAAGGGCCCGGCCTCGACCAACCATTTCGAGGGTGGCGGGTTCGCCCGTTCCAACCCGGAGGTGGCCTACCCTAACCTGATGTACCACTTCCTGCCGCTGGCTGTGCGCTACGACGGGAAGAAGGCGGACGCGCCGCATGGCTTCCAGGTGCATGTGGGCCCGATGTACTCCGATAGCCGTGGCAGCCTGAAGATCCGCTCGACCGATCCGCGCGAGCATCCGAGCATCCTGTTCAACTACCTGTCCACCGAGCAGGACCGGCGCGAATGGGTCGAAGCCATCCGGGTCTCGCGTGAAATCCTCTCCCAGGGCGCCATGCGCCCCTACAATTCAGGGGAGCTCTCTCCCGGAGCGGAAGTGCGCACCGACGAGCAGATCCTGGATTGGGTCAAGCGCGATGCGGAAACGGCGCTGCATCCCTGCGGCACCGCGAAGATGGGCCCGGCCAGCGACCGGCTTGCGGTGGTGGACCCGCTGACGATGAAGGTTCACGGGGTCCAGGGGCTGCGCGTGGTCGACGCCTCGGCGATGCCCTATGTCACCAACGGGAATATCTACGCTCCGGTGATGATGCTCGCGGAGAAGGCCGCCGACCTGATCCTGGGCAAGGCTCCCATGGATCCGGAATACGCCGACTTCTACCGCCACCAGACGCAGACGCAGGCCCAGGCGCACTAGGCGCAGCCTGCCTCCCGCCATCCGCAGCGCCCAGGTGCTGCGGATGGCCCGATCCCAGAATGACCTGCCACAGCGAGGTGCAACCCATGAAAACCCCTGTTCGCGTAGCAAAGCCTGAAAGCATCGGGACCACCGTTCTGAGCACGACCGATGCAGTTCCCCCGCCGCGCACCAACTGGCGCGTCTTCCTCGCCTCCGCGGGCGTGATCCTGGGCATCACCTGCTGGGCAATGGCAGCGCCGGAGTCCGCCGAGGCAGTCATCGGCAGTGCGGTGCAGTGGGCTTCGGAGAAGCTCGGGTGGGTTTATATCGTCACCCTCAGCGTGGTGCTGGGCTTCGTGGTCTTCATCGCCGCTTCGCGCTACGGCTCGGTGCGTCTGGGGCCGGATCACTCGCGGCCCAAGTACAAGCTGGGCACCTGGACGGCCATGCTCTTCGCCGCGGGGATCGGCGTGGATTTGATGTTCTATGCGGTAACCGGACCAGTGGCGCAGTACCTGGCGCCGCCCGAAGGCCCCGGGGGAACGCTCGATGCGGCCCGGCAATCGGTGGTGTGGACAACCTTCCACTACGGCATCAGCGGCTGGTCCCTGTATGCCCTGGTGGGAGCGGCCATGGGGTACTTCGCCTACCGCTACAAGCTGCCGCTGGGCATCCGGGCTGTCATCTACCCGATCCTGGGCAAGCGGGTGCACGGCCGGATGGGCGATGCCATCGACGTGGCGGCCACGGTGGCTACGGTCTTCGGGCTCACCGCCTCACTGGGCATCGGGGTGATCCAACTGAACTTCTGGTTGACCTACCTCTTCGGGTTGCCGCAGTCGGTCTCCGTGCAGATCGGCCTGGTCCTGCTGGGCGTGGGCATGGCTACGGTCTCCTGCGTCTCGGGAGTGGACAGGGGCATCCGGCGGCTTTCCGAGCTGAACTTCCTGCTGGCCGTGGCCCTCATGGGCTACGTGCTGATGGCGGGGAAAACGACTATGCTCATCGACTCCGTGGTGATGAATCTGGGTGACTTCATCTCCAGCTTCCCGGGAATGGCACTGGATACCTTCGCCATGGACCGGCCCGATGACTGGATGAACTCCTGGACGCTGTTCTTCTGGGCCTGGTGGATCGCCTGGTCGCCCTTTGTGGGCATGTTCCTGGCCCGGATCTCCCGCGGCCGGACATTGCGCGAGTTCATTTGCGGGGTGCTGGTGGTGCCGTTCTTGTTCACGCTGCTGTGGATTTCGATTTTCGGCAATTCCGCGGTGGATGCTGTCCGCTCTGGCGCCACAGAATTCGGGGACATCGCGATGAACGCGCCAGAGCAGGGCTTCTACATGCTGCTGGACCAATATCCGGCGGCGACTTTCATAGCAGGCCTGGCCACCTTCACCGGATTGCTGTTCTATGTGACCAGCGCAGATTCCGGTGCATTGATGATGAGCAACCTGACCTCCTACACCAGCCACAATGGGCAGGACGGCCCGAAATGGTCGCGGATCTTCTGGGCACTCGCCGTGGGCGGTCTGACCCTGGCGATGCTCTTCGTGGGCGGCTTCGCGACCATCCAGTACATGACCATCATCATGGCTCTGCCGTTCACCGTGATCCTCTACCTGATCATGATCTCGCTGTACAGATCCCTGCGGCAGGAACCCCCGGTCCCGCAGGACGCGGCAGTTGCCAGGTCCAGAGGCAAGCACCGGAAATGGCGGGAGCGGCTGGCCCGAACAGTGGCGGCATGCACCGCACAGGAAGCGGCTGAATACATGGACGGGGTCGCGGAGCCAGCCCTGCTGGAAGTGGCCAGGGAATTGGCCGGGTTCGGCACCCGGATATCCGTGGCCACCGGGCAGGTGGCCGAGACCGGGGTCCGCCAGCTCGATCTGGTGATCGAGTTGGAAGGGCAGCTGCCCTTCCGCTACCAGATCTACCCGGTGCTGCAATTGGTTTCCCGCGGCGACGGCTCGGGACGCCGGCACGAGGAAACGGTGCGCTTGGAGGTCTTCTCCGTGAAGGGCGGTTGCGGCTATGACATTACCGGCATGCCGCAAGAGCAGCTGATCAATGATGTTGTCGACCGGTTCGAGGCGCATGTGGCCGCGCAGCGCTTCCACCAGGTTTCCGAAGACATGGTGGAAGCGTTGCGCAGACCCTGCGACTGGTCCGAGGATTACCCCGACGCGCACCCCCGCGGCTAGCCGGCCGGGACCTCATGCTGCCACGCTCGGCTGGTAGACGGCCAAGCCCAGCGACAAGATGGTCAGGGACTGCGCATCATTCAGATCCATGTCCAGCAGGGATTCGAGCAGTCCGAGCCGCTGGTAGAACACCGACCGGGAGAGCTGGCAGCGGGTTGCCGCCTGGGATCGGTTGGTTGGTGAAGCCAAATAGGCCTGGAGGACCCGCAGGCATTCGGCGCGCCGGGCAGGGTCCAAAGCCAGGATCGGGGCGAGCACCTGCTGCGGCAGGCGCTGGATTGCCGGTTCATGGCGCAGCTCGTGGGCGAGCAGCGCCAGCGGATACTCTGCGGCAAGCACCACCGGCTGGTCTGCTGCCAGGGACAGTTCGCATCCGCCGATGGCTTGCCTGATGGAATCTGCCAGTAGCCCGAAGTCCTGGACGGCCGCACCCAGGTAGAGCGGTCCGGAAAAGTGCCCGGCTCCCTCATCCAGGTGCAAGGCCTGGGGCCAGTCTGGCGGCAGTTTGCCGGGGATGGCGGAGAAGAAGCCGAAGAGCTTGGACGCTGGCGCATTCCGGGCACCGATCACCGGATGCAGGTCCTTGCCGATAGTGCGCTCGATCTTCCTGGCTGCTGCTTTCAGGTCGGCGCACGCGGCCAGCTGGATCGCGAAACCGTGCAGTTGCCGGTGGCGCACGGGGAATCCGGAGGCTTCGAACTTCCCGGCGAGCAGGTCCGAGTCCGCGTCCTTTCGCAGCATCAGGTCGTCAAGCAGTTCGCAGGCCGTATCGAAGGCCAACGAGGCAGGTTCCTGCTTGCGCAGAAGCTCGGTCCCCAGTGCGATGCCCGCCATGGTCAGCACATGCAGGGAGCCTGCTGGATGAGTTGCAGTGTCCGGGGCGATGAGAGAACCGAAATGCCTGCCGTGGATCTGTACCGGGATCGCTTGGCGTCCGGAGTTGCCTGTCGCATGCAAGCTGCGGGAACGGTCTTGCCAATGCTCGAAGAAGTCCGCGGGCACCGGAACGGCGCTGGCATGGCGCAGTACGTTGTATCCCGAATCCTCCAGCACCACCGTGGCGTTGAGCAGCCTGGCGCAGTCTCGCAGTATGGTTTCGGCCGGAGCGCCGAGTTGCATCAGCGCGGTGAAATGCGCGGTCACCTCGCCACCGGCTTCGATGCGCCGGGTCTGGGTGGAGAAGAGCAGCTGGTGCAGTGCCTCGGTGATCTCCACGAACGCCACCCTTTCATGCAGTGCCACCAGTGGGAAGGAGTGCTCCTTGCAGGACTGGATGAGCGCCGCCGGAACAGCTGGGCAATGGGTGCCGAGCTCGAGCAGCAGCCCGGCGGAATCCAGCTCGACCAATTCGGCAACGTACTGCTCGAAGCAGGTCTCCGGGCCCCACCCGATGCCCGTGGTCAGCACCAGCTCCTGGCCGCGCAGGTAGGTTCTCGGGTCCGAATTCTCCAGCACGTGGACCCAGCCAACATGACGGTTCAATGACGCCTGATCGGCAAAGACCTGCGGGTTCCCGGCGAGCACCGCGGGCAGCTGGAGCAGCTGGTCCATGGTGGCGATCGACTGGTCCGGACAGTTTGTCCGGGCATCGCGTGTTTTCTCTACAAGTGTCACTGTTGATCAGCCTCCAGCTGTGCAAAACTGTCAATCACGTGGATCTATAGTGATTCGCTTCACACAATACAGAGTGTTCGGTTTTTGAGGGGGAATGCGTCGATGTTTGGACTTCCGGCGTTCACGACCATGGTCATCATCGGGGTTCCGGCCCTCTGGGTGATCTATACCGGTGTTTTCCTGTGGCTCAGCCGCGGCTGGAAGCATGAGGATGCGGAGGAGCAGCGATGAGCATCGAGATCCTGTTCCTGGTCATCTACTTCGTCGCCATGGCAGGCATCGGTGTTTGGGCGATGAAGCGCGGAAAGCAGGATGCTGAGGGATTCCTGCTGGGCGGACGCAGCCTCGGCCCGGGAGTCACCGCACTTCGCCTGCAAAGCTCCTCCATGTCCGGCTACATGTTCATGGGAGCTGGATCCATGGGTTACACCCAGGGCTATTTCAGCATGTGGTACGCGCTGGGCGATCTGGGCGGTGGCATCCTGAATCTTTCGGTCCTTGGCCGGCGCATGCGCAAGCTGTCCCAGATCCTTGGATCCATTACCTCCATCGAGTACCTGGAGCACCGCTACCCCTCGAAGTGGATCCGGCTCATTGCCGCTCCCGTGGCGCTGTTCTGCATGTTCTTCTACGTCCTCGCGCAGTTCATCGCAGGCGGTCGTGGACTGGAGATGGTCTCTGGAGTTTCCTTCCCTGTGGCCTTGGCTATCGCCATCGGCGTGATTGTCCTTTATACCTTCCTCGGCGGCTACCTGGCTGTGGCCTACACCGACTTCGTGCAGGCCATCATCATGGTGGTGGGCATGGTCTGGATCCTGGTTGCCACGCTGATGGCAGTAGGCGGTTTCACCAAAGGCAACGAGGCAGTGGGCGAGATCAACCCGAACCTGCTGACCATGTGGGGAGCGGACCTGGGCTACCAGGGCCAATGGGGCGTCATCATCGGTGCGTTGCTGGTCTTCTCCATCGGCTACATGGGCTGGCCGCATGTGGTGGTCAGCCACATGGCCATGAAGAAGCCCTCGGTGGCGCGCACCGCCGGAGCCTACTCGCTGGTCTTCAACCTGCTGTTCATCCCCGGCCCCTACCTGGTGGGCCTGTTCGCGCTGATCCTGCTGCCCAACCTGGCCAATCCGGAGACCGCGATCTTCGAGGTCGCCGACGCGGTGCTGCCCACCTTTGCCGTGGGCATCGTCATGGCCGCGATCATGGCAGCGATCATGTCCACCGCCGACGCCCTGCTGCTGCAGGCCGGCACCATTGCCAGCCAGGACATCTATGCCCGGTTCATTAACAAGAAGATGAGCGATGCGCAGATGGTGTGGGTTTCGCGGGTCACCGTGCTGGCACTGGCGGTCATCGGCTTCGCCATCGCGGCATTCGAGCCGCCGGCGGTGGCCGCGGTGGTCATCTTCTCCACTACGGTGCTGGGCAGCGCCTTTGTGCCTTCCTATATCTGCGCGGTGTGGTGGAAGAAGGCCAATACCGTAGGCGCGATTTCCTCGATGATCGCCGGCACCCTGGTCTCGGTGCTCTGGCAGGTTTCCGGGGCTCCGGATGCCACCGGCATCGATCCGATGGTCACCGGCATTCTGGCCTCCACCGCGGCCATGGTCATCGGCAGCCTGGCCAGCCAGAAGTCGCATCCGGTGCCGGAGCATATTGGCCGGGCCCTGGACGAGACCGCGAAGATCGGTCCCATTCCGAAGAAGATGCTGATGGGCCAGGATGCCTTGCTGGCCAGCCAGGCCGAAATGGCGGCCCGCGGTGAATGAACTGGTACTGAAAACCCTGGTCGATGGCCAGGACGCGCAACGTATCCTTGCTGCCAAGGCACCTGGATTGACGGTCGAATCGGCCAAGCTGCGCCACCATCCCTTTGCGGGGTTCATCTTCGAGGTGCCGCAGCTGGCCGGGCGGACCGGGCAGGCGCATGCATTGGTGGACTACTACTCGGGCAAGGCCTTTGTCAGCGACCCGTGGCAAGTCCAAGATGATCAAGCTGGCCAGCCACTGGACTTGGTGGCTGATCCGCAGTGGAACACTATCGATTTCGACACCGCGCGCGAGAGGGCCAAAGCCCTGTTGTCCACCGCGGCCCTGCGCCGGGCCCGGCTGGCCTGGCGTGGCGGAATCCGCGAAAAGAGCAGTGTCGCCAAGGTCTGGAAACCCAACTGGGTGATCGAAGCGAAGCTGGAAGGAAAGTCCTACCGCATCATGGTGGACGGACTGAACGGCGGCTACTACTTTATCGACTGCTGAAGTCGGGCACCGCGATGTAACTGGCAGTGCGCCTGGGCGACATCTCTCCGCGGGAATCCAGTCGGGAACAAGCAGAGCGCAAGCCTATGGAAAACTGGGACGCAATACGCACTTGCCAAGTTCGTGAAGGGTCGCGAATGCAGTGAACTGCTCGCCAGAAGTCGGACTGGGAATGCAGGAACCAACATCTGTGGGCAATTCACACGTTGCGCCGGCCCAAGGGGAAAGGCGTATCAAGGCGGTCGGCTGCTACAAGCTGGCTGCTGTTGCCGATCGATATGGAGTCGCTCGGGCAGGCGGCCCGCTACAGTTCCAAGCTCGTCGGTGCTGGTGCGTTGGAGTTCTCGGACCCAGCCGATGCAGGCATACCAGCTAAGGTTCGAGTTCTTGAAGGTGGGTTGCAATTGCGCTGCGAGCTGTTCATGATCAGGCCGCGGGTAAGCGCACAGATCCCGTCGATATGCCCGGGGCAGGAAACGGTCAGCTGACGCGATGCGGTAGCCCGCGGTGTTGCCGGCCGACCGGCATCCTTCGCTTTTCAGAGGGTAATTGGAAGCTTGGAAGTCTTGCTCTTTGAGGCTCGTGCTTTGGCAAGGACATGGATTCGTCTTTGAATCACGTGATTCCGGCTCATGGTCCCACGTCACGTTGGCCTAACCCTCTGCCCGTTTGGCTGCCAAGATCATCGGAAGAGATGCAATATGGCTCCCATGCCCACAAGGCACCGTGCGTTGCGCCTCCTGGACTTGGCCATTGGTATTAACCCTGGCCTCGATAATGGACATACCTCGATGACTAATATCTTGCTAAAAATGAGAGTCAGCACACCGGGTGATGCGCAGCACGCCGAAGCCGAGGAGGAAATCTTGAACGTACAGTCTCGATTCGCAAAGATCCTGTCAATGAATCTAAATGCCGCCGAACAGAAGCAGATTCCAGAGCTAACGCCGCAATTGGCACAGAAGCTAATCGATCGAATCGACACGATTCCTCTGTTCGCGCATGCCTACTCGCTACTGGGAAATTTCACTTATGGCACCTACCGCCCCAGCGACCTGCTGACCTACGCTTTTGAGCATGAACTGGACGGTGTCTGCATCCACCTGCTTGATGGCGAAGAGCGCAGCCTGGGGCAGGCCAGCGACGCGGAGCTTCGGGAGTTCGGAGCCACCGCGCACCAGCTGGGGCTCAAAGTACATCTGGAAATCAGCAGCACCCGCAAGACGGACCTCGACGACGTGGTGCGCATTGCGCGGATCCTGAACGTCGAGCACATCCGAGTGTATTCACGCTACGAAGGCCTGCTGTCCGAGGTTCTCACCATGGTTGACAGCGACTTGCAATACCTGATCGTGCTGGCCGAGAAATACGACCTGCAATTCTACTTCGAACAGCACGAGGAATTCAAGAGCTTCGAAATCGCAGCAGCCCTGGAACGTGCAAACCATCCCCGGCTGCATGCACTGTTCGACTTCGGGAACATGATCAACGCCTACGAGCGCCCGTTGGACGCGCTGAATAACCTGGCTCCGCACATCGGCCAAGTTCATCTCAAGGGCGTCAAGATCATGCCGGAAGATGGAGGCTTCGGCCACCGTGGGGTATTGCAAGGTAGCGATGACGACGACATGCCGAGCCCGCTCATGCTGATGGACCTCTTGCTCTTGGGAGAGGACGAACCGCAGCTGATCGCCTTCGCCCTAGAGCAGGAAAACCATTACCGTGCTCCGGCTTTCCGCCGCGCAGATGACCCGGAAGATCCGTTCATCGCCTACCGCGATCTGAGCACTACTGACCTTCCGGCCTCACTGACCTTGGACGAAATGCTGGTTGAAGAGCCGCAGTGGGCGGTCAACCAGCTGACCTATGTTCGAACAGTCCTTGCCCAACTGCGTGAACTTGCCATGTGCCGACTGGAATCGGCGTCCGAGGACACGGCCCGCAACGAAACTCTTCAGGAGACCTACCAATGAAAACGATCAACAAGGCTAAGTGGGGCAAATTCGTCCTGCTGATCATGGGCGGCGGCACCATTTACAAGTTGGCCAACCTCAAGGACGTTTTCTATGTCCCCATGCAGGAGCACCTCGGGCTGAGCAACACCGAAATCGGACTGCTGTTAAGCATCAACTCGATCGTGGCCACCGCCCTGTTTGTCGTCGGCGGATACCTGGCTGACCGCTTCCAGACCCGCACCGTAATCAGTGCAGGCCTGATCGGCGCCGGTGCCATCGGCTTCTACATGGCCTCGTTCCCGGACTTCAACATGATGATGGTTGTGTTCGCGCTGCTCGCGGTGTGCTCGGACTGTCTGTTCTGGCCAGCGCTGCTTAAGAGCGTCAGACAGTTGGGCGACGGCGACGAGCAGGGACGCATGTTCGGTTTCCTCGAGGGTGGCCGCGGTGTCATCGATACCATCGTGGCCTTCTCGGCCCTGGGAATCTTCATCGCCATGGGCTCGGGCCTCGCTGGATTCCGTGCCGCGATCATCGCCTACTCTTCGATCAATATCGTAATCGGTATCCTGCTCTTCTTCCTGCTGCGCGGCAATTCTGCGCCGGCCATCCAGGATGCCGCGGCAACTGAGACTATGGCGCACAAGCCGACCGTAAGGGAATCCTTGAAGCTGATTGCGCGCATGCCGCAGTTGTGGCTGGTCAGCTTCACGGTGTTCATGGTTTACATCGTCTATGTGGGGCTGACCTACTTCATTCCGTACCTGTCTACCGTGTACGGACTGCCGGTGGCTCTGGTAGGCATCTTCGGCATTATCAACCAGTACGGACTGAAGATCATCGGCGGTCCGCTGGGCGGCTACCTGGCCGACAAGAAGGTCAAGAGCTCCAGCAAGTACCTGAGCTATTCTTTTCTGGCCCTGCTTCCCGTCATGGCGCTCATCGTCTTCCTGCCACAGAACGAGAAATTCACCGTACCGGCCATGGTTGCCTGTCTGGTCTTCTCGTTGATCGTGTTCTCGATGCGCGGTGTTTTCTGGGCGCCGATGGATGAGGTCGGCATCCCTGATCAGATCAGCGGCACCGCCTTTGGCGTTGCCTGTCTCATCGGATATGCACCGGGCATGTTCGGATTCCTGATCTACGGAGCGATCCTTGACGCATACCCGGGAGCCACCGGATTCCATCTGGTCTTCGCGGTCATGTGCGGGCTGGCAGTAATCGGCAGCGTGATCGCCATGCTGGTGGCCAAGACCGCTAAGAAGGCGAAAAAGGTCACGACTGGCGTCTAGCGACCTCGGCAGCGCATTTCACGGCGGGTTGGCCCACAGAATACGAAGGTATACTGGGGGGCTGGCCCGTCGTCGGCCGTGTCCTGCGGTCCGAAGCTACTGGGGGAGAAGGATCCATGGTGAAGGGAAGCGGAGGAAAGTTGCTGGGCGACCTGCGGCTGGACCGAGCTGGAGACAGCCCGTTGCATCGGCAGATCTACACGCAGATCCGCACCAAGATCCTCAGCGGACAGCTTCCTGGCGGCACCAGGCTCCCCTCTACCCGAACCCTGTGCATCGAGCTCGATGTTTCCCGGATTACCTTGGTCAACGCGTTCCAGGCTCTGGCCAGCGAAGGATTCCTGCGCTCCAGAGCTGGCGATGGCACCTATGTGGGCGACGAATGGCACAACGATTTCAGCTTCTCACCGGTGTCGCGACGCCCCGAACTATCTGTGCGCGCAGGACTGAGCACCTCAACCCGCGGCAGCGAGCTGCACAAGCAGGCGCTGACCTCCTGGAATCCGGAAGACTCCGAAACTTTCGTGGCCAGCCAAGTCGGGACCGACCTGTTCCCCGCCCGCACCTGGAAAACCCTGGTGGCTCGCCACAGCGAACGCCGCTCCATCGACATGCTCGGTTATGGCGAGCCGCTGGGTTACCTGCCCCTGCGCGAAGCGGTGGCCGAGTACCTGCGCGATTCTCGGGGCATCACACCGGCAGCCGAACAGATCGTCATCACCACCGGCGCGCAGCAGGCGTTCAATGCGCTTATGCTGCTGATGACCGATCCAGGGGACCACGTCTGGATGGAGGACCCGGGACACATCGCCGCGGCCAAGGCGATGCTGGCAAAC
The DNA here is from genome assembly GCF_050701915.1 of Glutamicibacter sp. Taxonomy (NCBI): domain Bacteria; kingdom Bacillati; phylum Actinomycetota; class Actinomycetes; order Micrococcales; family Micrococcaceae; genus Glutamicibacter; species Glutamicibacter sp. The sequence goes on along the minus strand of NZ_JBOGEG010000034.1, from coordinate 793 downwards.
GGCTGCACCGTGCACGGCGTCCCTATTGACGAGCAGGGTGCGAACCTGGGCGCAACGGAAGGCTTCCCGGCTGGCCGTCTCATGTTCCTGACTCCCGCCCGCCAGCACCCCCTGGCTGTGCGCACCTCCCTGGCCCGTCGCATGGAGTGGATCTCCTGGGCCAATGCGCGCAACAACTGGATCATCGAGGATGACAGTGACAGCGAACTGCGCTATCGCGGGGCGCACCTGCCGCCGTTGTTCGGTCTGGATCGCGGCGCGCACGTGGTGCATGTGGGATCATTCAGCAAAATCATGTTCCCCTCCATCCGGGTCGGCTACGCGGTGCTGCCCGAGGACCTGGTCCAGTCCTTCGGAGCCGCGATCTCCGTGACCGGCCGGAGTCCATCCACACTGATCCAAGCGGCCACGGCCGACTTCCTGCGCGAGGGACACCTGAACTCGCATATCCGACGCACCCGGAAAATCTACGAGGCCCGGCAGGCGGCGTTGTTGGAAGAACTGCACCGGCAGTTGGATCCGTTCATCCATGCCAGCCCGGTGGACGCGGGGATGCATTTGATCGCCAAACTGCCGCCGGGAATCGACGATCAGCTTTTGGCGGCGCAGCTGGCCGACCGCGGGGTCTACACCTATGCGCTGGGGGACTACGTACTGCAGCAGCCAGCTCCGCCGGCCCTGCTCATCGGCTTCGCGGCTACCGAGGCGCGGCACATGCCCGACGCCGTGGGCTACATGGTCCGCGCGCTGCATCATATTGGCCATCGCTGGTAGTGCTGCCTCGCAGAGGCAG
>NZ_JBOGEG010000033.1:0-40955 GCF_050701915.1 Glutamicibacter sp. | reverse complement strand
AACTGGAATATTCCAGTTGCCGCGCGGTTCCTCGCTTAATGCCGTTTTCTTTCAGCTGTGCTTGGCCGGCGGACTCCAGCGGATCCCGCCGTCGCTGCAGCTATCGGCCTTTTGCCCCGCACCTTCAAGGCAGGAGGCATCGATGAGGCTGCGGTCCCCCACCGGCTCCTGCAGCTCGAGCGTGTAGGGCGCGGTCTCGTTGCCTTGGCAGGTGTGCGCGTCGCCTTCCAGCGGTTCAACCACGATCCCGATGGTGATCTGGTCGTTGGACACTTCCACCTGGGTGGCGGCCACGTCGCCGGTAACCCCCGATGAACAGGCAAGCCGCATGACCCCGAGTTCGAGGCTGGTGCTCGACGCGTTCACCCCGGCAGGATCGAGCAGCGTCCACTGGGCGTTGACCTCATCGGGAACCTGTGCGGCGCAACCGGCCAGCGCGCTGGCAAGCAGCAGCCCAGCGCCTGCGATCCGCGGTAACCTGCGTCCAGATACACTCATGGCTTGGCACATCCCCTTCAAAGTGGTGATCTGCCAAGCCTACGAGAGTTAATCCGCGTTGGTAAGGATTTAAGTCAGCGAAACCAATTCCAGGTAGTCCTCGTTGAAGAGGTCCTCATCGCCATCAGGCAAGATGACCACGCGCTCAGGCTGCAGCGACATCACTGCGCCCTCATCGTGGGACACCATGACCACGGCACCCGGGAAGGTGGACAGCGCGCCCAGCACCTCGGCGCGCGAAGCAGGGTCGAGGTTGTTGGTCGGCTCATCGAGCAGCAGCACATTGGCGCTGGAAGCCACGATGGTGGCCAGGGCCAGGCGGGTCTTCTCGCCGCCGGAAAGCACGCCGGCAGGCTTGGTCACGTCATCGCCGACGAACAGGAACGAGCCGAGGATCGAACGGACGTCGGCATCGTTCAGGTGATCAGGCGCGTTGCGGCGCATGTTCTCCAGCACGCTGGCTTCCGGATCCAAGGTGTCATGCTCCTGGGCGAAGTAGCCGATCTTCAGGCCGTGGCCCGGAATGATCTTTCCGGTATCGGGTTCTGAGACACCGGCAAGCATGCGCAGCAAGGTGGTCTTGCCGGCACCGTTCAGGCCCAGGATCACGACCTTGGAACCGCGGTCGATGGCCAGCGAGACATCGTTGAAGATCTCCAGCGAACCATAGGCCTTGGACAGGCCTTCGGCCATGAGCGGGGTCTTGCCGCAAGGGGCCGGATCCGGGAAGCGCAGTGCCGCAACCTTGTCGGAGGCACGCTCTTCCTGCAGGCCCGAAAGCATGCGGTCCACGCGCTTGAGCATGGACTGCGCCGCCGAGGCGCCGGAGGCGCGAGCCTTCATCTTGTTCGCCTGGGTCATCAGGACCGAAGCCTTCTTCTCGATGTTGACGCGCTCGCGCTTGCGGGCACGCTCATCGGTTTCGCGCTGGATCTTGTAGCGCTTCCAGTTCATGTTGTAGACATCCACCACGCCGCGGTTCGCGTCGAGGTTCAGCACCTTGTTCACGGTGGATTCCATCAGGCCGGTATCGTGGCTGATCATCAGCACGCCGCCGGGGTAGTTCTTGATGAAGTCGCGCAACCACATGATCGAGTCAACGTCCAAGTGGTTGGTCGGCTCATCGAGCAGCAGGGTCTCGGCATCCGAGTAGAGGATGCGGGCCAGCTCCACGCGGCGGCGCTGACCACCGGATAAGGTGCGCAGCGGCTGGTCCAGGATGCGGTCCGGCAGATCCAGGTTGGCGCAGATGGCGGCAGCTTCGGATTCGGCAGCGTAACCGCCGGCAGCGATGAATTCTGCTTCCAGGCGGTCGTACTGGCGCATGGCCTTGGCGGAGACTGCAGCGTCCTCGCTGGCCATGTCCTCGCGGTTCTGGGCCAGCTTGGTGACCACCACGTCCAGGCCACGGGCGCCGAGGATGCGATTGCGCGCCAGCTGCTCCATGTCCGGGGTCTTGGGGTCCTGCGGCAGGTAGCCGATGGAGCCCTTGTAGGTGACTTCACCCGCGGCTGGCTGGGTCTCGCCGGCGAGGACCTTGGTCATCGTCGTCTTGCCGGCACCGTTGCGTCCCACCAGTCCGATCTTGTCGCCCTTGTCGATGCGGAAGTTCACTTCGTCCATCAGCAGGCGGGCGCCGACGCGTAGCTCAAGGTTGGCTACGGAAATCATATGGTGTGGCCCTTTCACGCGGGTACAAAAACTTTGCGGCCCACAAATTGGGCAACTTAACTATTCTACCGGCCAACCGCGCCCTGACCGGCGGAACGTGCACAAACTAACAGTTTGGGGTTGAGCTGGTTAAAAGATTCGAAGCCCGCACTTCCACCGCAGTGGAAATCCGGGCTTCGAATCGACATTATTCCTTGGTGCTGGGTTGCGAGCGGTAGTCCATCATCTGGATCAGGCGGCGGCGCAAGGAAGCTTCGCGGCGCAGGTCCCCGCCGCTGGTCTTGTCGATGTGGTCCTTGCCGAAGCGCCAGAGCAGCACGTCGTCAAGCAACCGGTCCGGACCCGGCGAGTAGCGGTGGTCCAGCGCCGCACGCACATCGGTGACCACATTCGCATCCAGCAGCTGCGCCAGCTGCCAGGTCTGGTCGATGCCATGGGAGCCGAGCAGCTCGGCGGCCCAGGACCAATCGTCATCGCGCTTGCGGTCAACGTGCGGCAGCAGCGTCTGCCAGATTTCGCCGATCTTCTCGCCGGTCAACGGCTCGGATCCAGCACCCTGCTGGTCGTGGTAGCCGTTCAGGCGGTGGTACAACTCGTCGATATCGGTGAAATAGTCTTCCACGGTTTCCAGCATCGCCGCGGTGGCGGTGAAGTGCCGGTCGATCTGCGGGTTCCAGGCGGCTTCGCCAGGATGCTTGAAGCGGATGTCGTGTTCCATTTCGGACCAGGCATGCTGCAGCACGGTGCGGATCTGCACTTCGAAGACGAAATTGCCGCTGGCGACCACGGGCTTGCCCAAGGCTTCTTGGAACTTGCGCACGATCGGCTCGCTGCGGGTCTTGAGCAGCAGGTGGCGCGAGGAGTAGCCGTAGGTTCCGGACTCCACCGAACCGATATCCTTCTCGCGGTCGCTGCGGCAGTCGAAGGAGTCGCGGTGCGACTTGATCAGGCTGGCTACCTGCTGGATTTCATGGGGCAGCATCACGATGATGCGGATGCCCACCATGTCGTGGATCTCGCGCAGCGGATTGGGGAATTCCAGCACCGGTGCGGTCTCGGAACTTTCCTGCAGGCGGCGCGAGGCCTTGGCCGCAAAGGACTGCGGCGATTTCACCCGGCCGGTGATGAACAGCGGTTGCACCTCGGAATTGGCGAACAGCCGGCGGATCTTCGCCTTCATGGCCGACATGACGGTATTGAGTTCGCCGGTCACAGACTTGTACTGCTCAACGGCGGCCGCAATCTGTTCGGAGAACTCGTCGTTCGCCTGGCCTTGCGCCGGATCCATCATTGATGCCTCCTGGATGCTAAAGCGTTCGTGAAAATGCTGTCCCTATGTTCATGCCCTGGTGCCAACCGGGTGCGGCAACGGCCCTATGGACGGGACAGGCGCTTGGCCATGTCGTCGAACAATGGTGCCTTGTCCTCGGTCTTCTTCTGCGCTGCAGGCTTGGTTTCCTTCGCTGGCTGCGCGTTCTGCTTGATCGGGGTGACCTTCGAGTCCGAACGGCCTGCTGCGATGCCTTCGGCTCGGGCTCGGGCCAGCGCATCCTGGTGTTCCTGCTCCAGGACCGTGAGGCGTTCTTCCTCGGCGGTCTTGGTGTCGGTCAGCGCGGCGTTGTAGCCATCATCATAAGCGACGCCGTACTTCTCGGCGTTTTCCTGCTCTTCGTTGTATTCCAGTTCAGCGCGCAGCTTCGCGGCTTCGGACTTCTTCTGGTACATGTGCACGGTCAGGTGGGTGATGGCCAGCAAGACGATTGGCGGCATGGCGGCGACCAGCGCGGAGACCAGTGGCGGCACTCCGTTTTCGATCGAGTCCACGGTCAGGATTGCGTGGGTGGAGTTCGCCGCGGTGGAAACGATCGCACCGAAGAACAGCAGCGACCACGGGTAGATCATGGCCTTGCGATGGAATCCGTTCAGGGCCACGATGGCCACGGTGGCGGCAACGATCATGCCGTCGATGATGATTGGCCAGATCCAGGCCAGGCGCGGGCTGATGCCCGAGCGTTCTGCCAGGTCGGTCAACGCAGCGAACGAGAGCACGAATGCGCCGATGGCAATGAGGACCGTCGCGCCTACGGCCGTGCCTAGGACGGCGCGGTGCGGTTCGGCCGGGACCTCTGGTTTGTTATCTTCCATGCTGCTGAGCAGACCTAACTTTTGAGAATTATCGGTATGTCTTCAAACGCGAGTTTGCTGGACCGCACCCCAGGCGCAGACCACCGCGTTCCATTTTAGCGTGCGCCTTGCGCTGCTGGGGTGCCTTGGCTCAAAGGGCGCGACGGTCGATGAAACCGGTACCGCTGATTTTTCCGGCCAGTCCCCGGTGTTTTGCCTCGAAGATGAAGTAGAAGGCGCTGATCGCGATATAGATCACAACGAGCATGTTCAGCAGCGGGTACGGCGTGAAGTCGACCATGCTGGTGGAAATCTGGAAGAGGAAGTTAATCCCGCCAAATCCGAGCAGGCTGCGCAGCAAGGCCCGGCCCGCAGGAGCCGGTTGCCCCTGCCCGTCAGTGAGCATCAACCAGGCGCAGCGCTGGCCGAGGGTGGCCCGCCCCGGCGCCAGGCTCGGCAGCCAGAAGACGAAGAAGACCACGAGCAGCGGAAGCCAGAAGTTCATCCACTGTTTGCCGAACTCCGGAGCACCCAGGCGCTCCAGCAGTTCCAGGGCAGCGCCGATGACGAAGAGCACTGCGGCGGTGAAGCCCGCATCGAAGATGTTGGCCAGTGCGCGGCGGGTGCGGGTGACCGGTCGCGCCGGCGCATTGGCCGCGTCCGCTTCCACCGGACCGGAAAGGAAGCGGAACATCGGCAGGTAGGCGATCATCGCGCCCAGCAGCGCGCCGGCAGTATTGGTGATCAGGTCATCGACGTCGGCCACGCGGTAGGCGCAGGTGTACAACCCCCAAATAGCGGTGTACTGGGTGAGCTCGATGGCCAGCGAGGCCGCGAAGCCGAGCAAGACGCCGGTGAAAATGTTGCCGCGCAGCCAGCGCACGGCCAAGATGCCCAGGGGCATGAACAAGATGATGTTGAACAGCACCTGCCACAGGGTGAAGCTGGTGGCGAAGCCGCTCAGCCCGCGCTCCATGATGGCCAGCCTGAAATCGTCGAGGAAACGGCCTGGCACCAGCTGCGGGATGGCCACCCCGGGACGGCAGAATTCGTCGCGCGTGGCCGGCAGCGGAAGCATGGTGTAGCTGAAGAGGCCGAATCCGTAGACAGCTGCGGTTGCGGTGGTAATGGTGCGGCGCCAGGACAACCGTCCATGCCGGCGGTATTGCACGGCCAGCAGGAAGACACCGGCGGACGCCAAGAAGAGGGCGCCGCCGAGGATCGCAATAGTCGCTGGCCAGAACATTGTTTGCATATTTCTATCTAAGCGGAATTTTCCGAGAAAAAGCTGTGCCGCAGAATGTGACCTTGACTATGCTTTCGGCCCGCGCAGCACTTGCCTGGTTTTAGTATCGGCGGTGAATAGACCAATGAACAGGCCCAATACGAGCACGCCGGCCAGCGTCTTCATCAGCCAGGCCGAATGCCACTGCTCAATGGAGAGCTGGTCGACGAAGACCGCCACCAGGATAAAGCTGGATACGTAGATCATCAGCTTTTCCGACCCCCAGGACACCTTGTGCGAAATGACGAACAGCGCCATCAACCACAGGATGTACCAGGGCTGGATAATCGGGGCCAGCAGCACCACCGCCGAGAGCGCCCACGCGGCGAGGCGGACCGGGCTGGAAGTGTCCTTGGCCAGTGCCAAGCGCGCAACAATGGCCAGCGCAATGGCCTGGAAAATAGCCACCACAATGGCATTCACCAGGGAAATATCGGCACCGAACAGGCCAGTCAGATTGCTGATGGACCAGCCGATCAGTCCGACCGGAGCGTACGGGAACGCCGCATCGCCCGCGGTGAACATGGCAAGCAGCCAGCCGAACCAGAGGTTGGTGACCGCACCGATCAATAGCAGCCAGGTCAGCGAGAGGGCTGCGACCTTGGTCCAGATCTTCCACCTCTCGCGCATCGACGGGCTCCTGCCCAGCAGGATCAGGCCGATAAAAGGCAACGCCAGCAGCACGATGGGCTTGACTGACACGGCTATGGCCAGCGCCATCGTTGCGGCAATGGGGCGGCGGTCGTAGGCGTAGGCGAAGGCGCTGAAGACACCGGCGATCATCAGCGCATCGTTGTGGACCCCGCCGATCATGGTCAGCAGGAACAGCGGATTGCCCACGATGGCCCAGTTCGCCCAGTTGGCGCTCTGCCCCATTCTCTGAGCCAGCTTCGCTGTGAAGTGATAGCAACCCCAAACGCCGAGCACGGCAATGATCCGCAGCAGGCCCACGCCAATTTCGGGGATGCCGTTGGAGGCGAAGTAGATGATGCGGGCAAGCACGAGGAAGAACGGGCCATAGGGCGAGGGCGATTGCGCCCACAGGCTGTCGGATCCGCCATCGAACCAGCCCGGAAGCGCGGACACGCCTTCGGCATACGGGGATTTGTCGGCATGCAGCATTCGGCCCTGGGCCAGATACGAGTAGACGTCACGGCTGAGGATCGGGAAGCTGAGCATCAGCGGAGCAGACCACATGGCCAGCACTCGGGTCAGTTCCCGCCGGGTGATCTCCCCGGCAGTCTGCACCCATGGCCGGGCCAGGATCCAGGTGCGGGTCAGCCAGACAATTCCAAGGGCCATCAGCACGATGCAGCTGATGACTCCCGGCGCTTCAGTTCGGAACTCGATGAAGAAGCCGCTGCGTGCCAGCGGGGAAAGCTGGTTGCGCGGGAACCAGCCGATCCCCCAGGAGGCTATGGTGATCATCGCCGAGGCGGTGAACCCTTGCCAGGATAATGACCGCAGGCTTGCGCGCTGCGGTGCCAGCTTCCGCTCCTCCACTGCCACTAGGCTTTCTTGCTCTTCTTCAGCCAGTTGGTCGAGCTGAGCAGATCAGCGCAGATGTTCTTGGTCTTCGGGTCGAAGAAGACCAGGTACAAGGCGCAGGCGATGGAGATGCCCCAGGAAATCAACTGGACGCGTGGAACCAGGGACTCCTGCAGGAACTGCCAGACGAAGATCTGGTCAGCGGCCTGGTAGGCCAGGAAGAAGATGGTGGTCAGGTGCAGCCACAGCATCTGCCAGTCATCGTGCAGGCCGGTGACGGCGAAGAACGGCAGCAGCCACAGCAGGTACCACGGCTGGATCACCGGGGAGAGGACGACAATCGCTGCGAAGGCGATGGCCATGCGCTGCACCAGGTGCGAGTGCTTTCCGCGGAAGATCAGGACGAAGGCGATGGCTACGCCAACCAGGCGGCCGAAGAGCTTGGCCGCGGGCAGGATCCACTCGGTGGACAACCCGAAGGCGGAGACCAGACCGCTCAGCGCAATGACCGCGATGCCTACCGGGGAGAAGATGGAGTATCCGGTACCGGTGAAGAGCATGACCTTCAGCCAACCGAACCAGTAGCCATTGAGCCACCCAACCACGGTCATCAGGGCCAGGAAGATCATACCGGTGTAGAACCAGTAGAGGATGCGGCGCGGCCAGGTAGCGTTAGACCCTGCCCAGAGCAGGCCGATAAACGGCAGGAGCACCAGGGTGATCGGCTTGACGCCTACCGAGGCGGCGAGCACAACGATGGCCCAGAATCCATGGCGCTTGCAAGCCAGGTAGACGGACCATACGGCCAGGCCGGTCATCAGCGAGTCGTTATGGGCGCTGGCCACGAAGTTCACCAGGAATAGCGGGTTGGCCACGGTCATCCAGGTGGCCTTGGCCCCGGAAACACCGTGCAGTTCGGCAAGCTTGGGCACGTAGCGCAGGCAGAGCAGCACGCCAATGAAGGCGATGGCCCGGAAAGCCAGGATTGCCGCGTCGGTCGAAGGGCCAGTCAGCTTGACCACGAGGAATTCGATGCTCAGGTAGAGCGGACCGTAGGGGGTGCCGTCCTGCGCCCACATGGTGTCGGCACCAAGCTGGAACCAGTTATTCAGCGAGGAAATTCCGTCAACATAAGGATCCTGGCCGGCATCCACCAGCCGGCCTTGGCCGATGTAGGCGAACACGTCACGGCTCATGATCGGCAGGGTGACGAGCATTGGGATGCTCCACAGCCAGACCGCGCGGCGGACCACCTTCAGCGACCCCTCGCCCCAGCCCTTGAGCTTCTGGCCCAGGCGCCACCAGGAACGGAAGAGGATCCAGCAGCCCAGGGCCAGCAGGACCACGCAAGTCATCACGCCAGCTGGTTCGGTGCGCAGCATGATGAAGAATGGGTCGCGGTTCAGCGGGGACACGCTGGCCAGCCAACCCGTACCGAAGGACCCGAAAAGGATCAGGGAGGAACCGATGACGCCACTGAGGAGGGTCCTGTTCACTCCAGCGTAGGGCGGGGAGCTCACTGCTGCTGGCTTGCTGGCTGACACACTGACACCTCGGGCTGTAACGGACATGAGTTCGAGAGTAATTAAGCCAGCGTCGCATTTGCCCTGCCCTTGCGAGCAGGCGATTGAACAGCCGGAAATCTCAGACGATTTTAGCATTGGCCACGCGTTCAAGCCGGTTGAAACACTGCTCGTCCGCCCCGTTACGAGGGTGCGCTCCCCCACAGCGCTGCCTGAAGTGTAGATTGGATACGTGGCTAGTAACTCAGAAAAAATTGTATGGATCGATTGCGAGATGACCGGCTTGGACCTGGTTAACGACGCATTGATCGAAGTAGCAGTACTTATTACCGACTCTGATCTGGAGATCGTCGATGAAGGCATCCAGGTAGTCATCAAGCCGGAGCCGGCAGCCCTGGCGCAGATGGATGATTTCGTTCGCAATATGCATGTGGTTAGCGGCCTGCTGCCCGAGCTGGAGAACGGCATCTCCATGGAGGAAGCCCAGCGTCTGGTGATCGACTACATCAAGAAGCACGTACCGGAGCCGAACAAGGCGTTGCTGGGCGGCAACTCGGTGGGCACCGACAAGAACTTCTTGGCACGCGATATGCCCGAGGTCATCGAGCACCTGCACTACCGCATAATCGACGTGTCGACCTTGAAGGAATTGAGCCGCCGCTGGTTCCCGAAGGCGCACTACGGCGCTCCAGCCAAGACCGGCAACCACCGCGCGCTGGGTGACATCCAGGATTCGATCAACGAGCTTCGCTACTACCGCGACGCCATCATGGTTCCGGCTCCAGGACCAACCTCCGATGAGGCCAGGAAGATCGCCAGCGGGATCAGCCAGAGCGCCGGCTAGCTGCCAGAAGAAGGCCCCCGAAGCGTTGGTGATGCACTGCACAGTGCTCCAGGGGCCTCCCGATTGGCATCGCGCTAGGAATTGCGTGTATAGTATTTCTCGTTGCCCGGTACGAAATTGGTTCGCAAAAACGATCTGACTAGTATCGAAGTAAATATGGTGGGTATAGCTCAGTCGGTAGAGCGTCTGGTTGTGGTCCAGAAGGTCGCGGGTTCAAACCCCGTTACTCACCCCAGAGATAAAGACTCGGTTCGGAACGAAAGTTCCGAATCGAGTCTTTTGCTTTAACTGCATGCCTGGCGCCACTGCCCCGCCGCTTACGCGCTGCAGTATTAGACGGTGCGCACCACCCTGGCTGGCGACCCAACCACAACAGCACCAGCAGGGACGTCTTTCGTTACTACCGCTGCAGCAGCGACAACCGCGTTCTCGCCGATCGTGACGCCGGAAAGTATGGTCGCGTTCGCTCCAATCCAGACATTGCGCCCAATGATCACGGGGGCCGGAATCATATCCGCTCGCCGAGCAGGATCAAGATCGTGATCAAGCGTAGCCACAACGACGTTATGCCCAATCAAGCACTCATCCCCTATGCTGATCCCGCCTTGGTCCTGGAATTTGCAGCCAGCATTGATGAAGACGTTTTTCCCCAGTTCGATATTTCGGCCAAACTCCGAGTTGAACGGCGGAAATAGCACCACTGACTCGTCAACGCGCGTGCCGGTCAGCTGCTGCAGCAACTCACGCACTTGCCCAGGGCTGCGGTAGCCGTTGTTCAGCTCCGCGCAAATGCGCAGCGCGTCCTGGCTAGAGCGATGCATGACCGCATGCAGCGGCGAACCCGCGGTAATTCTCTGGCCCGCATTCAAGGCTTCCAAAAGGTCGTCAATGCTCAAGGATTCCCCCATCGTCCATGTTTCACAGTAGCTCGAACTATATCGACTTCCACCCTCGCTACCTAGCGCGGGAGCGTCCCGAACCCGTGGCAAGACCTTTGCCGCCGGTACTGCGGGCAAAGGCGGCATCCTGCCACAGGGATTCACCGAATGATGCAGATCAGTGGCGCACCACAGGCTCACGGCCATAAATAATGAGCATCCGGTCACAATCCCAGGGATGGCACCGCGCGAATTGGTATTTCCGACGCGAATACGTGTATAGTATTTCTCGTTGCCCGGTACGAAATCATGAGCACTACCGCTCCTGACTAGTACCGAAGTAAACATGGTGGGTATAGCTCAGTCGGTAGAGCGTCTGGTTGTGGTCCAGAAGGTCGCGGGTTCAAACCCCGTTACTCACCCCAGTTCGAAAGACCTGGTTCGGAATGAAGAATTCCGAACCAGGTCTTTTTTCGTTTCCAGCGCACTGGAGCGGCACAAGTTAGGCACTCGGCCTCGAATGATTCCAGCCCGGGCATCTGGAATCCAGAGGCAATCGCAGCAAATCCCCGCCAGCGAATACGCCTCGGCCCGCCTTTCCAGCAGCCAAACGGCCAACGGACCGTCATTGCATTCGCCACGAACCAGCAGCTGCCCATGCACCCTGCCGAAGCTGAACAGCGGGCCTACAAGGCACGGATCGGGCACTTCGCCACGATAATTCGCAACCCCGCCAGCAGTCTCGAACCAATCAGCTTCTGCGAAGCGCCAACCGGGTTAATTGCCCGCGAAGAGATCTGCAACCCCTGGGACGGCCACCAGGGCGACACCACTGGTACCCCGCACCCATGCGCAACGAGCAGCTCGTCACCCAGGGGCCGGATCCGAAGTATCGTTGGCTCCGGTCAACCCAACGCCATCACGGAAGCTGGCGGCAAACGCGTCGCCGGCAGGACTGCTTGAGCGGGAAGTTCGAACCTACCGGCGAGCGCAGTGATGCCCTGATGCGGTGTTAAGTCATATTTCGGCAGGTTGGAGCCTGGATTCGAAACTATGTTCGAACGCTTTGCGTTTTTGGGTCTAGCCCCGTGTTTTTCGAGACTTTTTGCGTTATCTAGTGACTTGAATCGTTGTTTGCCTTGGCGAATAGGCACGAATTGGCTTGAGCCACCATAATGGATGATGTACTTCGGCAAGCCAGTGAGCTTCATGCCTTCGTTCTATCCACCGAAAGGTACTCCCCCTGTGAAACGCGCGCTCTTTGAAGAGGACCACGAGCAGTTCCGTGAACTGGCTACGGAATTCAATGCCCGGGAGATTTCCGGTAAATACGCTCAGTGGGAAAAGGATCATCAGATCCCTCGCGAGGTGTGGCAGTCTGCCGGCGAAAACGGCCTGCTGGGTCTTGCCGTGCCTGAACAGTTCGGTGGCATGGGTATCGATGATTACCGCTTCCGTGTAGTGCTTGATGAGCAGCTCGTGCGTTCGGGTCACCTGTCCGTGGCATTGGCGTTCCACCTGCACGACGACTTGGTTCTGCCATACCTGCTGTCCTACGGCTCCGCCGAGCTCAAGGCCAAGTGGCTGCCACGCATGGTCGATGGCTCAACCATTACCTCCTGCGCGTTTACGGAGCCTGGCGCGGGTTCCGACCTGCGTGCCGTACGCACCAAGGCGGTACGCGATGGCAATGACTGGCTGATTAGCGGCCAGAAGACTTTCATCGGCAACGCAGCGTTTGGCGATGCCGCCTTGGTGCTTGCGCGCACCGATGGCGAGAGCGGACGGGCGACCGAACAGTCATTCTCGCTGTTCATGGTCGAGCGTTCCGAGGGATACACCAACGGCAGCCCCTTCGATAAGATCGGGCTGCGCGCTTCTGATACCGCTGAGCTGTTCTTCGACGATGTCCGCGTCTCGGCGACGGATCTTGTTGGCGAAGCTGGACAGGGCCTGTCCTACGTCAAGGCGCAGCTTCCCCAGGCCCGCCTGGCTATTGCCGTGTCTGCCTCCGCGATCTGCACCGCGTCCTTCGAACAGGCGCTGGAGCATGCGAAGAACCGCTCGACCTTTGGCCAGGCGCTGACCGAGTACCAGAACACCCGTTTCGAGCTGGCTAACCTGAAGACTGAGGCGCATGTCACCCAGAGCTTCGTGGACCGGGCCGTACTGGCATTCAACGAAGGCGAGCTGGATCCTTCCGAGGCTGCCGAGGTCAAGCTTTGGGCTAGTGAGAGCGCGAAAAAGCTTTCCGATCAGGCATTGCAGCTTCATGGCGGCTATGGCTACATCATGGAGTACCCGATTGCCCAGTCGTTCACTGCATCGCGCTTGCTGACCATCTTCGGTGGCACAAGTGAGATCATGCGTGAAACTATTGGACGAGCACTCTAAGCACTTTTGAAAGGAACTGATCACGTGCCCATTCGGCAGATCACTGTTTACGGAGAACCTGTACTTCACAAGCGTGCGGTGGAGGTCACCGAGTTTGATGACGCCTTGCGCGAGCTCGTTGCCGATATGCACCTCACCATGGATGAAGCGCACGGTGTAGGCCTGGCGGCTCCGCAGATCGGTTTGGGCCTGCGCATGTTCACCTACGTATTCGCGGATCAGGACGATGCTCCCGAGCGGGGCGTAGTGATCAACCCCAAGCTGACCCTTTCGAAGGTTTCGCAGGCTTCGGCCCACCCTGATGAGGATTCAGAGGGCTGCTTGTCCGTGCCTGGCTTGAACTACCCGCTGCAACGTGCCGACTACGCGAAGGTGGAGGGCTTCGACGAGTTCGGCAATCCGGTCTCTTTTGAGGCCCATGGCTGGTTCGCGCGCATCATGCAGCACGAGTACGACCATCTTGATGGCTACCTCTACGTGGACAAGTTGCAGCCGCGCTGGGAGAAGAAGTGGAAGAAGGCCAAGAAATCTCTTGGTTGGGGCGTGCCGGGCATTACCTGGTTGCCGGGTACCGATGAGGATCCATTCGGCCACTAGGCCTCGAACCGCCTAGCGGGCAGCCTTGAAGTCCAAATACCGCTGATGCAGCGCCGCACCGATTTTGCCGGTGGGCGCTGTTTCTGCGTTCCAGAGCTTTGCAGCCCTGCCTTGTTCTAGCCAGAAGGGCAGGAACATGCCGTTCTTGCCGGGCAGGATCTGCCGGGCCATCGGCTCGTCGGCTACCAGCGTCCGGTCGGCATAGCCCAGGTAGTACTCGTCAAAGGGACCCAGCAGGCGTAGTGGTAGCGTGGCGGGCCCCGTAGTTTGAAGTTCACGGTGGGCAAGGCTGCCGGCGATCACCCAATAGCCCTCCCCGCGGTCATCGCTTCCTGCGCTCACCAGCACCCCGCCCAGGGCCTCTGCCGCGGTTCTCATGCTGGTCAGCGTCTGTCCCGTGTACCAGGCTGCGTCACGAAGGGTAGCTGGACCATGCGAGTGCAGGTAGTGGCGCAATAATTCCGCCAGCGGGTCATTTGGTTCCCGGTGCCGTGCAATCCACTCATCCACGAGCACGAAGTCCTGCGCGATGAGCTTCGCGTCATCCGGAATAGGACCCTGGCAGATCAACCCGTCCAGGACCAGGACCTGCAGGATATGGAGCCCCCGTTGCTGGCCCGTCTCCACTCCGTTCTGGTTCAGTGCCTTGAAGAGCGCGGAACGGCTGGCTTGCCCGTGCTCCTGCAAATACGAGCTGATGATGCCAGTCGCCTGGTCAATGGCTTGCGTGCCTATCTGCAGTCCCCGCAGCCGTGTGGCCGATGCGCGCAAGGTGCGTTCACGCGTTGCGCGCGTCATCCAGCGTGCATCTTCGGCCAAGCAGATATGCAGCGTTCCCCGCATGGTCCACGACCGAACCAGCCGGCCTTCGCTGAACAGGGCATCGACTTGCTTGCGGGATTCTTGCGCTGCGGAGCGCTGAGCCAGCGCGTAGCGTCCTGCAGCGAAGTCCTGGGACTGGAACGCAAGCATGTGCTCTGCGGCCTGCAACGCGGATTCTGCCGGCTCCAGCAAGAGCTGGCCCGCCATGCGCGCCGCGAGCTGCATTCTTCGATCGATGCCCCTCTCCTCTCTGGCCCTCAGCTTTGCCCACCGGCACTGCGAATAACATCTACTGTGCATGGTACGTGCAAATACTGCGGATTGGCGGACGCATTCCTAGCCGACCACGGCGCCTTGAGAACTGCCAATACCCAACGGCTCGGGATACCGAATAACGTCTCCGTGTCGCATGGTCCAGTACATCCATGGATACTCAGGAGCTCAGAGCTGAGTAAGAAGAGCTTGAAGTCTTCCCCTGCCGTAATGTTACGAAACCATTACGAAACAATTTTGTAGAAGTCGCTGGCATCTTTCTAGACATCTAAGGCAGTATCCCGGTGGGTCTAATAAGTATATAAACGGTTGCCCGAGGAGTTGACTCATACTTCCCCAAACGACCAGCCACGGTGGGTTTCGCTTGAAACCTAGGTAACGACCAGCCAAGAATAGCCATGTTCCCAACATCGAATTGGCCGCCGGTCCAATTTCCACAATAAACGAAGGACATTCTCTTGCAAGACATAGATAGATACGCGTCCGAGCTGCGCCTCAGCAGGCATTCCCTGGAGCTCAAATTGCTGCTCCTGAGCGATCTCAGCAAAGGATCTCGAGTTTGCCGGACTTTTAAGTCAAGTTTATTTCACGGCTCCATCACAGCATTCATCCAAAGCCGCAAGCAAGAAAACCTGAATCCCCCAACACGCGACAAACCCGTTCTCGAGTTACTCTTCAATTCCTACCCCGATCCGGTGAATATCAAGTCAAGCTCATTGACCGCAGTTAAAGATCTTCGAAGGATACTGGATAAACTATTACGCCTTGACCTATCGCCCGATTTACGGTCTTATCTTCTCACCCTTCAAGGATGAGTAGAATCAATTAAATCCAAAGGTGCAAGAAAACCTCGTGGAAGCTCGAGAATTAAGTCAACAAATTTTGAGTTCCTACAGCATCCCTGCTGCTACCGGTATATGTACCTACGGTTCTTAGAATGCGGGCATTTTCCCGGACGCAATACTACCTATCAAGGTTGGATTTGCCGGAGATCATGGTGCGGCGCGCATTGAAAATCAAATCAATGCAAGTACGCCTGAAATGCCCATAGTACTCTTTGTCTGGCCGGCAAGAGACAAAGACAAAGCTGGTGAAAACGAGAGGCTGCTCCATTCGGCCTTTTGTACCAAGGCTTCAAACGAACTCACGGCGGCGGAGATGAGTGGTTCGCGATCTCGGTAGATGCGCTTGACTTAATCGCTGACGAAATTGGACTCCAGCCAAAAGTAGTAACTCCACTGGAAGACTGCGAACAGGAAATGAAACGGCAAACTAGATAGAAGGCTATACTGTCCATTTTGCATTCGGTACCAACCCTGTTTAACAGCTGAAGGGACCATCCCGGCGCGCAATGCGTTGGGATGGTCCCTTCAGCTAAAACCTATTAGGTCCTAGGCGGTGACGGCTTCTGCCTTCAGCGCTGGTACTGCTGCCGGGTGGGTGCCGGCCATGGTTTCGATGACGCGGACAACCTGGCAGGAGTAGCCGAATTCGTTGTCGTACCAAACGTAGACAACAGCGTTCTTGCCGGTCACGATGGTGGCCAGGCCATCAACGATGCCGGCGCGGCGCGAGCCAACGAAGTCGGTGGAGACAACCTCAGGCGAATCGATATAGTCGATCTGCTTGTGCAGGCTGGAGGTCAGCGAGGTTTCACGCAGGTAAGCGTTCAGCTCTTCCTTGGTGGTCTCGTTCTCAAGGTTGAGGTTCAAGATCGCCATGGAGACATCCGGGGTCGGTACGCGGATGGCGTTACCGGTCAGCTTGCCTTCGAACTCCGGCAGGGCCTTGGCTACTGCCTTGGCGGCACCGGTTTCGGTGATCACCATGTTCAGCGCTGCCGAACGGCCGCGGCGCTCGCCCTTGTGGAAGTTGTCGATCAGGTTCTGGTCGTTGGTGAACGAGTGAACGGTCTCGACGTGCCCGTGGATGACGCCGAACTTGTCGTTCAGGGCCTTGAGCACTGGGGTGATGGCGTTGGTGGTGCACGATGCAGCGGTGACGATCTTGTCTTCTGCGGTGATCCACGAATCGTTGATGCCGTGGACGATGTTCTTCAGATCGCCCTTGCCCGGTGCAGTCAGCAGGACGCGGGAAACGCCCTTGGCCTGCATGTGCTGGGACAGGCCAGCCTCGTCGCGCCAGCGGCCGGTGTTGTCTACGACGATGGCGTTATCGATGCCGTGTGCGGTGTAGTCAACGGTGGTCGGGTCGTTCGAGTAGATGACCTTGATCAGGGTGCCGTTGGCGAGGATCGTGCTGTTTTCCTCGTCAACGGTGATTGAGCCTTCGAAGCGGCCGTGAACCGAGTCGCGGCGCAGCAGCGAAGCGCGCTTGACGATGTCGTCTTCCGAGCCCTTGCGGACCACGATGGCACGCAGGCGCAGGCCGTAGCCGCCACGCTCGACGAGGATGCGGGCCAGCAGGCGGCCGATGCGGCCGAAGCCGTAGAGCACTACGTCCTGTGGTTCTGCGTCGGTTGCGCCGGCCTGGCCAACCTTCTCGCCCAATTCTTCGGTGAGGAATGCGTTCAGATCAGCGGATCCGGATTCCTTGAACTTCTTGTTCACGCGGCCGAGATCAACGGCAACCGAGCCAACATTCAGGGTCTCGATGGCATCCAGGATGGCCTTGGTGTCGTTCAGGTCGAGCTCTTCGCCATCGATGCGGCGCACCACGCGGTGGGCCTTGATGATGTCAATGGCGGACTGGTTGATCAGCTTGCGGCCGTAGACGGAGGTCACCACATTGTTCTTGCGGTACAGACGTCCGATCAGTGGGATCATGGCCTCGGCGAGCTCTTCGCGCCCGCTCCATTCTTGCTGGGCAACGACAGACTGCTGGGTCACAGAAAATCCTTCCAATTCAGCCGACTCGCAGATCCATAAAGTCGGTTGGCACCGTGGGAAGCACCATTGCTTTTGCGGTGGCACGAGGTAACAGGATCATCCTCGTAAGTACATGATCCATTCTAGACCGTGCGCTGAAAAACCGCGGATCGGGAACTGTGAATCATCTCACGGGTAGCCAAGGCTGGCCCGTTGCGAGCAGAATCGGAGCTGGAAGCAGCCAAGAAGTTGATGAATGGGATGGCCGATACGCCGGGTTTTGTCGCGCCGAAGCGGGACGGTCATCTATCTACGACTGCCGTTGCCGGCAGCCTCTAGCGGTCCACCCGACTGCATGGGGCGAACAGCCCTCATAACGCAGTCTGTCTGACCTTGCTCCGAGTGGGGTTTACCTAGCCACCCCAATCACTTGGGGTGCTGGTGGTCTCTTACACCACCGTTTCACCCTTACCAGGAAAACCTGGCGGTCTATTTTCTGTGGCACTAGCCTGCGGGTTACCCCGAGTGGGCGTTACCCACCACCCTGTTCTGCGGAGCCCGGACGTTCCTCGGGGCAATTGCTTGCCACGCGACCGTCTGGCCATCCCATTCACTACCAGTCTAATGCGTTGGGCGCGGCATCCGGACCACTTTCGAACGCTGATTCGATCACAGCCGGGTTTACCCGAACCGCTGCGCCTCAAGCAAGCGCAACCAGATTTCGCTGATCGTCGGATAGGCCGGGACCGCATGCCACAGCCGGTCCAGGCTGACCTCGCCGACAATCGCAATGGTGGCCGCATGCAGCAGTTCCGCGGCATCCTGTCCGGCGAAAGTGGCACCGATGATCACCGAGCGCGCCTGGTCTATCACCAGCTTGGCCCGCCCGGAATACCCGTCGGCGTGCAGGCTCGCCCCGGCCACCGCACCCAGATCGTGCTCGAGAACCGAAACCTGCAGACCGGCCTCGCGGGCATCGCGTTCGGTGAGTCCGACCGCGGCGATCTGCGGATCACTGAAGATTACGCGCGGCACCGCATGGTGGTCCGCCGTGGCAGCATGCCTGCCCCAGGGCGCGTCGAGAACCCCGGTTCCATTGAGCCTTGCGGCAATGGCCTCGCCCGCGGCCCGGGCCTGGTATTTGCCCTGGTGGGTCAGCGGGCTGCGCCCGCTGGCATCCCCCACGGCATAGAGCCAGTCGGTGCCCGCCACGAGCATCGTGTCATCGACCTGGAGCCGCTGGGACGGGTCCACCCCGATTGCCTCGAGTCCCAGATCCCCGATGTCCGGCCGCCGCCCGGTGGAGACGAGCACTTCCTCGGCTTCCACCATGGCTCCTCCTGGCAGCAAAAGGCCGGCTATCCCGTGCTCGTCCCGGTAGACCTGCAACGGGGTGGTGTCCTGGTGCACCGCTACCCCGGCCTCGGCCAGCGCCGCGGCCACCAGCTGGCCGGCAAAGGGCTCTTCGCGGCCCAGCAGTGGCCCGCGGGCGAGGATGGTGACCTTGGACCCGAGGGAGGCGAAGGCGAACGCCAGCTCCACCCCGGCAACTCCGCCACCGATGATGGACAGCCTCGGCGGGATCTCCTTGGCCGCGGTGGACTCCCGGGTGCCCCACGGCCTGGCTTCAGCCAATCCCTCGATCCCAGGCAGAACCGGCGTTGATCCGGTGGCCAGGACTACGGCCCGGGCGCAGTACTCGCGGCCCTCCACCTGCACCAGGCCGCGGCCGGAAAGCCGCGCCCGTCCGCGGATCAATTCGATGCCGGCCGAGCGCAGCCACTGTTCCTGCCCGGCATCATCCCAGTTGCTGGCGAAGGCATCACGCCGCGCGAGCACCGCGTCGGCGTCCAGCGCGCCGGTGACCGCTTCGCTGGCCCCGGGGACCCGGCGTGCCGCGCGCAGCGCATCGCCGCTGCGCAACAGGGCTTTGGAAGGCATGCATGCCCAGTACGAGCATTCCCCGCCTACCAGCTCGGATTCGACGATGGCCGCTTTCAGCCCCTGCCGGGTGGCATAGTCGGCGGCATTCTCCCCGGCCGGCCCGGCGCCGATAACGATCACGTCGAAGTCGCAGTGCTGCCCGGAGGCAATTTGGCTATCTATTGCGTTCTGCTGGGGCATGCTCTGTCCTTGATCTGCGTGAAGCGCTGCTTGCTGGTGGGTTCAGCCTAGCCAGATCCGCGCTGCGGGTACATGCCCTGGGCAGAAGATCAGGCGAATTCCGATAAGCTGGAAAGCGTGCTTATTCTGTTGCCGCCTTCCGAAGGCAAGACCGCCCACGCCGAAGGTTCTCCGTTTGAAATCGAGGATCTGTCTTTTCCGGAGCTTTGCGGGGAACGCCGCCTCGTGCTTGACGCTCTTGCTGAAGTTTCAGCACGCGAAGATGCCATGGACCTGCTGGGAGTCGGGGCCTCGCTGGCCAAGGAAGTAGCGCGGAATATCAATCTGCACACCGAGCCGGCAGCCAAGGCGCACGATATCTACTCGGGCGTACTCTTCGAGGCCCTGGACTACGCGAGCCTGGACGAAGCAGCGCAGCAGCGCGCGGATGAATCCATCATCGTGATCTCCGCCCTGTGGGGTGCCGTGCGTTTTGGCGACCGTATTCCGCCCTACCGGTTGTCCATGTCGGTCAAGCTCGAGCCGCTGGGCAAGCTGGCCAGCTGGTGGAAGAAGCGCCTGGCTCCGGTACTGGATGCGGTGGCCGGCGACCAGCTGATCGTTGATGCCCGGTCGAGCACTTATGCGGCCGCCTACAAGCCAGCCAATGGCAACACCGTTGCGGTCAACGTCTTCCAGATGCGCAATGGGACTCCGAAGGTGGTCTCGCACTTTGCCAAGCACACCCGTGGCGAGGTAGCCCGTTTCCTGGTCGGGCAATCCGCAGCTGTGCAGAATCCCGGGCAACTGCTCGACCTGGTTCAAACCAAGTGGGAAGCGTCCTTGGTCCAGGACAAGAAGGGCTTGGCACTGAACATTCTGTTGCCAGAAGACCACCAGTTCACCACCGCCAAGTAGCTCAATCAGGATTGGCAATCCAAGCTGTGCCGGTACTGCAGCCCGAAGGATCTTCGCTGCAGCCACCGGCTTATCGCAGCCGGGACGGCCATGGCTCCTCGCAGGCCCCTTCCAAAAGTGATGCGGTTCACATAGGCTTCACGTATGACATCCTACGTCATACGTCCCTCCTATTCCCGGGACCCCATACAACCTGCGAGGAACTAGCCCATGCGAATTCGCTCTAGGCAACATCATGGAAAAACCTTGGCGGCAGCGGTCGCCATCTCCCTGGCTATTCCGTTCATCAGCGCACACAACGCGCTGGCGGCCACCACCTTGGACGAAGCCGATCCCAGTGCACCTCCCGGAAACTACTCCGAGATCAACCTGGGTTCCGACCGCACCGCCCAGAACTTCTTCTACCGCATCCCGGCACTGGCCCATCTGGGCGATGGCGTAGTCATCGCCGCCTGGGATGCCCGCCCCGGCAGCGCTGCCGACGCGCCGAATCCAAACAGCATCGTGCAACGCAAGAGCACCGACAACGGTGCCACTTGGGGTGCGATGACCACCATCGCCGCCGGCTTCCCCGGATCCGCTGAAGAAGGGAAATACGGCTATTCCGACCCCAGCTACGTGGTGGATGAAGAAGCGGGGAAGATTTTCGCGTTCTTCGTCTATTCCAAGGACCAGGGATTCCATGGCAGCACCTGGGGCAACGATGACGAGAATCGGCAGGTCATCAGCGCCGCCGTGGTCGAGTCCAGTGATGACGGCGCCACCTGGAGCGAACCGCGGCTGATCACCGATGTGGTTAAGCCCGGCGACAGCGCGGTGCCCGGGGCAGTCCGCTCCACCTTTGCCACCTCCGGCAAGGGCATCCAGCTCACCCGCGGTGAATACGCCGGACGCTTGGTCCAGCAGTATGCGGCAGATGTCATGCAAGCCGATGGATCGCGGGCTATCCAAGCCTATTCGGTGTATTCGGATGACCACGGGGCTACCTGGCAGCGTGGCGAATTCACCGGGAAAGCCATGGACGAGAACAAGGTAGTTGAGCTTTCCGATGGCCGCTTGATGCTCAACTCCCGTGATAACAGCGGCGGCGGCTACCGCAAGGTCGCCATCTCGTCCGATGGCGGACACAGCTATTCGGCGGTCACCCAGGACAGGAACCTGCCCGACCCCACCAATAACGCCCACATCACCCAGATGTTCCCCGATGCCGAAATCAACAGCACCCAGGCCAAGAAGCTGCTATACACCGGAGCCAATTCGCAGGCCTCCCGCTCCAATGTCTCGGCGCGGGTCTCCTGCGATGACGGCAAAACCTGGCCGGGGCTTCGCACCATCCGCCGAGGGTTGTCTGCCTACTCGGTGGCAGATGCGCTCGACGGGGGCAAGTTCGGGGTGTTCTACGAAGCCGGCTATACCGACAGCATGCAATTCGCATCCTTCGACGAGGATTGGCTGAACTACGTTTGCGCTCCAATGCAGGCCAGTACCCTGGCCGCAGATGCCGGAACAACTGCTGACCTGCCGGTCACTATCACCAACCAGGAAACCGAAGCCATCTCGGGAACCATCGAAGTCGGCGCATCGGACCTGTTCAGTGCCGCAGCTACCCAGGTCGCCGAACTTGAGCCGGGCCAGAGCACCACCGTTAACGTGCCCATAACTATTGCGGCGACAGCTCTCGGCGCGCAATCATTGCAACTGCAATTCACCAGTGCCGCCGGGACCACTTCGCAGGCTGCCATCGCAGCTCAGATCGCCGGCCAAGAAGTCACCGGCATCGAAGTAGTCGGCCAGCGCGGCGATGCGGGCCGCGACCTGGCAGCAGATCCCTACGCGGTGGGTGAGAAGGTGCCCTACAGTTTCCGCGTGAGCAACATCGGCAATATCAATCAATGGGTCGTTCCTGCAGAAGGCAATTTCTCCCCGTTTGCGGCCAAGCCGGTAGGCGAATCCAGTCCAGCAGGCAATTGCCGCTACTCAAACCTCGGCGCTGGCAAGGCCTACACCTGCGCAACTCCGCGCCACGAGGTGACGGTTCAGGAACTAGCGGACGGCTACTTCGTTCCTCAGTCCCGCTGGACCTCCGGCCGCATCGGCGAATACACCAGCATTGTGGATGAATACACCATTACCGGGGAGGAAGTAGATCTCCTTGATCGCCAACCGGCCTTCCGCGTCGAGGTATCCGGGCCGTCAGTCGTCGAACGCCAGGGAAACTCGTCTTCCAAGGCCGGTGGATGGGTCGAATACGAGGTCACCGTCACCAACACCGGCAATGTACGGCTAACCGATCTAGGAGGACCGGGGTTCAGCGTGGCCGAATTGGCGGCCGGGGAATCACGGACCGCTAACATCAGCAGATTGCTAACCAGCCTGGAAATCTCGGAAGGGAAACTGGCCAAGGATCCGCTGCTTGCCACCGCCAGCAATGGACAGCGTGAAGTCGAAGCCGAATACTCACTGGCCGAGGTCAAGCTGGTGGAGCACTAGGCGCAGGCACAAGTTCGCAAGCCGGCTGCCGCCAGCACCCGGAAGAACGCAACCGGTGCGATTCAGGACTGATATTTCCTGGATCGCACCGGTTGGTATTTCACGCTTCAGCTTGCGCGGGGGGCCGCTACCAGTTCGATTTCGAACCCGGATGCATCTTCCAAATACGCCGCGTAGTGCTTTGGCCCCCCGGCGTACGGGTGCAGCTCCGGGAACATGAGGGTGAAACCGTGATCCAGCGCTTGGGCGGCCAACGTTTCCACCGCCTGCCTGGTACCAGCATTAAACGCCAAATGATTCAGCCCGGGAGCCAGGCGATCATGCCGCTGCCTTCTGACATCTGGGCCGGATTCCAAGACAATATAAAAATCGTCACGGGCGTAGCTAATGCCGTCAGCCCATTGGGAATCCACCACATAGCCCAGGCGAGTAAGCAGCCAGCCCAGGGATGCGGTACTGGCTGCCAAATCCTCAACCCAAATTTCTAGATGATGCAGCATGGGACTGCCTGACTAAGGAGTCAGAACGAAGTCCCAAGGATCGGAATTCACCTGGGAAACCTCGATCTCCACGGTGTGGCCAAGATCGTTGAGCACGTTGCCCAAGGCGCGGACGCCTGCCGAGAGCCAGACCCATTCCGAGGCGAAGTGCGAAACATCGATCAGGTATGGGAAACCGCCGTTTGCCGCTTCGCGTGCTTCGCTTGCCGGGTGATGGCGCAGGTCAGCGGTCACGTAGACGTCGGCCTGGTGTGAACGCACCGCGTCGAACAGGGAATCGCCGGCACCGCCGCATAGGGCGACCTTCCGGATGATTCCTGTACGGTCTCCGGCAACACGCACGCCACCAGCAACCGCTGGCAGCACGGTGTAAACGCGTTCAGCGAAATCTTCGAGCTTCATCGGCTTCTCCACAAAGCCCACCCGACCCAAGCCTTCTTCTGGCAGTCCATCCTTGGACTCGATCAACGGCACGCAGTCCTTCAGCCCGAAGGCATCGGCGAGGGCGTCGTTGACTCCCCCGATGGCGTTGTCGGCATTGGTGTGCGCGGTAAGCAACGCGGTACCGGATTCGATCAAGCGGTGAATGGC
Organism: Glutamicibacter sp.; assembly: GCF_050701915.1. NCBI lineage: Bacteria > Bacillati > Actinomycetota > Actinomycetes > Micrococcales > Micrococcaceae > Glutamicibacter > Glutamicibacter sp. The sequence continues at coordinate 17,128 of NZ_JBOGEG010000033.1, read as the reverse complement.
TTCACCCTTGAAATTGGTGCCGGCAACTTGGGTGACTCCGCGCAGGAGCAACGGGTGGTGAGTGATCAGCAGATCGGCCCCACGCTCGATTGCATCCTCAATCACCTCCAGCGTTGGATCAACAGCCATCACGATCTTGGAAATCTTCTGGCTGGTACGCCCGGTCACCAGGCCGACGGCATCCCAATCTTCGGCCAATGACTTTGGCCAAAGTTCCTCAGCTGCTTCAAGGACGTTACCCAAGGTAGTCTGCGGAACCGATGGGTCTTCCACCGGTTGCTCTGGCTTTTCTTCGGTAACGGGCTTGAGCGTCGAGGCATCCAGGGAATCATTGCTCTTCCCCAGGTCTTGCGAGTTATCTGCCTTGCTCTGCATACCAACCACCCTACGCGGTGCATATGAGGATGGAACAGAATGCAACGCCGCAACGTTGTGAACTGTGTGAGTATTCTCAGCCTTCAGTCACCTCATCAATTCAGCCCGTTCCTGGACGTACAGGACACCAAGCTGAGCACCTTCGTACTAGCCGGCGGTTGCTTCTGGTGCTTGGATGCCGTGTATCAGCGAACGCGCGGCGTCCACGCCGTGATTTCGGGATATATCGGCGGATTCACCAAGGATCCGAATTACCGCGAAGTCTGCAGCGGCACCACCGGGCATGCCGAAGGCGTCGCTGTGATCTTTGATCCCCTGGTAGTTCCGGCCGAAGTCATCTTGGATATGTTCTTTACCGTGCATGACCCGACCACGCTTAACCGCCAGGGCTACGACGTGGGTACGCAGTACCGCTCGGCGATGTTCCCACTCGATGAACAGCAGCGCGGCCTCTTCCAGGACGCCATCGACAAGTTCTCGCGCGTATACCCCAATCCGATCGTCACCACGCTGGAAGAGTCGAAAGATTTCTACCCTGCCGAGCAAATTCATCAGGATTATTACTCCGAAAACCAAGAAGTCGGATATTGCCGGGTGATTATCGATCCAAAGCTCGCAAAAGTCAGGAAATATTACGCTCAATGGCTAAACGAAGCCTAGTCGCGCTTTTGGCCTATTAGGGTTAGTTGTGAACCTCAGAGGTGTCCGGCGGATACGCCAGATTCCGGCAATTATTTCGCCGCAACTAACTGCGGCTGCATAGAGTCACGTAAGGATTGCATACAAGATGGGCAAGATCTACAACAACGTCACCGAAGTCGTCGGCAACACCCCACTGGTGAAGCTGAACCGCGTCGGCGAGGGCCTGCCAGGGAACATCACAGTGAAGCTGGAATTCTACAACCCGGCTAACTCCGTCAAGGACCGCATCGGTGTAGCAATCGTTGATGCGGCCGAGGCGTCGGGCGCGCTGAAGCCAGGTGGCACCATCGTCGAGGGCACTTCCGGCAACACCGGTATCGCACTGGCCATGGTAGGCGCAGCTCGCGGCTACAAGGTCATCTTGACCATGCCTGAAACCATGTCCACCGAACGCCGTGTGATGCTGCGCGCTTTCGGTGCAGAGATCGTGCTGACCCCGGGTGCCGACGGCATGCGCGGTGCTGTGGAGAAGGCCAAGGAAATCGTTGCGACCTCCGAAAATGCCATCTGGGCACAGCAGTTCGCGAACACCGCGAACCCGCAGGTCCACGCAGACACGACCGGTCCGGAGATCTGGGCAGATACCGAGGGCAAGGTCGATGTCCTGGTTGCCGGCATCGGTACCGGTGGCACCATCACCGGTGCAGGCCGCTACCTGAAGGAAAAGAATCCGAACCTGAAGATCGTGGCGGTTGAGCCCAAGGATTCCCCGATCCTCAATGGCGGCAAGCCGGGCCCGCACAAGATCCAGGGATTGGGCGCGAACTTCATCCCCGAGGTGCTCGATACCGAGCTGTACGACGAAGTCCTGGATGCCAGCATCGAGGATTCGGTATCGACCGCTCGCGCGCTGGGTGTCAAGGAAGGCATCCTCGGCGGCATCTCCGCAGGCGCTGCTGTTTGGGGCGCGGTACAGATCGCTGCGCGTGAAGAGAACGCTGGCAAGCAGATCGTTGCGATCATCCCCGACTTCGGTGAGCGCTACATCTCCACCCTGCTCTTCGATGACATTCGTGGCTAAGTAAATTTGCAGAAGCAGAATAAATCGGCGTGAGCCACCGTTGGGTCTATAGAGAGACCTGTATCGGTGCAGCTCGCGCCGATTTGCTGTGTGACATCTGCGGATTGTCCCCGAGCGAACCGCAACCACTAAGGTAGTATTCATGAGTTTTTTCTCCCGCCTGCGTGAGGATTTGGCCAACGCACGCCAGCACGATCCGGCAGCGCGAAGCGATCCCGAAAACTTCTTCGTGTATTCCGGATTGCACGCGATCTGGATGCACCGATTGGCCCACAAGATGTGGCAGAACCCCTCGTTGAAGTGGCCAGCGCGTCTGCTGTCCCAGGCAAACCGAGCCCTGACCGGCATCGAGATCCATCCCGGTGCGACCATTGGCCGTCGGTTCTTCATCGACCATGGCATGGGCATCGTCATTGGCGAGACTGCCGAAATCGGCGATGACGTCATGCTGTACCACGGGGTGACCCTCGGCGGCCGTTCGCTGGCCAAGGTCAAGCGCCACCCGACCATCGGTGATCGCGTGGTCATTGGCGCCGGAGCCAAGGTGCTCGGCCCCATTGTGATCGGCGCCGATTCCGCCATCGGCGCGAACGCCGTGGTCGTCAAGGATGCTCCCGAAGGCTCGATAGTCACCGGAATCCCTGCTCAGAACCGTCCACGCAGGCCTGAAGAGCATAAGCCTGCAGTGGACCCCGCCGAGTACATCGACCCGGCCATGTGGATCTAGTTCTTTTCCCGCCGCTGCGGTAGAGCAAACCCGCCCAGCATACGAACCAGTCAAGGTTCATATGCTGGGCGGGTTTTTGCTTTGGCCCGGATCCTTGCCGGCAAAGCAGAACATCGATGCCCAGTACCATTGCGAGTCTGGTACCGGGCATCGACGCCTTTGCGAGTGCAGGAAGCCGCCTAGGCCAGCTTGTGGTCACCTGATTCGGTGCCATCTGCCAGTTCAACAATTTCAGCCTCAGGATCCTGGGGCTGGGCGCCGAGCTTGCCTCGGGTCAGCTTGTGCATGATCATGGCCAGCGCGCCGTCACCGGTCACGTTGGTTGCGGTGCCGAAGCTATCCAGTGCGATGTAGGCGGCGAACATCAGGCCGACCTCGACCTCCCCGAAGCCCAGCATCTGGGCGAGCAGGCCAGCAGCGGCGGCGATAGCGCCACCAGGCACGCCTGGAGCTGCAATCATCATGATGCCGAGCATCAGGATGAATGGGAAGTAGGTGCCGAAGGAAACGTCGCCACCGGTCAGCAGGAGCACGGCGATGGAGAAGCAGGTGATCTTGACCATCGAGCCCGAAAGGTGGATGGTGGCGCACAGCGGGACGACGAATCCGGCTACCGTGTCGGAAACACCATTCTTCTTGGCGGATTCCAGCGTCACCGGAATGGTTGCGGCCGAAGAGGAAGTACCCAATGCAGTGAAGTAGGCATTGCGCATGCCCCACAGCGCGGCCAGTGGGTTGCGCTTGTTCATCGCTCCAGCGATGGAGTACTGCACCAGCAGGACAACCAGGGTCAGCGCGAAGGAAACCACGGCGACGAAGAGGAACTTCTGCACCACGGTTACGGCGTCCCCGGCAGCAGACAGATCCAGGAAGATGCCGAAGATGAACAGCGGCAAGGCTGGAACAATCACACGGCGGATAACCATTTCGATAATGCTGCGGAACTCCACTGCTCCACGGAAGATCACGGTGGAACGGAAGGCAGTCAGGCCCAGGCCCAGCATGAATGCCAGTACCAGTGCAGTCATGACGCCCATCAGCGGAGTCAGCACGATTTCGGTTGCCGATTCGCCCGCACTGCCGACCAGGGAAATATACGGTTCGAAACCGGATCCTTCGCCTGCGCCAACTTCTTCAACGCCGCCACCGGAAAGCGACTTGGTGAATAGCCAACGGCTCACGAAGTAAGCGAGCAATCCCGCGCACAGGGTGGAGGTGTAGGCGATGGCCGCGGTGATGCCCAACCACTTGCCGGCGCCCTTGCCGAGCTCAGCGATAGCGGGTGCCACCAAACCGAAGATGATCAAAGGCACGATGAAGCCAAGGAATCCGGAGAAGATCGAGTTGTAGGTCAGGAATACGCTTCCCAACCAGACCGGCATAATCGGGCCAAGCAGAATACCCAGCACGATGGCAACGAGCACCCAGCCAAGCAATGGGATAGATTTCAGCAGCTTCATGAATGTCCTTTAAACGGTTCGGGATCGGAGCGCACTGTTGGACGGGCCACAGATGTGTCGTGGCGCACGCCTCAATCATGATAGACGTAATTTTTGTTACACCGAAATCCTGTGAATGAATTAAGTGTTACGAGAATACGCCCTTTGGCCGAATATTCTCTATCGTAAATCGCAGCACGCTCACTCAGGTTCGACCCCTGGTGCATCAGGGGTTCGGGAGTTGAATATTCGTCGATTTAACGGAACCAGGGCGGATCTGCCCCATTAAGCAGTCCCGCCCCGGCTTGGATCCATTGATTATTCGAAGTTCGCTTCGACCACGCCTTGTTCGTGGCCCTGGCCAACCACCTGGCTTTGCACGCGGAGGTTGAGCACGGATCCATCATCGGCATTTTCATAGCTCACGAAGACCGAACCGGCTCCGGCATCGCTGCCCGTTTGCGACCAGTTCGGTCCGCCCGCCGCCGAATGCTCAGTGAGGAAGGCGACCACCTGAACGGTGGCCAGCTGCTTCATCTGGGCTTCATTTCCATTGCCCCAAGCGACGACCAGGGCATCTGCATACTCGGTAGCGCTCGATGGGAGCTTGCCCAGCTCTTGGCCCCCGATAGTTTCGGATTGCTCCGACTCCCTTGCAGCCTCAGAAGAGGATGCCGTTGGCGATGCGGACCGCGTCGGGCTGGCTTCAGGACTTGATGGTTCCTGGCTTGCGGTGCCACCTGTGGTGCTGCCGCAACCGGCGAGCGCGAGGCAGCCGGCCAGTGCCGCCACCGAGCCGAGCTTGAGTAGTTTCCTAGGTCCGTCAGGCATGGCTTTCTCCGCTCTCGCATGGGAGTCGCTGCTCCCCTATTGGTTTGATCCTCCACTGGAATCGGCAGCAATTGCAAGTTCGTCCCCGTGCTGGAGGTGTTGGCTGGCGCGTTTCTCAGTAGGCTTGGGACATGATCCAGCATCCGGCCGATAGCCATGACACGATTCGAGTACGCCAAGCCCGGGAAAATAATTTGCGAGGTGTTGACGTCGATATTCCAAAGCGGCGCATCACAGCTTTTACGGGTGTTTCCGGTTCAGGGAAGTCGTCCTTGGTGTTTGGCACGATTGCTGCTGAGTCCCAGCGGCTAATCAATGAAACTTATACGACTTTCATTCAGAGTTTCATGCCCTCGATGCCCCGACCCGATGTCGAGGTGCTGGAAAACCTTTCTACCGCCATCGTGGTCGACCAGGAACGCATGGGCGCGAATTCGCGTTCTACCGTGGGCACGGCTACCGATGCCTATTCGCTCCTGCGCGTTCTGTATTCTCGTTATTCCACTCCGAGTGCCGGCGGCGCTGGCGCGTACTCGTTTAATCTTGGCCAGGGCGCGTGCCCGGTGTGCGAGGGTTTCGGCACCGAGGCGAGCATCGACCTTGACGAGCTGCTGGACTGGGACAAGACGCTGAACGAGGGAGCCATCAAGGCGCCAAACTTCGCCCCTGGTTCTTGGCTGTGGCAGACACTGACCGCCGGCACGGAGCCGGATCTGGACGTGAAGCTCAGTGGCATGCCCAGGGCCATGCTGGACCGCCTGCTCTATGAAGAAGCTGGCAAGGTCAAGCTCAACGGTGCCAACATGAGCTACTCGGGTTTGGTCACGCGCATCAAGTCCAGTTACATCCATTCGGGCAGGGAGATCAAGCAAGCCCATATTCGTGCCTGGATCGAACGTATCTCCACGACCGCACCGTGCTCTGCCTGCGCCGGATCGCGGCTTGGGCAGGCGGCTCGCGCTTCGAAGATCAATTCCTTGGGAATCGCGGACATGACCGCACTGCAGGTTTCCGAGCTGCTCGAAATGCTGGAAAAGATCCAGATCCCGGATGCCGCGCCGCTGATCACTAATTTGAAGGCCGTGCTCAAATCCATGGTGGATTTGGGGTTGGGATATCTTTCGCTGGACCGTCCGGCCGGGACCCTTTCCGGTGGCGAAGCCCAGCGCGTGAAGATGATCCGGCATCTTGGATCAGCGCTCTGTGATGTCACGTATGTTTTCGACGAGCCCACCGTTGGGTTGCATCCCCATGACATCCAGCGGATGAACGGGTTGCTGGCTGATTTGCGCAACAAGGGCAATACCGTGCTGGTGGTGGAGCATAAGCCTGAGGTCATTGGAATCGCGGACCACGTGATCGATTTGGGCCCGGGTGCTGGTACCCACGGCGGCACCATTTGCTACAGCGGTCCAGTCGATGGCCTGCTCGCCAGCGATACCCTGACCGGAAAGCATTTCACGACGCGCGCGTCGCTCAATTCGAACCCGCGCGAGGCAGATGGGGCAATGGAAGTACGTGGCGCTTCCTTGCACAACCTGAAGAACGTTTCCGTGGATATTCCTACCGGCGTGATGTGCGCGATCACCGGTGTCGCCGGTTCCGGTAAATCCACATTGATCCATTCGACGATCGCCAAACGTGACGACGTTGCGGTGGTGGACCAAACCGCCATCCGCGGATCACGGCGTTCGAACCCGGCCACCTATACCGGGATCATGGATCCGATCCGTGCGGCCTTTGCGAAAGCCAACGGGGTGAAGCCTGGCCTGTTCAGCGCCAATTCTGCCGGAGCGTGCCCGGGGTGCAGCGGTGTTGGATTCACCTATACGGATTTGGCTTCCATGGCCGGGGTTGCTTTGCCTTGTGAACAGTGCGGAGGCAAGCGGTATACCGCTGAAGTGCTGGATTACACCTTGGATGGCTTGAACATTGCCGAGGTCCTGGACTTGAGCATGGAAGACGCACTGGCGCAGCTCAAAGTGCCCAAGGCGAAGGCCATGCTTGAACGGCTGAATCAGGTGGGACTGGGATACCTGAAACTGGGCCAGCGCCTTAACACGCTTTCTGGCGGTGAACGGCAGCGAATCAAGTTGGCAATCAATTTGGGCCAGGGCGCTGGTACCTACATCCTGGATGAACCAACAACCGGATTGCACATGGCTGATGTGCAGAACCTGCTGCGCCTGCTCGACGAGATGGTCGATGAAGGCAATACCGTCATCATCATCGAGCATCACCTGGCGGTGGTTGCACACTGCGACTGGGTCATTGATCTGGGCCCAGGGGCAGGACACGAGGGTGGAAGCATAGTCTTTGAAGGTACCCCGCCGGATCTTGCCGCCTCCGGCACGCTGACCGGAGTTCATCTAGCCGAATACATCAAGGGATAGATGTGGCTCGAAAGCTCAGAAAACCGCTGCCTGCCGATGCGCAGGAGCTTGCCAAGCTGCATGTCGATTGCTGGAAGGAAACCTACACGGGTCTGCTGCCAGATGGCTTCTTCGACCTTGCGCACGAGGAGCAGCGGCTAGGCATGTGGGCCAGGGTCCTGAATGACCCTAATCCGCTGTTCAGGATTTCAGTGGCGGAAAGCGAGGACGGGAAGCTTGTCGGCTTCGCCTTCTCCGCACCCCCTACCGGGAATACCGATGGAATGCGCGAAGATGTCTCCCGGCAGCTATACAACTTGTATCTGCTGGAGGACTTCCATGGCGACGGAACAGGGCAGGCGCTGCTAGATGCAGTCCTTGGCGATGAGCCGGCCATGCTCTGGGTGGCGGCCCAGAATCCGCGTGCCATCAGATTCTACGAACGCAACGGCTTCGCCTTCGACGGTGTCACCGAGGATGATCCGACTGCTCCGAAGATTACCGACGCAAGAATGCTGCGGTAGCTAGCCAGCGGAGAGGATCTTGACGATTTCCGGGTCGCTTTCCCTGCCCAGCTTCGCGTCGATCTTCAGCACCAGCTGCGCCTGGCGAAGCAACGTGTCATATTCCGGACCGGGATCGGGGTTCGTTCGAATCCCCATGGAGCTGAGTGTGCGCAATTTGTCCAGGGCCAGCTCCTTGACCACATCACGGATCAAGGCCAAATCCTCTGGCTGCACCGTCCACCGGTCCTTGTGGGCATGTTGCCAGGATCTGCGCTGCGCCTCGTCCAGGCCTTCGGGCAGCTCGCCTTGGCCTTGGAGGTGGTCGAGCATCGAGGTACCAACGTTCTGCTCGGTGATGTCCTGGGCCAAGCACCGGTCAATGGCGTATTGGACGCGTAGCCACCATTGGTCCGCGGTATCCAGCTTCGAGCGCAGCCGCAGTGTCCGCAATGCCAGGACAACACCTACGGCCGCGATTATTACCGTCAAAAGTGGGGCGAGCGCGAGCAGGATTCCTAGCCCCGAGCCCCAGCCACCGCCATATCCGTTCATGCTCCGATCCTAGCCCCGGAATCGGGGTTCGGACCGGAGCAATCCTTGGGTTGGTGGAACTAGATGCGCACCAGCATCTTGCCGGTGTTCGCGCCGCGCATCATTCCGAGGAAGGCGTCCACGGTATTCTCAATGCCGTCAACGATGGTCTCGTCGTAGGCGATCTTGCCTTCGGAGAACCACTTGCCCATGCGCTCGCCGAACTCCGGGGCGAGATCAAGGTAGCTGGAGAGGGTGAATCCCTGCAGTTTCAGGCCGCGGGTGATCAGATTGGCCATGTTCCGCGGGCCCGGAGTCGACTCGGTGGTGTTGTAGCTGGCGATAGCGCCGCACAGGGCAGCACGCCCGCCATCATTGAACGCTGCCAGCGCGGCTTCGAGGTGATCCCCGCCCACGTTGTCGAAGAAGACATCGATGCCCTCTGGAGCTGCGGCAGCCAGCTGCCCGCGGACATCGCCATCCTTGTAGTTGAAGGCGGCATCGTAGCCGTACTTGCTGGTCAGCAGGTCAACTTTCTCAGCGCTGCCAGCCGAGCCGATGACGCGCTTGGCACCCATGAGCTTGGCGATCTGACCGGCAGCAGTGCCCACCGCACCTGCAGCGCCGGAGACGAAGACGGTCTCGCCCTCGGCAAGATTGGCGACGGCGCTCAGGCCTACGTAGGCGGTCAAACCGGTCATGCCCAAGATGTGCAGGCGAAGGGATGAAGATACCCCCGGAAGATCGGGTGCCGGGTTGAAGCTGGCCGAATCAGCTTGCACGGTGTCCGACCAGCCCAGCTGATGCTGGACCAAGGTGCCTGCCGGGAACGCTTCGTCTGCGGTCTCGATGACTCGACCAATTGCGCCGCCGAGGATCTGCTCGCCAATCTGGAATGGCGGGATGTAGGAACGGGTGTCATTCATGCGGCCTCGCATGTACGGATCCACGGAAATGAACTCATTGCGCACCCGGATTTCACCGGCCTTCAGCTCCGGCAGCTCGATGGTCTGGACGGTGAAGTTCTCCTGCGTTGGCCAACCGGATGGGCGGGAGGCGAGCAGGATCTGCGTGCTGGTTGCTTCAGTCATGGTTACCAGTTCTTTCGATTCTCGGTGATGTTTGGAACTCTCGGTGTCTTCCTAGTTGCCCAGCGCCAGGCCGAAGACCAGCAGCGCAACCGACAGCAACGGGAAAAGCCCTTGCTTCACGGCCAGCTTGGCTTTGCTCGGGCTGCCCAATGCCAGCACCAACGCGGCGGCAAGCATGGAGCCTGTTCCAGCGAAGACCAAGGTGGCTCCCACCGCCAGGTGGCCAATGCCCAAGGCGATGACACCTGCAATAGCGGCAATTGCCAAGAAGAGGTTGTAGAACCCCTGGTTGAAGGCCATTTCCCGCGTTGCTTCTGCCTCGGCTTCGCTGGTCTTGAACACGGCTCGGGTTTTCCCGGTGGTCCAAGTCAGGGACTCCATCGAGAAGATATAGATGTGAAGCAGGGCAGCGACGGTTGCGAAGACCTGTGCGGCGATGATCATGGCCTGTCCTTGGTGTTGGGGAAACAACTATTCTGTAACGACCATTTCAATATATACTGGAATGGTCGTTACGAAAAGAGGAGGTGGGTGTGATGGCGCGGACATCTGCATTCGATAAGGAATTGGTCATCCAGAGCGCCCGCTCGGTTTTCTGGTCCAAGGGCTTCGAGGCCACGTCTATTCCCGAACTTGAAAACGCTACCGGCCTGAGCCGGTCAAGCATCTATAACTCCTTCGGCTCCAAGCGTGGCCTATTCGATGCAGCGGTGGACAGCTACCTCAATGAGATTGTCCGCCCGCGATTGCGTCCGCTGCTCCAGGATCCGGTACCTGCCCAGGCACTGGGAGACTATCTGCGTGGGCTTGCTGCCGTTTTCGCGAAGCCCGAGTCCCTGCCAGCAGCCCATGGCTGCCTGCTGATCAACACCGCGAGCGCACCGATTGCCGCAGAAAACGAAATCGCAGCCATCATTTCCGCCTACCGGGAAGAACTTGATGGAGCTGTGGGCCGTGGCTTGCAAGCCATTCGTCCGGACCTTCCGGCCGAACGCCACTCCCTGCTCACCGGCACGATCACCGGGCTGGTGGTGGCAGCATTCACCATCGTGCGCATCTCCCCCAGCGAAGCTGTTCGCTTATTGCAGTGTGCCGAAAACCTGCTGGACGATTAGCCGCTTAGGCTCTACCCATCTGCGAATCCACGATTTACGATGGAACCCCGGCACAAACAGGCTCTGAGGACCCTCATGCGGAGTGATTACTGATGGACCAGGTTCGTGAACAAATTGCCGCCAGCTACCGGCACGACGCCACTGCCCTGGGCGGCTACCTGTCTGCTGCGGATTTCAATGCGCTGAAGAATCGCAGCGAAGGCACCCGTTGGACCAATGAGCAGCTCCTCTTCCACATGGTCTTCGGCTATATGGTGGTCCGGGCACTTATCCCGCTGGTGCACCTGCTGATCAAGTGCCCGCCCTGGATTAGCTCCGCATTCTGCAAATTGCTGAATTTCGGCACGCCGCTTTTCCATCTGGTCAATTACCTCGGTTCCTGTGCCGCGGCCACCGTATTCAACCATCGTCGCGTGCAGAGAAGGCTGGAGCGGACCCAAGCAGCGCTCCTGTCCAGGCTTGGAACAGAGCAAACGGCGGCCTTGCAGCGCTGCGCTGACTTCCCTAGCCGGTGGGATCCGTTTTTCCACGAGCAAATGAGTTTGGCCCAGGTCTACGCCTACCCCAGCGAGCACTTCGCTTTCCATTGCCAACAACTTTCGCTTCCACGAAAGTGAACCCGTACGCGATACGCATCCGGGTGCCCTGGCGCGCAAGTTCTTGCCGCCAGCGCGCAACTAACTCCAAGTGCCCCCGAATCCGTGCCGAATCCCGGCGGTTGCTTGATCATCGGAGTCTCCACGCGCACCCATCGGTACCGGCATACTGTTGGCGCCAGTTGTCGGGGCCCATCGCAAACAGCTGCGCGGGACCCATTGTTCCGGCATCCAGTGGGCTCGATCCGCCCTATCGGCTCAGCCTCAAGATCTATTGGCCGAGGTTAGTTGCCGTCTTGTGATCGCCCCTTTGGCCTTGGTAAGCATTCGCCCAAAGGCAGCGGCGCTACGTCTCACCGTGCTCTGACGCTGCGGCCGAGTCAGCGCCGCCAGTTCATGCGGCTATGGCACCGGCACACCCTAGGGGTGATCCGTTGACTCTGTGAGCGCGTTCCACCTTGCGCGGGAACGATGCTATTTGCCAAGCCCAGCAGCCCTCAACGGTCTGCGGAAACACAGGCTGGACTGATGCGGATGTGAATCCGAGCCATCAACCGGCCAGGTTCAGCTTGCTGAGTATGGCGTTTGCAACGGCGGTATCGGTGGCGCCGACAACAGTTAAATCGGCAATGCTCAATGCGTGGTCCTGTCCGCCTGGATCATCGCGACCCACACCATCGCGAAGGATGCTTCCGACCGCAAGGTCCGCGTCGCCATCGGCATATCCCTCGCGTACCGCGGCACCGAAATCCCCGTGTTCTAGACACTGGGCGTGATCATCAGTGGCGATAACCGAAGCCTTGGCGAAGAGCGAGGGCGGCAATTCGTGTTTGCCGGGCATATCGGCTCCAAGGGCGGTGATGTGGCGAGCTTCGCGGAATGCGCCGACAGGAGCCAACGGGCTCCGAGCTGCCGTCGCGGTGATGACGCACGGTTGTCCCGCGGCATCTTCGACGCTGCCGGCGCTGGCCTCGATTCCGTCCTCCCGAAGTTCTGCGGCTAGTCGCTGGGCGGCATCATCGTTGCGGCCCCAGACTTGCACGCGGTTTAGCGGACGCAGGCAATGCAGCCATTGGACCTGCAGTTTCGCTTGAAGCCCGGTCCCCAGCACGCCAATCTCACTGACCCCATCCTGAGCCATGGCATCGGTGATGAGCGCTCCCGCTGCCGCCGTACGCCACGCAGTAATCCAGCCTTCGTCGACCAGCACGGCACCAAGCGCACCGGTTTGCGCGCTCAGCGCCAGGAGCAGGCCATTATTCGTCGGCAATCCCAAAGCTGCATTGCCATAGAAGCCGCTGGCTACCTTCACCGTAAAGTACGGCAAACCCTCGACCTGACCGGCCTTGACATGGCAATCGCCGTTGGCCCTCGGAAATAAGAGGTGCGTGGGCGGTGGCACCTGGGTGGATCCTTGGGCATGCGCGATCAGCGATTCACGAACAGCCGTGAAGATGAGCTCTGCCGATGCCGCCTGCCTGATTTCGGCTAGGGAAATCATCGGTGGATTCATGCCTTGCGTTCCAACCACGAGTTCCAGGCCTCCAGGGCAGGTTGCACATTGCTACGCCCCAGTCCCAGCCGGAACCTGTCGGTGGGGGTGGGTGTCAGTTCAGATTGGTAAATGCTGGCCGGCAAGAGCAATACGCCGGCTTCTTCGACGAGCTTTGCGCACATCCGCTCCACGCCTTCGTTGCCCAGGTAACGAGGGTATGCAATGCAGCCGCCTTGCGGATGCTGGAATTCGAACGATTCGGGGTGCTGTGCGAAAAAATGGTCAAAGGCCACTAGATTTTCGGCGAAAATCCCCCGATTCCGGTCAAGCAGGCTCTCGCCGGCACGCAACGCGATGAGTCCCAGAATTTCGCTCGGGCCAGAGTTGCAGATGGTTGTATAGTGCTTGGCGCGTTCGAGTCTTGCCAGGATTTCGCGGTCTCGGCAGGCGATCCAACCTATGCGCAGGCCGGGCAGGCCATAAGACTTCGACAAGACGTTCAACGACAGCGCCTGCGATGAAAGATCTGCCGCCTGCGGCAGCCTCACCGACGGGTCCAGCTCCAGCCCGCGGAACACCTCATCGCTGAACAGCGTGATTCCGTGTTCATCGCATAGCTCAACCAATTGCGACCAAACCCGTTGATCCGGGATGGCTCCTGTTGGATTATTGGGAAAATTGACCGAAATCAGGCGAGTGTTCGGCCGCAGCGCAGCGCGGACAGATTCCAGATCCAGGGCCCAGCCGTTCTCGGCGTTGAGCGCTACCCCGCTGACTTCGCACAGTGAGAGCGGGATCGTCTCCGCAGACTGGTAATTGGGCGTGATGACTACTGCATGGTCGCCTGCGCCCAACAGCACCTGCATGGCCACATACAACCCCTCTTCCGCACCCGAGAAGCAGATGATATCCGCGGGTTCCACGTGTTCATAGGTACTGGCGATCGCTTCCCTCAGAGCGGGCAGTCCGTAGGTTTCGGTGTATCCCAGCTGCAGCTCATTCCAGCGCGCACGAGAGTCATCATCGGCCAGATCCAGCAGTTCAGTGACCGAAAAGGTTTGGGCGTCGGAGGCGGCCAGATGGTATCGGGCACTGAATTCCCAAGTCGAGAAGTATGTTTCGAGGCGGAAATCAGGAAGCATGGCCACGCTCCTTCCCGTCTTTCCGCACTTCGGCGAGCAGGTTGTACACCGATGATCTTGACATGTTCAGGATCCGCGCGGTCACTGGAATCGAGCGCTGCCGGCCGAAGGTGCCGGCGGCGTCGAGTCGCGCCAGCAGGGTTCGCCGCTCGGCTCGGCTCAGGCGTTCGACCGATGTTCCCGTTTCGCGGACATAGTCACCTACGAATTGGTGGATCCCCTCGATCCAGTCATGCTCGAAAAGTTCACGAGGTTGCTGTTGAACCGGCGCCGCAAATGCGGCGATGAGCCTGGAGGCGTCGTTGAAGACCGTGCGATCGAAGTTGATGCAGAGCACCACCTCGGCCAGCCCGCTGCCATCGCGCAGCACCGCGCTGACGCTACTGAGCTGCCGCCCATCGGCCAGGGATTTTGGGTATGGGCCAAAAACGTTGGTCCCCTCGTCCTGCATTTCGTCCAGCTCGGAGAGCAGTGAGTCATCTCCTGGGGCTCGGCCGGAGAAGGAATTCCAGATCGCCAGAATGGTATCCGTATCCGGGTCATGCAGCACGACTTCCGCGTGCGGCGAGAGCAGGCGCGACACGGCCTCGCAGACCGGTGCCCAGCGATGCATTGCATCTAGTTTCTCAGTCACAATAAGACTATATGTTTAAATTGGACAATTTGTCCAAATTCTCCAGGGCGCAAAAATGGCCTGCCCGAACTCCGAAGAGCTCCGGCAGGCCATTAAGGAAAACCCGGTATTAGTGGGTGTCCTCGGCAGCAATCTCGGTGCGGTCACCGCTCCACTGCGTGTGGAAGGTGCCTTCCTTGTCGGTGCGGCGGTAGGTGTGCGCGCCGAAGTAGTCGCGCAGGCCCTGGGTCAAGGCTGCTGGCAACCGATCACGGCGCAGGCCATCGTAGTAAGCCAGCGACGAGGAGAACACTGGTGCAGGAATGCCCAGCTGGACAGCAACGGAAACCACGCGGCGCCAAGCTGGAACTGCCTTGTTGATGGCTTCAGCGAAAGCCGGAGCGAACAGCAGGTTCGAAGGCTTTTCGCCTGCCGAGTAGGCAGCGGTGATGTCCTTGAGCAGGGCCGCACGGATGATGCAGCCTTCACGCCACAGGCCAGCGATCTCGTCGAGCTTCAGGTCCCAGTTGTATTCGTCGGCAGCCGAAGTGAGCATGTCGATACCCTGCGCGTAGGAAACGAGCTTCGAAGCGAACAGCGCCTGGCGCACGTCCTCGACGAAGTTCTCCGGCAAGGCGACCTCGGCGGTTTCGCCGGTCAGCACCTGCTGGCCCACGGCGCGGATATCGCGCTGCGAGGACAGGGAGCGGGCGAAGACCGACTCGGCGATAGCCGAAACAGGCGAGCCCATGTCCAGTCCGGACTGCACGGTCCAGCGTCCGGTGCCCTTCTGCCCTGCGGAGTCCTGGATGACGTCTACCAGCGGCTTGCCGGTGGAAGCGTCAACGTGGCCCAGTACCTCAGCGGTGATCTCGATCAGGAAGCTGGACAGTTCGCCCTGGTTCCATTCGTTGAAGATTTCCGCCTGCTTGGCTGGCTCGATGCCTGCGGCATTGCGCATCAGGTCGTAGGCTTCGCCGATGACCTGCATGTCGGCGTATTCGATGCCGTTGTGGACCATCTTCACGAAGTGGCCTGCGCCGTCGGTGGAGATCCAAGCGCAGCAAGGTGCGCCGTCGTCAGCCTTTGCGGAGATCTTCTCCAGCATCGGGCCCAGCGACTTGTAGGATTCAGCGGAACCGCCTGGCATGATCGATGGGCCGAGCAGCGCGCCCTCTTCACCGCCGGAGACGCCGATGCCCACGAAGTGCAGGCCCTTTTCAGCCAAGGCAGCTTCGCGGCGACGGGTGTCCGTGTAGTGCGAGTTGCCGGCGTCGATGACAACGTCGCCCTCTTCGAGCAGCGGCACCAGCTGGTCAATAACCGAGTCCACTGGACCGCCGGCCTTGACCATGATCAGCACGCGGCGTGGGGTTTCGAGATTTGCTACCAGTTCTTCCAGGCTTTCGGTGCGAATGAAATCGCCTTCATCGCCATGTGCTTCAAGCAGTGCGTCGGTCTTGCCGACCGAGCGGTTGTGCAGGGCGACGGTGTATCCG
The DNA here is from genome assembly GCF_050701915.1 of Glutamicibacter sp. Classification (NCBI taxonomy): domain Bacteria; kingdom Bacillati; phylum Actinomycetota; class Actinomycetes; order Micrococcales; family Micrococcaceae; genus Glutamicibacter; species Glutamicibacter sp. Next base: position 1,073 of record NZ_JBOGEG010000033.1, on the reverse strand, counting down.
TTGCGAGCGAAGTTACGGGCAAGGTTTGCGCCCATGACGGCCAGACCTGTGACACCAATCTGTGCAGGCATAAAAATAAGTCTCCATCGATTACGGGGAGTTGAACCGCCAAGCAGAGACCGGATTAGTCACGATCCCTGTTCACGGCCACGTGACCTTTCCATCCTACAAGGGCGAGGCCCGTGTTTTACAGCGGATCGCATAAATTAAAGCATATTTATTTCGCGGATCGACTCGCCATAGCCTGATTTGGCGCAAGTCATTGGCTAAACTGACCCCATGGCAACTAGTCTGCACGCTCATGTGGTTGAGCACCTCGGCTCCCGCATTATCAGCGGGCAAATTCCGCGCGGCTCCATTATCCTCGCCGCCGATCTCGAGCAGAAGCTCCAGGTCTCGCGTTCGGTGATCCGTGAAGCCATCCGCGTTCTGGCCCAATGCGGCCTAGTCAGCAGCACTAAGCGCGTGGGCATTCGAGTGCTGGGCGCGGAGCGTTGGAACCCCTACGACGACCATGTCATCCGCTGGCGGCTGGCCAGCGACCAGAAGGGCGCACAGCTGCGCTCGCTGACCGAACTGCGCATATCCGTTGAGCCGATGGCCGCTGAATTGGCTGCCGAGTTCGCCCCGGATGCGATGCGCAAAGAGCTGATGATGCTCTCGGCGCAGATGAACCATTACGGGCGGCAAGGCGATTTGCGGCGTTTCCTGGAACTGGATATCCGGTTCCACGCGGTGGTGCTGGCCGCTTCCGGCAACGAGATGTTCGCGAACCTCTCCACTCCGATCGGAGCGATCCTGCGCGGACGCACCGAACTGGGCCTGATGCCTGAACGCCCGCACGAGGAAGCCTTGCTCTGGCACCAGTCGGTCGCCGATGCCATCTCCAATTCGGACTCCGCCGGCGCGCGGAAGAACATGGAAAGCATCATGCGCCGGACGCACAACGAGATCTGCAGCCTCTGGGAAGGGGCGCCGCGCTTGTTCGTGGACCCGGCCAAGAACACCCAGTAACCCAGCATTCCCGCTTTGAAATGCGAATCCGCCGGGGGCAGCGATCTGCATCGCTGCCC
>NZ_JBOGEG010000032.1:0-41423 GCF_050701915.1 Glutamicibacter sp. | reverse complement strand
TCAGGTTTTTGTTCACACCATAATTCTTAACACTCTCCGTCAAACGTTAAAAGGCCTCCTGACCAGATTTTTTGATCTGCTTCAGGAGGTCTTTTGTGTTGGAGTAGTTTAGGACTTACTCATCTAGGCACCAGCATCATTCCCGGGGCTTCCGGTTCCATAACTGATGGGTCAGCCCGCTGACGCTACCAATGGATTCGACGGTGAAGCGTTGCTCTGCCCCAGAAAGCCCCTCCCAAAGCCTCACTCCGGTGCCCAGGACCACAGGAACAATAACCACGTGAAGGAAATCGATGAGGTCCGCTTCCAGGAATTCCCTCACCGTTGCCGGCCCACCACCGATTCGAACATCCAGCCCATCCGCGGCCTGGATAGCCATGGATAGCGCTTGGCCCGGTGCCGCGTCGACGAAGTGGAAACTGGTTCCGTTCTCAAACTGGATCGATTCACGCGGGTAGTGCGTCAAGATGAAGACCGGTGTGAGAAATGGCGGCTCGTCGCCCCACCAGCCCTGCCATCCATCATCAGGCCATGGCCCGGACTGGGGGCCGAACTTTCGGCGGCCCATGATTTCGGCGCCAATGCCTTGTCCCCACATGCTGAACATGGCTCGGTCCACAGTTACGGGATCAACCACCGTATCGACACCGTGGATGACCCGTCCGTCGAACCTGCTGAACAGTGCAACGGCATCCCCGATCGGCTTTTCCAGCGTCACATAGTCACCTGCGGCATATCCGTCCGAAGAAACGAATAGATTGTGCACGCGTACTTTGGCCATGCTGCCTCCCGTTGAAAAGTTGCACGAAGTGCTCGTACTTTAACTCCTGCGGGCACTGCGCGCAACGCTTCTGGCCGGATTGCAAGGTCGGCCCGCGAGCCGCTGCTGCGCTGCTGGAGCAACGGGGAACGGCGTTCCAGGATCTTCACCAGCAAGGCGTCGCAGCCGCGGACGGTCAGTGATCCCGAAAACGAACCCGCATCCACAGCGGGCGACCTTCGGCCGCAAGGAGTGCATCCATTGGGCCGTGGACCCACGCCAGGTGGAGATTCCAGGGCCGGGCCGCGGGGCACTTTCGTTCGCGCAACCCGGCCTGCCGCGCGGCGGCTTCCTGGCCCAGTCCGCCGGCAACCTTGCTCTTCGTTCCCGACCATATTTCCCAGCCAAGCCCTACCTGTCGGTAGCGGCTCCGGCGCAAGTGGCATTTACCCAAGCCAAGCGTGGCAATTGTGACCTAGACAACCGGTGGTGAATTGGGCATTGTTGGTTCTATAGACGTTCCCAGTTTTCCCAGAAACTTCCTGGAGGAGCCCCATGGCCGAGGCCTACATCATCGATGCGCTGCGTACACCTGTCGGACGCCGGGGGAAGTCGCTGGCGCAGACGCATCCGCTGGACCTCGCTGCAGCGCCGCTGGCCGAACTGGTGAACCGCAACAGCATTGATTCCGAGCAATACGATGAGATCATCCTCGGCTGCATCGACCAGCTGGGGCCCCAGGCCATGGACATTGCCCGCAACGCATGGTTGGCCGCCGGCCTTTCCGAACACGTTCCCGGGACAACGGTAGAACGCCAGTGCGGCTCCGGGCAGCAGGCGATCTCCTACGCGGCCCAAGCGGTCATGAGCGGAAGCAGCGACCTCGTGGTTGCCGGTGGCGTCCAGTCCATGTCGAGCATTCCCCTGTCCTATTCCAACTCCGCCGCCAAGGACTTCGGTTTCCCCGATCCTTACACCGGGTCCAAGCTGTGGGAGTCCCGCTACGGCGGGCAGGATATCTCGCAGTTCCGCGGCGCGGAAATGATGGTGGATCGCTGGGGCCTCACCCGTACCCAGCTAGAGGACTTCGCTGTGGCCTCCCATGAGCGGGCACTGAACGCCCAAGCACAAGGCTTCTTTGACCGCGAGATCTTGGCCGTGGGTTCCCTGGCTGCAGATGAGGGGCCACGCCCCGTGGACCGCGCCAAGATGCAGTCGCTGGCACCGATTCTCGAAGGCGGCGCGCATACCGCGGCCACCGCATCGCAGATGTCTGACGGCGCCGCGATGCTGCTCATTGCTTCCGAGGCCGCGGTCAAACGCTATGGGCTCAAGCCCCGCGCCCGCATCCACCACGTCTCGGCCCGGGGCGATGACCCGGTCATGATGCTTTCGGCCCCGATCCGCGCCACCAAGCATGCCTTGGCACGCGCCGGGATGGGCATCCAGGACATGGACCGCATTGAAATCAACGAGGCCTTCGCCGCGGTGGTCCTCGCCTGGCAGCAGGAAACCGGCGCCGACATGTCCAAGGTCAACGTCAACGGCGGTGCCATTGCCCTGGGCCACCCCATCGGTGCCACCGGTGCACGGCTGATGACCTCATTGCTGCATGAGCTGGAACGCAGTGGAACGCGCTTCGGCCTGCAGACCATGTGCGAGGGCGGCGGCCAAGCCAACGTCACCATCATCGAACGCCTCTAGCTACCCCGCACCCACTGCAAAGGAAACTGCCCATGAGTGCACTGCGCGCCGCCCCGGCGATGAATCCCGATGACCAGAACACCATTGGCGCGCTGCTGCGCCGGTCGGTGGCCCGCTGTCCCGAGGACAATGCCCTGGGCTTCGGGGAACGTGCCTGGACTTACAGCCAGTTGGCCAACGGGGTGAACCGGGTAACGGCCCGGTTGCGGCAGGCAGGCCTGCCGGCCGGTTCGCGCGTTGCAGCCTATGCCGCGAACAGCGACGCCTATGCCATCTTGTTTCTCGCCTGCGCCTCCTCCGGCCTGGTCCATGTGCCGGTGAACTTCGCGCTCAGGGGCGACGAGCTGCGCTACCTGCTCCAAGATTCCGGGGCCGCACTGGTTATCGCCGATGAATCCCGCCTCGAGCTGGTCCAGGAACTGCGCGATGCCGGCGCCCTGCCGGCGGTCAAGGATGCTTGGCCGCTGCTGCCCGAAGCCGGAACCGGTCCCAGCGTGCTGGAAACGGCGATGGATGGAAGCGTCGAAGCAACGCCACCTGAAGCTGCGGTGGCCGGCACGGATCTGGTCCAGCTGCTCTACACCTCTGGAACCACCTCGGCACCCAAGGGCGCAATGATGACCCATTCCGCCCTGGTGGCCCAGTACGTCTCGGCCATCATCGCGCTGGATCTGGAGGGCACTGACCGGCCGCTGATCGCGATGCCGCTCTACCACTCGGCGGCCATGCACGTGTTTTTGCTCCCCTACCTGTCATTGGGCGCCAGCATCCGCTTGCTCTCCAAACCGGAGATCGGCGAAATCCTGGAACGCGTTGAAGCCGAACGCATCGGCTCGCTGTTCTTGGCCCCGACCGTCTGGGTGCCATTGAGCAACCACCCGGATCTGGGCACCCGCGACCTGAGCTCGCTGGCCAAAGCACAGTACGGTGCCTCGATCATGCCGGTGACCGTGCTGGACCGCTTGCGCGACCGCTACCCGCAGATCGGGTTCTACAACTGCTTTGGCCAGTCCGAGCTCGGCCCGTTGTGCACGGTGTTGCGCCCCGAGGAACACGATGCACGCCCCGCGTCCTGCGGCCGCCCGGTGTTCTTCATCGAAGCGCGCGTGATGACCGCCGAGGGGAAGCTGGCCGATGCGGGTGAGCCCGGCGAGATCCAGTACCGTTCGGCACAGGTCATGAGCGGCTACTGGAACAAGCCGGCGGAAACCGAGCAGGCATTTGCCGACGGCTGGTTCCGTTCCGGCGACCAAGTGGTCAAGGACCAGGGCGGCTACATCCAGGTGGTGGATCGCATCAAGGATGTCATCAATACCGGCGGGGTGCTGGTGGCCCCGCGCGAGGTGGAGGACTGCATCTACGAGTTGCCCGAAGTTGCCGAAGTCGCGGTCGTGGGCATAGATGATGAACGCTGGATCGAGGCGGTGACCGCGGTCATTGTGCTCAAGGTCGGCACCACGCTCACGGCCGAAGCGGTGCGCGAGCATGTGAAGTCCAAGCTGGCGCACTACAAGGTTCCCAAGCGGGTGGACTTTGCTGCCGGGCTGCCCCGCAACCAATCGGGCAAATTGCTCAAGCGCCAGCTGCGCGCTGAACGCGGCAGAACCTCGGGCGGCGCCCAGTGACCGGGGACCCAGGGGCAACGTACCACCTGGCCTCTGCTTTGGACATCGATTACCTGTCCGCCTTCGAGGCGGCCACCGACGAGGACCGCAGGCATTGGGCTCGCGCCCGGCAATACGGCGAAGAGATCATGCCTGCCATCAACCAGCACTGGGAGAACGCGCATTACCCGCTGGATCTGGTCCGCCGCATGGGCGAGCTCGATTTGTTCACCGACGGACTTAGGATTCCAGGCCACGCGCATTTCTCCCCGCTGGCCGCGGGCCTGGTGGCCATGGAGCTTTCGCGCGCGGATGGTTCGATGGCCGCGGCCGCCGCCGTGCAGGGCGGACTGGTGCTGCGCAGCCTGAAACTCTTCGGCAGCCCCGAACAGCAAGAGAAATACCTGGACCCCGTGGCCACCGGTGAGTTGCTCGGCGGCTTCGCCCTCACCGAACCGCATCATGGCTCGGACTCTGTCGGCCTGGAATCCAGTGCCCGGCGCGATGGGGATCTGTGGATCATCAACGGCCACAAGAAATGGATCGGCAATGGAGCCGCCGGTGGCATCACCATCGTGTGGGCACGCGACGTTGCCGATTCACAGGTCAAGGGGTTCATTCTCGACCAGCAGACCCCGGGTTACGAGGCCTCCCCGGTGCGCGGCAAGGGCGTGCTTCGCGCCATCGAACAGGCAGTGATCCGACTCACGGACGTTCGCGTTCCAGAATCCGCCAGGCTCACCGAGGCCGGCGCATTCAAGGATGTCTCGCGGGCGCTGGTTGAAACCCGGGTGAATGTCGGCTGGTCGGCGCTAGGCCATGCGCAATTCGTCTTCGAAGCGGCACTGCAGTATGCCAAGCAGCGCACGCAGTTCGGCAAACCCCTGGGCGCGCACCAGATGGTGCAGGAGCGGCTGGCGCAAATGCTTGCCGAGATCACCAATATGCAGTTGCAATGCGTGGCCGTGGCCGGCGCCCAGGCTGCCGGCCGGTTGAAGGACACGCAAGCTTCATTGCTGAAGTACCACAACACCCGGGCTGCCCGCCGGGTGGCGGCCACCGCCCGTGACCTGCTCGGCGGAAACGGAATCTTGCTGGAAAATCATGTGATTCGCCATTTCGGGGACATCGAGGCGCTGCATACCTACGAGGGAACCGAGTCGGTGCAGGCATTGATTCTCGGCAGGGATCTGACCGGTTTCAGTGCCTTCAGCTAGTTTCGCGGAGTACGATAAAAACGAATTTCCTAAACCACTTGGCCAACGCCCGAAGGAATCCCCATGCCATACCTTGTTGATTTCAAAGACGTATCCACCCAGGGCCTTGAGTCTTCGCCTGTTGCTGACGCGCTGGCAGGCTTGCGTGCCAACGAAGCGCGCTATCTGAAGAACAAATTCAACCATGACTTTGTCGTAGAGCAAGCAGCCGACGCTCCGGAAGCCATTGCGTGGGTGCACACGATCCTTGCCCAGGAACGCGACCTGCACATCGCATCGAAGCCGCTGCAGGCGGCTGTCTTCGAGGCGGATGGAGCCAAGCGCGCCTATGTCTTCTACGAGTCCGGCTTATCCATCAATGTTCTCTACGGCCTGGACCCCGGGGAGAAGCGCGCCGTTGGCTTCAAGCTCTCCGATGGCATGGAGGTGCCAACCGAGCTGGAAGAGAAGTTCAAGTTCGCTCGGCAGAAGTCCAAGCTTGCCGGAACCATCCGCGGCTCGTACTTCGTGATCAAGAACGAGTACTGACCTTTCGCCAATTCCGCTGCTGCCCTCAGGCGCGTGCCAGCCATGAGGTCATTTTCGGACTCCACTTCATTCGTCGCGCTTTCGTGGGTCCTTCTGGCTACCCGGCAGCTGCGCGTAGGCGTCTTTGGCGGCTTCGAGAAGGAAATCGGCAGGCCACAGTTCTTGCAGCGCCGCAGGGAACGCGATGTCCTTGATCGCCGCACCGTTCTCATGAGCCGAACCCAGGGTCGTGGCGAGCAATTCGAAGCAGTGCATTTGCTGAACGACGAATTCCCGGTCCACAGGCTCGCCGTGGCCCGGAACAATCACATCCCCCGGCTGTATGCGCGCAAGCAGGGATTTGAGCACGCCTGGCCACCCCAGCGGATAGGCGCCCGAGCCGAACATCGGTGGACCAGACTGCTCGATGATGTCGCCAAGGAACCACACCTTGGCATCGGGAATATGGATCGCAAGGTCGGTGTCGGTATGCCCGGCATCCAACGGGATCAGTTCAACTTCTCGTCCGCCTAGATTTTCCGTGCAGGGTTCGGCCACCAAGTGGCTTGGCGGCGTCAGCCTCACACCGTCCCAATTCATTTCGGGTTCGAGTTCCGGCGAGCGCTGCACCATCTCAAGCCGGGGCTTCTCGAACTGCTCGAAGTGCGCGGGGATCCGGTGATGGCCGTAAATCGGGATTCCCCGCTGGGCAAAAAGCTGATTGCCGAAGGTGTGGTCATAATGCGCGTGCGTGTTGATGACGGCAACAATCGGCAGACCGAATTGCGCTGTGGCATCGTCAATGATTTCTTGTGCTTCGGGTGCGTTATTGCGGGTATCGATAATCGTCACGCCATGCACGCCGAGCACCGCGCCCACGGTGATATCCAACGGATTGTAGCGTCGCTGGAATACTCCCTGAGCTACGTGGTTCCAGATTCCTTCAGCCATCTTTTCCCGTCCTGCCAGCCTTGCTTGGGCTATAGCCCCGCCTTCAACAGCTGCTTCCAGCGCTGCGGCATGGGTGCCTCGATCACCAGTTCCTGGCCATCGGGCTTGGGTATCACCAGCTTAGTCGCATGCAGGAACAGCCCGCGACCTCCCAGCTGCTCGACGCGGCGATTGAACTTCGCGAAGCCATACCGGTCATCTCCTGCAATCGGGTGGCTTTCGCTTTGCAGGTGGACCCGGATCTGGTGCTTGCGTCCGGTCATCAGCTGCACATCCAGAATGGTGGCTCGCTGGCCTACGCGTTCTTTCACAATGACGCGAGTTTCGGCTCGCTGCCCGTTCGGATCAACCACGACCTTGTCGGCACGGCGCAGCAGCGGCGAGAGGATCGATTCGGTCTTTTCGCTCCAGTGTCCTGCAACGAGCGCGAGGTAGTGGCGTTCAATCTCGTCTTCACGGTCCCGAAGCATCTCATGCAGGTAGCGCAGCATGCTTGGGGTCTTCGCCAACACCAGCAGCCCGGAAGTGTCGCGATCCAGCCGGTGGCTCAATTCCAGGTCCGGCAGCTCCGGGCGCAACTGGCGGAAAGCTTCGATAACCCCCGCAGGAACATCGCTTCCCCGATGCACCGCGATGCCGGCAGGCTTGTCAATGACCAGTACATCCTGGTCTTCATACAGTACGGTGTTGCGTAGCCGCTTGAGCAAGGGATCCGGGACTTCGGGGGCTGGTGCCAGGCTCTGTTCTGCGTACAGTGCCGGCAGCGTGATCTCGTCATTTTCGGCTAGCCGGTAGCCTTCTTGGACTTTCTTGCCGTTGACACGCAGCTGCCCTTTGCGCATGAGCCGGAAAAGTTGCCCGGCGGGCACCGTTTTGAGCTGCGCCCGAAGGAACTTTTCGATGCGCCGGCCAGCGTGCTCACTGTCGATAATGATGGTGCGCGACTTGGAATCGGACCGCACTTCTGCCGCTGGATGCTGGAGGATTCCAGACAAGAACTATCACTCCATTTAGGGGCCACATCCAGTGGTGGATCATGGCTTCGCCACTCTCGGCGAGTCATTTGCAAGGGACTTCCGGGAGCTGCCGCCCCGAATTGGCCAACCTTCATCGTACCCCGATGCCGCGGGCCGGTAAGGGCAAAGGAACAGTTATGAGGACCGATCTCACAAATCGGCTGGGGCCAATCGAGCCATGGCATTCGTTGAGCGGATCAATAAACGGTCTTGGCTTTTGCGTTGGAGTGAAGGTGCAACGGGCGAAGGAACCGCTCCGCCAGAGTCCCGTGGGCTCATCGAAGCCCTGGAACTGATTTCAGCCTAGGAGTCGCTTGCCACCTTCTCGATGACTAGGCTGGGTTCATGGCCACAGTAATTCTTGTGCGGCACGGACGCACTACCGCCAACGCCACCGGCGTACTGGCCGGACGCACCCCCTCAGTCTTCCTCGACCAAACCGGCGAAGAACAGGCGATTCGTACCGCCGAACGCCTAGCTGCGCTCCCCTTGGCGGGCGTTGTCTCAAGCCCGCTGGAACGCTGCGTGCAGACGGCGGAGTTCGCCTTGCAACGGCAAAGCCCAGAGGCACAATTGCTGATTGAATCAGAACTCTCGGAATGCGATTATGGCCAGTGGCAGGGCCGCACGCTGCAGGATTTGGCTGCCGAAGACCTCTGGAAAGCAGTGCAGTCCGCTCCGTCCTCGGTGACCTTCCCGGATGGTGAGTCCATGGCCGGGATGCAATCCCGGGCAGTTGCAGCCATCAGGCGACATGACGCGGCCATCGAGGCCGAGCATGGTGCTGGAGCAGTATGGGCGGCCTTCAGCCATGGCGATATCATCAAGTCGGTACTGGCTGACGCGCTTGGCATGCATTTGGATCTGTTCCAACGCCTCAATGTGGGCCCGGCTTCCGCATCAATCGTGCACTACGGTCCCGGCGCGCCTCGCGTGTATTCCATCAACACCGACGCCGGAGACCTCTCCTGGCTAGCCCCAGGACTCAAGACAAACGATGCCCCAGTCGGCGGCGGAGCAGGACACTAAGGAGACTGAAATGACGGCAACAGTCAACGAATTCAATTGGCCAGATCGCGTTGTCATTGGCGCCATCGGCGAGCCTGGGTCCCGCACCTTCTACCTCCAGGCAAGGGCCGGAAAGGAACTTTCCAGCATCGCCTTGGAAAAACAGCAAGCCGCGGTGGTTGCCGAGATGATTGACGAGATCCTCGATCAGCTCTCCACCGTCAAGGGCAACCCCTTCAGCGTTCCCGAGCATACCCCGGTGGAACTGGTTGACAACGATCCGTTGGAAGAAGTCAACGAGTCCTTCCGGGTGGGTTCCATGAATCTCGGATGGGACGCCACTGTAGCGCAGGTAGTTCTGGAAGCTTTCTCCCTGAATGAAGAAGATGAAGAAAACTTTGATCCAGATGGACCGGGCGCACTCCTGCGCGTCCGCATGCCCGTAGGCACCGCACGCGCCTTCGCAATGCGCACCCATGAGATCGTGGCTGCTGGGCGGCCTATGTGCGCCAACTGCGGTTATCCGATTGATCCGGATGGGCACACCTGCAAGGACGAGAACCGCGAATGAGCTCTCCCGATCTGCTGACCGCGCAGCTGGAACTGACCGGCCGCATCACCACCGCCTCCAATGCAACTTTCCTGGGCAGCATCGGTGAGAACACCGTGGTCTACAAGCCCATTGCGGGCGAGAAACCCCTCTGGGATTTTCCCCACGGTTCCCTGGCACACCGCGAAGTTGCCGCCTTCCTCGTATCTGAAGCCCTGGGCTGGAACCTCGTGCCGCGCACTTGGCTGCGCGAAGGGCAATTTGGCGAAGGCATGGTGCAGCTATGGCAAGAAGTCGATCGAGGACAACGCCCAGTAGACATCGTAGCCTCGGACAAAGTGCCTGCTGACGGTTGGAAGACCGTACTGCACGGACAGGACGAATCGGGGCGGCAGATGACCCTGTTCCACGAAGATACTTCTGCGCTGCGACGCATGGCGGTCTTCGATGTACTGGTCAACAACGCCGACCGCAAGGGCGACCACGTTCTAGCCATGCCAGGTGGCCACCGCTTCGGTGTCGATCACGGGCTCTGCTTCAACGAAGAGCACAAGCTGCGCACTGTGCTTTGGGGTTGGGTTGGCCAACCGCTGAACGAAGAAGAACTGGCCGGCATCCGGATGGTCAGTGATGCCCTGGACGCAGAACTTGGCCAAGAACTGTCCAAGCTACTAACTGATGAAGAAATCGCGGCGCTCTCCGAGCGTTGCACTACCCTGCGCAGCAAAGGGCACTTCCCGGCTCATAGGGGGCAGATGCCCGCCGTGCCTTGGCCGCTCTTCTAGAACTCTGATTCCTATTGACCGCAAGGTGGCCCACAAGCCATCCTAGGACTCTGATAGCAAAGGCAGGTCGTGCATGGGAACGGTTGAAGCCAACGGCGTGGAACTCGGTGTCGAATCCTTCGGCAACGAGAGTGATCCATTGATTCTCCTCATTGGCGGCACCACGATGCTTGCTTGGCCAGATGCCCTTTGCCAGGCCCTGGCCGCTGGCGGGCGCCACGTGGTTCGCTACGACCTCCGGGATTGCGGAGAATCAACGGCCGGGAACCCGATGAAACCCGCCTACAATCTGCGTGATCTAGCTTCTGATGCCGCAGCGCTGGCCAGATTACTGGATAGCCGTCCAGCACATGTAGCTGGCATTGGAGTCAGTGGCATGATCGCGCAGGTTGCGGCGCTGGATCATCCCGAATCATTTGGCGCCCTGACCCTGATTGGCACACGACCAGTAGCTCCAGGACCGGTGGACAAAGATCTGCCAGATCATGACCAAGCAACCATGGGCAAGCTGTTTTCCCGCCCTATGCCAGATTGGGCAGACCGCGCAGCCGTTGCCCAATTCTCCGCCGAAGGTTCGCAAATTCTTGGCAATGATCCTGAAGCTGCCATGGACTTGGCCTCCCGCATCTGGGACCGTACGGCCAGTGCAGAGCCAGAAGTCCATCTGGCAAACCAAATCGGGATCGTCTTTTCCAAACTGGACTGCACTCCGCGCTGGCGCGAGCGGCTGCCCGAGCTCGACATCCCCACCCTGGTGGTACACGGTGCAAAGGATCCGTTCTTCCCCGTCGGCAACGGCAAAGCGCTAGCCGAAGAAATCCCGAACGCTTCCTCGCTCGTTCTTGTAAACGCCTCGACTGTCATTCCATCGTCGGCGATCCCCCAGGTAGCTTCTTCGATGCTGCAGCTCTAGCAATGCAGTGATTCAATTCCTAGTCACAGTGCAATATAGGCTGTCCCCATGGATAACCAACCTAAGCGAGTCCCAGGCGGAGAACTTCGACCTGCTGAACTCGAGCTGCTGGCCTTGCTCTGCAGCGGCACAGATGCTGAATCAGCGAAGGCTCGCCAGCAACTGAAATTTGCGCGTTGGGGCGGCTACCAGTTCAAAGAATGCGATTGCTTCTCAATCTCCTTCACTAGCAAACGCGATTGCCAAAGCGTCCGGCATGCCGGCGGCCCATTCTCAACTGTTTTTGTTTCAAGGGATGGCAAGGCGCTTGGGCATCTGGATCTCTGGATTATTGACGGATACCTTCGTTCGCTCGACTACATGCCATTTGAAGACGATCCCGGGCACCTGCCAACTGCTGCGAACTACACGTTGGAATTCAGCGGACGGAACTAGTTTTCCGGGAATTCAGGCGCGCTTCCCCCATGATTTTGAGTCGCATACCCGGATTCGCCAGATGATCATTCCGATCAGGCCGGACGCTCCTAACCAAAGCAGTTACCCTGGTTTCGGTTGGCTGAAGGAGGACGGCGCGGCGCATCCTTGGCATCTGCGTTTGCCGATCCTGACGGATCTGCACGCAATCACTATCTCTCTTGCTCGCAGCGTGGCTTCAGCACTAGTATTCATGGCACACATTCATGCCTTCGAGAGGTTTCGCCATGTCATTCCAGGCCTATCTGGACACCATAGAAAAGAAGACCGGACTCACACCTCGCCAGCTTATCGAGATCGCCCGTGAGAAAGGACTTGGCCAAGAAGGTGTCAAGGCAGCAGAGATCCTGGCTTGGCTCAAGGAAGACTACCAGCTGGGCCGGGGCCACAGCATGGCGATGGTCCATGTTATTCAAAAGGGGCCAAATATCTCCAGCAAACATGTCGGATCCGGCGGCACGCACAATGACGAATCAGATGTTCTGTGGCTCGACGGCATCGCAACTAAGCCTTCCAACTGACCCAACCGAAAGGGAGGTGGTTATAGTTCCTGCTTGTGAGGCTCGGTTCCAGTGTCTTGCCGCTGGTCTCGTACCCCGGTGATAGCCGACGTGGCTAGGGCAATCGCTATCGCGATCCAGAAGCTGTCAAGGGCTTCGGCCAGCGACCTGCCTGAAATCCTGCAATAGGCCGCAAGGAACAAGGCCAGCCCCAAAATCGAGATGCTGAGGTATACGGAGACTCGTCGCCAAGTTACCCTGGAAAGTTTCCTCATTCGATCTGCCTCCACCTCTCCAGCTCACCGGCCTATTTCTTCCAACGGTATGTTGAGCTGTCGGGATATACAACATCGACTATGAAAAATCGCGCGGACTATCGATAAGCCCGATCATATTCTGCGCAGGCTACCGTTAGGGCGTCACCACGCCCGCCCGCGCAGGTCGACCTCCCCTTGTGGCCAGGACGCAAGCCGGGACGCGATTGGCAGGGCAAACAGCGGTTGCCCTGGCGGATCGTAAGCTGGCTGGCCTGCACGGCTGATGGAGCGCTCGGCAGCGGAAATCCGAGTCCAACCACACGAGCCGTAGAAGGCGGCCACTTCCTCGCGACACCCGAGATAGCCGAACGAAATGCCGCCGGCATCCAGCATCGACGAAGCCACGCGATTCATCAGGATCTCGCCCAGACTTCGGCCCCGCGCACGCTGGGAGACCAGCACTCCGCCCACACCCGCAATGATAAGGTCGCGACCTCCCACGCCTATCGTGCGTCGCGCCCATCCGGCATGGCCGACAACCTCGCCCTTGCACCGGGCCATGACGTGGAAGTCATGCGGAGCATAGCCGTATGGCAGATCCGGAGCCCAGCTGCCGAAATCCTGGAGGTATTCGGCATCGAACAGTCGACGGAGCTTGGCGATATCTTCTGCTGCGAGATCCGCGTGCGCAACAACGTCCAACACAATCTCAGGCATCGTGGCTTCGTTCAACTCGCTGGTTCGCGTCATCGACTGTGCTCCATGGGTTTCCGGTAATTGGTTCAAGTATGAGGAGATCATTTACTCGGCGGTCTCAGATTAACGGACGGTCACCGACGCCATCGCGAAGAAAGTAGAAGATCATCGCCGCATCGTTCGCCTCGCCCTACCTCTTCGCGTGGTTGCGCGACGGATTGCCAGTCTTTGTCCGGCAGACTGCGCCCACTTCTGCCTTGCAACGCGTACAAACTCGGCTTAGATCTTGAGTTACCAATAGTTGGGTTTCCAGCTCGCGGTAGAAATCGTCCTTCTCTGGTACATCGAGGTTTGCCAAGATGTTCTTTACCTCGATCGGTGATTCCGCGATGGCATTCAGCCATTCTTTTGCCATCTGAGGAATTACGCCGAATCTTGACAGCATGGTCCGCTTGAACGCTAGTTCGGCACGTGGGCCCCCGACACCACTGTTGTAAAGGTTCTCGCCTGAATTCCTCAGTTCAGCGATCTTCAGGATTTCGGCGTAATCGAGCGATACTTGCTCGTCAAAGTAACCGAGCACTTCCTTGTGGAAGTTCTGAGCACCAATTTCTTCGATGGCCTGCCGCAGTAAATCACCGCTGCCGAGGTAAGTCTGAAAGCTGAGGGAGTCAAGACGGCTCGATTGGCCGACATAGAGAATCTCGTTAGAGGTGTTACGCGTGAGATACAGGTACCCGACGGTCATGAAAATCCTCCAAGTGGGAACAAATTTCTTCGTAGATCCTTCCTACCAACACTGTATCCGGGTTCGGATAAACAAAGGTGATGTTAGGAGTGCACATGTCAACAGAGCCTCAGCCGGGGCAAAAAGAACTTCTGAACACTAAGTGCACTACTGTGATATCAAAGTTCCGAAATGACTCAGCAAACGATGCACACGAGCCGCCTATTGCTGGACTAAGCATATTCGGGCGCGCGAGATGCATTACCCCCTCAATTCACGCCAATTGCGCGGCCAACGGGCCTTCAAAAACAGTTGATCAAGATCAGAATCCAAAACGCTTCGTAATTCAAATAAAAACCGAGGGCGGGTGTGCTGAGAAAGCTGAGACGTTGAACCTGAACTTCACCAGGTCGTCGCACATTCCGACCGCTGTCACGCAACCACCGTGGCCGCGTCAGATGCGCGGATGGTTGTCGTCGGGAACTTGTGGATCCAGACTTGTCGCATTGGCCTCTCCCGGACTCCTCAAGTCGTTCGATTCGCGCGCGATATCAACGGCGCTAACGACTTCTCCGGCGCCCTCGGTTTTCAAGAAGTGTTCTGCACACCGCGGGCAAGCACGCCCACCCATGTCGACCACGTCCCCGACGGGTTCCGGCTCTGTCTAGCTACCGAAGGTAGCACCCGAGAAGACCAAGGACTCAACTCGATCGCCGCTGGCCAGCGCGCTGCGGTGATCCGTTGGACTGACGATGTTCCGGCAGGCTACCGGCGGCTCATCGGCCCCGGGGCGACGCCCGTCAAAACTAACTCACCATCGCTCGACCGCCTGCTCATCGCGTGGGTCGAGGATCCGGTCGGGCATCTGGCGCAGATTGTGCAGCCTCTCATCTGACCAGAGAATCATTGGGAACGGTGCCTGCACGATGCACCTGTCCTGCAGCTAACCCCGGTGCCAGCTTGCGATTACATGTCTCCAACCACGTTGATGAGGTTTCCTGACGGATCCGCGAACACGGCATAAACCATAGCAATCTCTGGAATCTCGGTGCGTCCGGCAACGACGGTCCCTCCGGCCTGCTCGACGCGCGCCAGGGCCGAATCAATGTCTGCCACCCGGATCACCGGCCGCGGCTCCCGCAGGTCCTCGCTACGTGGAACCACCTCTGCATGGATGGCACCGGTCCGCGGCTCGTTCGTGTAGGCCGATTCTGCCGAACACGCTCCCATAGAACGCCCACGCGCCCTCGACATCGTCAGCGGGAATCTGCAGCCAGGTCACGAGATCTTGGTTCATGCCGCATACTCTAACACGGGGCAATCCGGCGGCCAGGCCCTCGATTTGTGCGCCTGGTCTTTGGCTTTCCGGCGCAGCGGTTGCCAGCATTACCTGAACTGCATTCTCGTTGCGCCATCCCGCTTAGCTCGACGCAGTGCATGGACTGCACGCAAAAATGCCCCCGGCTTCACAAGAAACCGAGGGCGATTGAGCTAGGCAGGCTTAGACGTTGAAGCGGAACTCCACGACGTCGCCGTCCTTCATGATGTATTCCTTGCCTTCGATGCGGGCCTTGCCCGCAGACTTGGCATTAGCCACGGAACCGGCGGCAACGAGGTCGTCGAAGCCGATGACCTCGGCCTTGATGAAGCCACGCTGGAAGTCGGTGTGGATGACACCGGCAGCCTCAGGTGCGGTGGCACCCTTGGCGATGGTCCAGGCGCGGGTTTCCTTCGGGCCGGCGGTCAGGTAGGTCTGCAGGCCCAGGGTGTCGAAGCCAACGCGTGCCAGCTTGCCCAGGCCGGACTCGACGATACCGGCATCTTCCATCATTTCCTCGGCTTCGTCCTCTTCCAGCTCGGCTAGCTCGGATTCGAACTGGGCATCCAGGAAGATCGCCTCGGCAGGGGCAACCAGTGCGGAGAGCTTTTCCTGCATCTCGGTATCGGCCAGGCCGGCCTCATCGGTGTTGAACACGTAGATGAATGGCTTGGTGGTCATCAGCTGCATCGGCGCGAGCTCTTCAAGGTCCACGCCCTTGGTCTTCGCGGCGGCGAACAAGGTGATGCCTTCTTCGAGCACCTTCTGGGCGTTGAGCACTGCGTCCAGGAAGGCCTTGTCGATCTTCTTGGTGCGCAGTTCCTTTTCCAGGCGAGGAAGCTGGTTCTCGATGGTCTGCAGGTCAGCGAGGATCAGCTCGGTAGCGATGGTCTCGATATCCGAGGCCGGGTCCACCTTGCCGTTCACGTGGATCACGTCGTCGTTCACGAATGCGCGGGTGACCTGGCAGATCGCGTCTGCTTCACGGATGGTGGCCAGGAACTTATTGCCCAAGCCTTCGCCTTCCGAAGCGCCCTTGACGATGCCGGCGATATCCACGAAGGATACGGTGGCTGGGAGGATGCGCTCGGATCCGAAGATTCCGGCGAGCACCTTCAACCGCGAGTCAGGCAACGGCACGACACCCACATTGGGTTCGATGGTTGCGAACGGGTAGTTGGCTGCCAGCACCTGGGCACGGGTCAGCGCGTTGAACATGGTGGACTTGCCGACGTTGGGCAGTCCGACGATTCCGATAGTAAGAGCCACGGGAGGAAATTCTACCTTTTACTAGTGATGAGCGCGCAATGGTGTACTGGCGCTTGAATTCTTATGGAGAAATCAGGCCTGCGGGCGGGCGTGGCCGCCAAGGGCACGTTCCTCGTCCCCGGCTTCCTTGAGCTTGCCGCGGATTTCCTTGGGCAGCGAGAAGATGATGTCTTCCTGCGCGGTGGTGACCTCGGAAACGTCGGTGAAGCCGTACTCTGCCAGTAGCGCCACGACTTCGCGGACCAGCACCTCTGGCACTGAGGCCCCGGAGGTCACGCCGACGGTGGAGACGCCCTCGAACCAGGCCTCGTCCACTTCGTTGGCGAAGTCCACGCGGTAGGAAGCCTTTGCGCCGTGGTCCAGTGCCACCTCGACCAGGCGCACCGAGTTCGAGGAGTTCGCCGAACCGACCACGATCACCAGATCCGACTGCGGCGCGATGTTCTTGATCGCTGCCTGGCGGTTGGTGGTTGCATAGCAGATGTCGTCGCTGGGCGGGTCCTGCAGGTTCGGGAAGCGCTTGCGCAACCGGCGCACGGTTTCCATGGTCTCGTCCACGCTCAGGGTGGTCTGCGAGAGCCAGATCAGCTTGTCCGGGTTCTTCACCTGGACGGTGTCGGCTTCCTCGGGGTTGTTCACGATGGTGGTGACTTCCGGAGCCTCGCCGTAGGTGCCCTCGACCTCTTCATGGCCTTCGTGGCCGATCAGCAGGATCTCGTAGTCGTTCTTGGCGAAGCGCACGGCCTCGCGGTGCACCTTGGTGACCAGCGGGCAGGTCGCGTCGATGGTCTGCAGGTTGCGGTCCGCCGCGGACTGCACCACTGCCGGGGAGACGCCGTGGGCGGAGAAGACCACCAGGGCGCCCTCGGGCACTTCCTCGTTCTCCTCCACGAAGATCGCGCCGCGGGATTCCAGCTCGGAGACCACATGCAGGTTGTGCACGATCTGCTTGCGCACGTACACCGGCGGGCCGTAGTGCTCCAGCGCCTTTTCAACGGCAACCACTGCCCGGTCCACGCCTGCGCAGTAGCCGCGAGGAGCGGCCAGCAGGACCTTGCGCTCGGTGACCGTCGGGGAGGCAGCTGCAATCTCGGCCGGGGTGCGGCGCACACGCGGGATCCGAGGCATTGACAGCGAGACCGTGGTGGAAGTGGAAGTAGCCATACCTCTAGTCTACGAACTGCATGCAAGTTAGCCCATGCTCATATGATGCGTGCCACCCTTCGGGGACTGTGAGATCTGCCTCCGAAGGGGTGCTTGCCGGTTCAGCACGGCAGCGAGCTGGGCAGCAGCACCGGGGTGCGCACCACCGCGCCAGTGCCATCGGACCCGTGGTAGGCCCGGCACACGCCCACCGACCGGGCGCCGAGGTTCGCCTTGATCTGGCGCAGTGCATCGGGCGAGAAGCCGTACCACTGCATGTGCATCAGCACGGTATCCCCGGGCACCGCGGCCGAGGCCCGGGACACGGTGATCGACTTGGATTTCACGTCCCAGTCGCGGGTGTCCCGCGACCACGTCCAGATGGCCATGCCGCGGCTGTCGTAGCCGCAGCGCACCGAACCGTCGATGGCTCCGAAGGGCGGGCGACCGAAGTTCGTGTGCACCCCGGAGCCGCCCAGTTGCGCGCCGGCCTGCTGGCAGGACAGCGGGCGCAGATCCGGGTGGCTGATCGAATGGTTGATCACCCATTGGCCCTTGGCCCGGGCCAGCGAAGCCAGGTCCACGCCGTAGCGCGACTTGAACGAGCCGAGGCAATCGCCGGTGGGAGCAATCACCAGGCCGATGTTGCTGCTGGCTGCGTAGTCCATCACCGAGGTGAAGGCGCTGAGCGTGCGCGGGCAGTCATCGAAGGTGAGCACCACCCTCGATGTCCGTTTAGGTCCGGTGGATTGCGGTGCGGATGGCGGCTTCGGGTAGGTGGTCACGTAGCTGCCACTGACCCATCCGGTGTACCCTCCGTAGCTGACCTTGTACCAGCCGTTGGAGGCGCGGGCGTAGGCGGGCACCGTTTTCCCTTTCGCGATGCTCAGCAGGACCCGGTAGCTGGTCGATGTGCCGGTGCGCAGGTTCAGGTCATCGAGCGTGCGCACCGAAGCGGCGACCACGTAGTAGTCGCTGACGTAACCGGTGTACCCGTTGTAGCTGACCTTGTACCAGCCGTTGGAGGCACGCCCGGATACCGGAACCGAGGTTCCCGTGGGTATCTGCACCAGGATCCGGTACCCGCTCGAGGCGCCGGTGCGCATATTCAGGTTCGCCGTGGTGCGCACGCGGACCGGCAAGTCGATGGATATGGCGCTGGCAATCGACACCGTTGCGGCCGGCACCGCCGCGACCGGCACCGCGGGCATCGAGGCCGCGGCGGAGAGCGGGATGGAACCGGCCAGCAGGCTGAGCGCTGCCACCCAGGTCCACCCCGAACGTGCAATATTCTTATTCTCCAATGCCCCAAGCATGGCCCTGCATCCTTCTGAAGTGTTTCCCCAATGCTCAATAGTGTCCACCCGCACATTGCCCCTTGCAATGCCCGCACGCAGGCTTGTCCCAATCGTTGGAAAATCCCGTTTCCCCGGGTCTTGCGGGGCCAATCGAGTATGAAAATCGCCCATTGCGATACCTGCGCTCCACCTGCCGTGGCCCGTCCCCTGCCCCCGGGGATCCGGCCAGCCGTCGGTGCCATGCGGTAGTCTCACAGATGCACCAGAGATTCGACTTTCCAAGGAGCGGCCCCGATGGATCCCCAAGCCCCCGCCAGTTTGCCGGCGACCGCCGGGCAGACCACCGCGGACAATCCTTGGCCGCTGCGGCTGCTCTCGGAGAAGCTGAAAATCCATATTGAGAACTCTCCGGTAGTTTGGGTTGAAGGCCAGCTGCTTGAAGCCAATGTGCGCAACGGGCACGCCTACCTCACCCTGCGCGATGTCGATGCGGACTTCTCTTTCTCGGTGACCATTTGGGCCTCGACGATGCGCAAGCTGGATTCCACCCCGCAGGTGGGCTCGCGCGTGGTGGCCCAGGTGAAGCCGAGCTTCTACGCCAAGACCGGCCGGCTTTCCTTGAATGCCACGGACCTGCGCCCGGTTGGCTTGGGTGAGCTGCTGGTGCGTCTGGAACGCCTGCGCCAAGCGCTGGGAGCAGAAGGCCTCTTCGCCCCCGAGCGCAAGCGCCCGCTGCCGGTTCTTCCCAACCGCATCGGCCTGATTACCGGGCGTGATTCGGATGCGGAGAAGGACGTGCTGCGCAATGCCAGCCTGCGCTGGCCATCGGTGCAGTTCAAGGTCATCAACACCGCCGTGCAGGGTATGGATGCCGCCAACCAGGTCATCGCC
The DNA here is from genome assembly GCF_050701915.1 of Glutamicibacter sp. Taxonomy (NCBI): domain Bacteria; kingdom Bacillati; phylum Actinomycetota; class Actinomycetes; order Micrococcales; family Micrococcaceae; genus Glutamicibacter; species Glutamicibacter sp. Next base: position 21,835 of record NZ_JBOGEG010000032.1, on the reverse strand, counting down.
GCCCTGCAGCAGCTGGACGCGGACCCGGAAATCGACGTTATCGTCATCGCCCGCGGCGGCGGCGCGCTGGAAGACCTACTGCCCTTCTCGAACGAGGATCTGGTGCGTGCGGTCTTCTCCGCTACGACGCCGGTGGTCTCGGCCATTGGCCACGAAGCGGACCGCCCTATCCTGGATGACGTGGCCGACCTTCGCGCTTCGACCCCTACCGATGCGGCCAAGCGGATTGTCCCGGATCTGCATGAAGAATTCGCCGGCTTGGAAATCGCCCGCAGCCGCTTGGACCGTTCCATCAACAATCTGCTGCAGCGCGAAGCCCAGCTGCTCGCCTCGGTGCGCGAACGACCGGTGCTGGCCAACCCGCAGGTGATGGTCACTTCCCGAGCCGAAGACCTGGAACGCTGGAAGCAGCGTTCCACGGATCTGCTGCGCCACCGCGTAATGCGCGCCAGCGATGAGATCAATCATCTGAAGAACCAGATGCGTGCCCTCTCCCCGCAGCAGACCCTGGACCGCGGCTATTCGGTCACCCAGCTGGAAGACGGAAGCATCGTGCGCGAGGCCGCCCAGGCGCCAGCAGACAGCAAGTTGTTCATCCGCGTGGCTTGCGGGCAGCTGGTTGCACGAACCCTTGAATCCGTCCCTGCCGGCGAGAACGCAAATTAATCACGTCGAATACCAACCTGGAGTAATCATGACTGCACAGATCCCTGAAGACATTGCCAAGCTATCCTACGAGCAGGCTCGCGAAGAACTGCTGACCGTCGTCAACCAGCTCGAAACCGGTGGCGTTGCGTTGGAAGCCTCGCTGGCGTTGTGGGAGCGCGGCGAAGCACTGGCAGCCCACTGCGAGAACTGGCTCAACGGTGTATCGCAGCGCTTGGAGCAGGCCCGCGCCAACCACGAGCAGGCTGCCGGCCAGTAGCCAGGCCTAGCTGAGATCTACTTCGCGGCCTCCAGCCGCGCCTTCTCCCGCTTCACATCGAAGGTGGCAACAGGCCAGTCCGGAGCAACGCGTTCCAGGGTGTCCAGCAGCAGCTCGGCGACGCACAAGCGGGCCTTCCACTTCTGGTCGGCCGGAACGATATGCCATGGTGCGCTCTGGTTGTCGGTGCGGTTGATCGCCACCTCGTAGGCGGCCTGGAAGCCATCCCACAGCAGGCGATCATCCACATCTCCCGGCGAGTACTTCCAATGCTTGTCGGCACGGTCCAGGCGTTCCGAGAGGCGCTCGTATTGTTCTTCGCGGCTGATGTGGAGCATCACCTTGATCGGGTGGATGCCCTGCTCGATCAGCTGCTTCTCGAAATCGACAATTTTCCCATAGCGGGACTCGACCGCATCCGGGGTGGCGAATCCCTTCACCTTGGCGACCAGCACGTCTTCATAGTGGGAGCGGTCGAAGACTCCCACTAATCCCCCAGCAGGCAATTGCCTGGTAATGCGCCACAGGAAATCATGGGCCGCCTCTTCCTTGGTTGGCGCCTTGAAGGCATGGTGCTCGACGCCCTGCGGATCGAGCATGCCCAGGACGTGGCGGACAATCCCGCCTTTGCCGGCCGTATCCATTCCCTGCAGGATAAGCAGGACTGCCGGCGCTTGTCCGCCAGATACCGATGCGGCAAAGAGCCGCTCCTGCAGATCCGAGAGCAGTGGCGCCAGCTCCTCCATGCGATTCCCGGCGGCCTTCTTATCCTGTGGGGCATCCTCGGGCCACCAATCAGCATCCTTGGTGGCGCGCGCTGAAAGCTTCAGGCCTGGTTCTGCACGTAGCGCTTCTATCAGGCTGGCAGGATAAGCGCTCATCAAAAACTCCTCGGGCGAGTGTCGAAGTAATGCCATTCGTTGTTGTCAGCCTACTGTCATCGCAGGCCCCGTGAGAAGAGGGATTCGCCATCGGAAGATGCCCCAACCACAGCTCTACGCTCTAGGCTGCCGAGTCCCGGGGAAAGCTCCGGCCAGCGGGCAGCCCGGCCGAACCATTCATGCGCGTCCAGACCTGCAGGTGCCAACACTCGATCTACGGCAATGACCATGGCAACGGACTTGTCGGAGTCGCATTCACGCGTTGGCGCAGCTGGGCAGGGAACTGTATTCCAAAGCAATCACCCTGAAGCACAACCGGCCCAGAATCACAGGAGTGATTCCGGGCCGGTGGCGGTTCAAGGCAAGTTACGCGCGAGCGCGCCAATCCTCCAGGAACTGTCCGATGCGTCCAACAGCATCAGTCAGGTCGCGCACGTTGGGCAAGGTGACCAAACGGAAGTGATCCGGACGGACCCAATTGAATGCGGTGCCCTGGGAGATCAGGATCTTCTGCGCCTTGAGCAGTTCAAGGGCGAAGGTCTCATCGTTGTGGATCGGGTAGACCTCGGGATCCAGCTTCGGGAACATGTAGAGCGCACCCTTGGCCTTCTGCACGCTCACCCCAGGAATCGCGCTGAGCAAATTGTAGGCCGCATCGCGCTGTTCGAGCAGGCGTCCGCCAGGCAGGATCAAGTCATTGATCGACTGGTAGCCGCCCAAGGCGGTCTGGATTGCGTGCTGCGCCGGCACATTGGCGCACAGGCGCATGTTGGTCAGCAGGTTGATGCCCTCGATGTAATCGCCGGCCTGGTGCTTGGGACCGGAAATCGCCATCCAGCCGGCACGGAAACCGCACACGCGATAGGCCTTGGACAGGCCGGAGAAGGTCAGGATCAGCACGTCATCTGCCAACGAAGCGGTGTTGATGTGCACGGCGTCATCGTAGAGGATCTTTTCGTAGATCTCGTCCGAGAAAACAATCAGGTTGTGCTTGCGCGCCAGCTCGAGGATCCCCTCCAGGGTTTCCTTCGGGTACACCGCACCGGTCGGGTTGTTCGGGTTGATGATCACGATGCCCTTGGTGCGATCGGTGATCTTCGCTTCCATGTCCTGAAGATCTGGAAGCCAGCCTTCTTCCTCGGTATTCAGGTAGTGCACCGGGGTGCCGCCAGCCAGCGAAACCGAGGCAGTCCACAGCGGGTAGTCAGGGGCGGGAATCAGGATCTCGTCGCCATTGTTCAGCAGCGCATTCAGCGAGAGGGTGATCAGCTCGGAGACACCGTTGCCCAGGTAGACGTCATCCACGCCAATGGTCTGGATGCCGCGGGTCTGGTAGTACTGCGAGACGGCGGTACGCGCCGAGAGAATGCCGCGGGAGTCCGAGTAGCCTTGGGCGTTAGGCAGGTTGCGAATCATATCAACGAGCACCGCGTCAGGCGCCTCGAATCCGAACGGCGCGGGATTGCCGATGTTCAGCTTCAGGATGCGGTGTCCTTCGGACTCCATGCGCGTGGCGTGCTCAAGCAGCGGGCCGCGGATGTCGTAGAGGACGTTGTGCAGTTTCGTTGATTGTTTGAATTCTGCCATGGTTACACTTTCTCACGTCAGGTGCGTTCGACACACCTTATTACTCGACCGCTATGACCAGCGGTCGAAATCTTGGGAGAGCTGGCCGGGGCCTACTCTTCGATGATCCATTCCCAACGGGTAGCCGCTTGCTCTGGGCTCAGTCCGTCGGACTGGCTGACCATCCGGTTCAGGTCCACGAGGGACTGCTGCGAGAATTCTCCGGTGATCTTGTCCAGTTCTGCCCGGGCCTTGCCATCCACATCGCCGTTGGCCAGTACCATGTATTGCTCGGCGTTGAAGAAGGCGGCGCTTCCCGGAATGCTGTAGAAGCCTTCATCGGAGATGACGGCATCTCCAGAGCCGAGCGCCACCGCGCTGTCCACCGAGGCGCGCAGCTTGCTGGCCAATTTCGCTGGTTCTTCTGCCAAGACCTTCGGCTTCTCGCAGCCAGCATCCTTCAATGATGCCTTCAAGGAGGCCGCGTTGGTTTCTTCGCTGATGATCGTCAGATCGGCGCAAGCAGCGATCAGGGTTTCCACCGAATCGACCTTGTGCAAGGTTGCCTGGGCCTGGCTCATGACCAAGACCTTTCCGGCATCAGCTGCACTGAGCTCCAAGGCAGAAACCTTGCCCTCAGCGTCGTTGATGGCGCTGCGCAGGCTCTTGGATTCCTCGGCGCTCAGCAGTTGATCTTCACCGGTGATAGCCCCCGGATCAGCAACCAGGGGCAGCGCCTTGGCCGCTTGGTCTATAGCCAAATCAGCTTTTCCTTCGACAACCTGCTGGTAAGGATCAGCGGCGGGCTTGTTCAACGACACCTTGTAGCCTTCAGCTTTCAGCGCGTTGGCGTAGACATGGGCCAAGGCCTGGTCTGCCGGCTGGGAACCGGCAGCAATCTGCAAGGTGATGTCCTTGCTTGGCTCGGCTGCTGGCGTTGCCTCTTCGGTGCAAGCAGACAGGGTTAGCAGCAGGGTTGCGCTGAGCGCGCCAACGGTGATGGTATTTCGCAAGTTCATGTCCCTATTGATTCTAGGGCAGGCCAGCGGCGATCCGTCGCTACTTGCCTGGTGCGGTCAGTCGCAAAATGCTCTCAACGCGTTCAATGCAGTTCAACTTGGCAATCTCCTCGCGGGTGAACCAGGCGGCCTGGCTGGTAGAACCGTTGACTTCATGGCGCAGTTCTCCCCCGGTCAGCTTGGCGCGATAGGTGACAGCCACCGTCTGCATGGCATGCCCTTCGCCCGAGTAGCGCTTGGAGCCAGGAATGACTCCCGTGCTCACGTCCAGGAGCGCCAGCTCGCCAACCGCGTAGCCGGTCTCTTCATAGACTTCACGGCGGGCGCCTTCCTCGATAGGCTCTCCCAGGTCGATGCCGCCACCGGGAAGGGACCAGCGCGGGGTGAAGCGTGGATCGCGATGACGCATATCCCAGAGCGTAAGCAGTACCTTTCCTTCATGTTCCACCAAGCAATAGGCCGCCAGCCTGGTATCGAAGGATTCACCGGTGTGCTCAGAACGACGTGTCATATCCCCAATATATCCGTTTGTTCACCGATTATTTACTCGTACGCGGACGGCATACGCCGATTTTTCTGCCAAAGATCCCACTGATACCTCGCGAATATGATGAAATATTCTTATGGCCCAGCAATCAGAGCTTTCATCAAACGTCGATCTGGACGAAATCGATCGAATCATCATCGACGAATTGGTCGCGAATGCGCGTATCTCCAATGCGACCCTCGCACAGCGCGCGGGCATCGCTCCATCCACCGCCCTGCTGCGCACCCGTTCGCTGGTCGAGCGCGGCATCCTCACCGGCTACCACGCCGAGGTTTCACTGGGAGCTGTCGGCCGAACCGTGCAGGCACTGATCTCGGTCAAGCTGCGCGCCCACGACCGCGAGAAGATTGACGCTTTCGTGGAACGCATCCCGCAGCTGCCCGAGGTGCTGTCCATGTTCCATGTTTCCGGCGGCACCGATTACCTGCTGCATATCGCGGTCGGTTCCACCGATGCGCTGCGTGACTGGGTGCTGGACAACCTGGCTACCGACGAGTCGGTGGGGCATACCGAAACCACCCTGGTGTTCGCGCACCACCGGGGCAACCGCGGTCCGCTGCCATTCGATGACATGATCAGCTAGAAGCGCTTAAGCGACTTGTGGCCCGGACTTCTTCACGAGGTCCGGGCCACAAGTCTTTGTGCTTGGAATTCTTATGCGCGGCGGCGCTGCATGACCGCATCCAGGTTCAGGCGAGGCTTGGTGCCTGCGGCAGCCACTGGTGCCACTTCTGGAGCGGCAGTCACCGCTGCAACGGTTTCCTTGGCTGCTGGTGCGCTCTCGGTACGCTTGGCAACTACCGAAGCGACAGCTGCACGCTCTTCGGCCGAAACTTCGGTGGCCAGGCGCTTTGCATCTTCCGATGCCTTCAGGCTGATCTGCTTGCTAGGGCGCAGTGGCTCCTCCACCGGCAATGCAGGCTTGTGGGTACGCTTGGCACCCTGTTCAGCTGCCAACTCCGCGGTCTTGGCGATGCGCTCACTGGCTTCCACGTAGGTCGGCTTGGGCACGTGAGTTGGTTCCCAAGTGACTGGCTGCTTCACGCCGCCGTGGCCGTGCGCCACGCGCAGCGCTTCGGCTCGCAGCTCCTCAGCCGTGATGGCTGGAGCGCGGCGGGAAGAACCCGGACGAGCATCGAAGACCTCGTCATTCTCATGCTTGCGCGAGATGACCTGGTTAGCTGCATCGTCAAAGGCCGGGGTCTGCAGTGCCTTCTGCCGGGTGGCTTCGAGATGCTCAAGCAGCTTGCGGTTGCGGTCGCGAACAGCCAAGCCACGCAGAGTGGCGAAGGATGCGACAGCAATCAGTGCGAACAGGCCCACGGTGCCGAAAGTCAGGGCAGTGAAAGGAGCCAAGACGAGACCGAAGACGGTCGCGATGACAGCCAAGGCACCGACGAGCGCGACGGACAACCGGCCATAGCGCACACGAATCTTGAGTTTGGTCGCAGCACTTTCCTGCGAAGCGCTCTGTGACGTGCCAGCCATGTGGGTCCTCCATCACCGATTGAGTCGGTCAAATCCTTGTGGAACTAAATATGGTTCCTTCGAATCAACACTATGCAACCTTGGGTGCGCGCTCACGCACATCCCTTGGCGTGTCTGCAAGTTTTCAATGCAGTTCTCTCATATCAGAGCTTGATTGATCGAAATGTCCCGGAATTCGCGTCAGTATTCGTAGATGCGTTCGAGCAGCGTAGTTTCCGCCTCTTCGCGGGTCAACGCAAAGGTGCGGTGATCCCGCCACTGCCCATCGATGTGCAGATAGCCTTTGCGCAGCCCCTCATCACGGAAACCGAGCTTGTCCACTACGCGCAGGCTGGCTGCGTTCTCCGGACGGATATTGATTTCCAGCCGATGCAGCTGCAGCTGCTCAAAGCAATGGTCAATGACCAAGGCGCACGCTTCAGGCATCAGGCCAAAGCCGGCATGGTTGCGATCCAGCCAGTAGCCGATGGACGCTGTGCGCGCGGCACCATATTGCACCGACGACACGGAAACCTGCCCGATCAGCGGCGGGCGCCCTTTGTGCAGCTGGGGAAGAGCCAACGCCCAGGAGAATCCGCTGCCGTCAACGGCTGATTCGTCCTTGGCCCTGAGCATCTCGCGGAAGGTCATAGCTTCTGGCGGGCCCAAGGGACTGGTGGGATCCCATGGCTTGAGCCATTTGGAATTGGCGTAGCGCAGATTGATCCATTCGGCTTCGTCACGGGCGGTCAGCTGGCGCAACAACAGCCGTTCCGAGGCCAGATCCGGAACCAGGTGCTTTGCCCGACGAGAGAAGAACATGTGCACATCGTATTACTTCGTCATGCTCGCAGTAGGTAACAGCGCAGGCGGTCAGCGTTTCGTTTCTTGCACGTAAGCTGTAGGCATGAATCCCACTGCTGATCAGAATCCTGGCTCCGGCAAGAAGGCCGCGCGTGCCGCTGTCCGCACCTGGCGCAGGGCACTTGATCCGAGCAAGCGCGAGCAGCTCGGCCTCGAATTGGCGCATACGGTGATTGGCTACCTGAGCCAGAGCACCGGAGTCGTCCAGAAGGTCGCGGCCTACTGCTCGGGTCCGGATGAACCATCCACCGAGGCGCTCTTGGATGCCTTGGTCAAGGAAGGCATTGAAGTCTACCTACCGGTGTGCGAACCGGAGTATGCGCTGTCGTGGGTTGAGTACTCCCCCGGCATGGAATTCCAGCCGAGCACCTTGGCCCCGGTGATGGAGCCAGTGGGCGAACGGATGGGCACAGAGCTATTTGACGAGATCAATACGTTGATCATGCCTGCGCTGTCTATCGATTCAAACGGGCTGCGCTTGGGCCAGGGCGGTGGCTACTACGATCGCTTCCTGCCCTTGATCGAAGATGCCCCGGTACGTGTAGCGGCCGTAGTTTATGAGCATGAGTACGTTCCGGCCGGCGCCTTCCAGATCGATGAGCATGACCAGCCAGTGGACTTGGTGTTCACCCCGCAGCAGGTGCATCAAATCATCTGATTTACCCACAGCTCGCGGGCAGCGTGCGATGGGGCCCCGGACCTGAAGGTTGCATGGGATTATGAGCTTCCTCTTCAGACCCCAAGCTGCCTCCCGACCTCCGGTGATTCCCAAACCGAAGATCAGACCGGTGCGCAACCGCAATGAGCTGTTGCGCCGCTACCGGAAGCCCCTGGCCATCGCCTGCGCGCTGTTGGCCTTGGCGGGTGTGCTCAATGTGTTTTCCTCCGGGCAATTAGCCCAGCGCGAGGTCGTGGTGGCGCTCAGTGATATTCCTGCTGGGTCCCGAATATCCGCCAACCAGCTGACGGTTCAAACGGTGCGGCTTGACCCGCAAGATGTTGAAGTCTTTGAAAGCATTGATGCGATATCGGGGCAACGAGCTGCCGTGGCGCTAAATGCCGGAACGGTGTTGCGCGACTATTCCTTGGTGGGGCCGCAACTTTTGACCGGTTCCCCGGAAGGCACCGTGGCCGTTCCCTTGCGTTTGAGCGACCCGGCCACGGTGACGCTGCTTCATCCAGGGCAGCTGGTGGATATCGTATTGACCACCGGAGATGGCTTTGAAAAGGAAATCAGCTCACAGACCATTGCCAAGGCGGTGCCGGTGCTCTGGGTTCCGGATAATGCCACCGGTTCCGAATTTGGCATGCTCAGCAGCGCGGCCCCGACTGGTGAGGGAATTGTGGTCGTGGCGGCTGCCAGCAGCCTCTCGGATGATCTGGCCGGGGCTGTATCGCGTGGCAAGGTTTCAGCCATCTTGGTGAATTAGGAGTTCAGCCCCAGTGCGGCGGCTTCTCGCGCTTCATCATTTCAGCCAGGTCTTCCTTGGCGTCGCCCCAGTTTCTCGGGTCCTGGTCTTTGGCCAGCAATTCGGAAAGTGGATCGGCGGCCAGCTTTTTGGCGCGAGATGCCATCGCTTCAGCGGAAGTCTCGGCGGGCTGGGGGCCGGCCAGTGCCCGGTCCACGGATTCTGAATGCGGCACAGGCGCGTAGCTGCCGGTGAGTTCAACGCGAGCAGTCAGATGCTGCGGGGGTGCGACAACGCGCGGCCGCTTGCGGCGGCCGCGCGTTGGTTCTTGCTCAGAAGTCATTACTTCCTTGGCTCCGGATCATCTATCTTGCTGGTAGCCGGTACAGGGGCTGGAGTCAGCGGCTTATCCGCACTGTCCTTTGCAGGTGCTTCGGCTACTTCAGCCTTGGCACCGCTGTCAGCAGCTGGCACTTCCTGCTTGGTCTCGGCCTTGGGTTCCAGACGCGCCTTGGCAGACTTCAGCAGTTTCGACTTTTCCTTCGGCGCTTCCGCCTCGGTGGTGACTTCGCGGGCCGACACCGGTCGAGCGGCGGCCACACCGGCACGGGCTGAAGCCTGGGCTGGGGCCGCGGGCTTTTTCAGTCCCAGTGCATGGGCCAGGCGATCGGTGACCGCACCCGGATCGGTGAAGACGTCGATGGTCCACAGCGGAACATAGCGCCAGCCGTGCTTCTCGAAGAATTCCGGGCGCAGGCGGCTGCGTTCACGCACGGTCAGGCCGGCATAGTGCTCGGTTCCGTCGTAGACCACGGCCAATGGGCGGATGCCGCTGTGCGCAGAGTCGTAGGCGTGGGCCGACAGGTCCAGCACCCCGCGGTAGTCCTCGGAAACAATGGCACCGCTTTCGCGCAGGCGGCGGGCCAGATCCGAGACCAATGGATCGAAGCGCGGGTTGCGCATCGAGCTGACTCCGGAATCCCCGGCCTGCACGCGTCCGAACAGTTCGAAGAACTGGCGGGCACCACGGTAGACGCGGTTCAGGTCCACGTCTTCCGGCAACAGGCTGGAGACCAAGGTCATGCGGGTACGCGATCGGGTCATCGCGGCGACGAACAGCTGCTCGCCGCCCTCGCGGGACAGTGCACCGAATTCGTGCAGGGTCTTGCCGTGCGGAGTACGCCCGTAGCCCCAGGCGAAGATTACCGAGTCCCGGCGCAATCCGATCAGCCGGTCCATGGTGGTCACCACGAATGGCTCGCGCTTGGAACGCAGGTGCTCCATCGCGTACTTGTGGTTTGGCAGCTGGACACGGATCGCTTCGGCGATGGCCGAGGCATGGCTGCGGTTCGAGGCAATGACTGCCAGCGATTCGCCGCCGTGGTTCTTGAAGTGCGCGAAGACCAGGTCCACCACGCGCGCCACTTCTGCGGCGGTGGTCTGCACGCCGTCTTCGCTGCTGGACAGCGAGCCGGTGGCATCCGGCACGTATTCGCCGCGCAGCAGCGAAGAGTTGCCGGTGAGGTTCACCGCCATTGGCAGGCGCGAGAGTGCTGAATCGTAGTACGTGGTGGACAGCTGTTCCACCAGACCTTCGTCAATGCCGCGGTACACGGTGGACAGCGAACCGGTCACCAGGACCTTGTTCAAGGCTTCCAGCGCGGAACGGTCCACGCCCTGCTCGCGAACACGTGCGGTCGGGTCCACGGAGACCTCGAAGCGCTTTGGACCGCCGAGCATTTCATCACCGATGGCAATGACCTGGTCGGAGCGGCGGATCGCATCCAGGACTTCACGCAGGGTCAGGTAGTTGGCTTCCAGCAGGATGACAGCATCGAACTTCGTGTCCTCCGGCAGGGCGCTGCCCAGCAGCAGCGGAGCCGAGACGATGACCGGGGTCAGCGAATTGGCCAGCGGTGCGCCAAGATCCAGCAGCCCGGCAATGCTCGGGGTTCCGCCCTTGAGCATTTCGCGCAGCGCGCGGGAGCCGGCACGGTGGTCAGCCAGCGCGGCCTTCCAATTGCGAGTCAGCGCCCAGCGGATGCGCTTCGGACCGGCGGCGATGTGCGCGCCGTCAGCCAGGCGGTAATCAGCCTCGATCTTCTCCAGCTTGGAACCGTCGTTCATGGCCAGGAAGTCATCACCGGAGATCATGGCATCCAGCACGGACTGCCACCAGGCAAGCTCCAATTCGCTGTCTACCTGGTCAGCATCGATCTCGCGTTCGGCAAAGTCATCGAGCAAGTCGCCCAGCCCAGCTTCGGCGAGCTGCTCGGAGATCAACGTGCGCTCTGGCAGTTCGCCCAGGTCCTCGCGGCGTTCGACCAGCGCGGCAATCACCGAGAGCAGTTCCTTGATGGGCATTTCACGCAGGCGCGAGCCCAAGGAGGACGGCAGCACTTCAGCCAGCTTGTCGATGCGGGCTCCGGCGTCATGGTAGCCGGCTTCAACATCCAGCAGGCCGCCTGGGACCTGCGGGTTTCGCTGGCTGGTGGCGATGGCACGCCAAGCATCGCGCTGGACCGACACGGCCTGCAGAGCGGACTGCAGGTCAGCTACGTGCATGCCTGGACGGACGTATTCCTTGGCAATTTTGCGCAGGCGGGAACGGACAATTGAGCCCATCTCAACGCCGTGTTCACGGCGCCATGCGCTGGTTGCGGTAGCGGCGATCAAATCATCGATGTCGCCCTCGAAGATGTCGGCCTCGAATTTGTCCAGCGAGCCGCGGACGGCGACCAGCAACTGCAGCTGGTCTCCCCATTTGTCGTAGCTTTCTTCCAGGCGGATCTGCGAACGCTCGGCAATCTGCAACATGTGATCATGCAGGATTGGCAGGTCGCGGCCCAGGCCGCTTGCCAGATTCAAGGCCTTTTCGGTGGCTTCGGTGTTGCGCAGCGGCGCACCATGCCATGGGCTGGTGGTGTGCAGCTTGGAGAACGCACCAAGCTGGGCTGCGCGCTTGAGCTGTGCGGCAACATGTCCGCGCTGGCCCATGGAGTCCAGCACCGAACGCTTCAGGCGCACGGTAGTGGATGGCGCTGGTTCCAGTGCGGAGAGGCGTGCCAGCTCCTGCATTGCCTGGTATGGCGAGCAACCCCAACGGCTGCGTACCGAGTGCAGCGACTTCACGTGCTCGTGCAGTGCGTGGCGGGATTCGCGCAGGCGCTTGAACATGGAGCCCAGCTGCGGTTCTTCAGCGCGTTCGTTGCGCAGGATCGCCTTGGTCATCATGGCGCGCAGCGCTTCTGGATCCTCGTTTGGTTCCAGCAGCATGCTGCCTGCATCCAGGTGCTCGTTGAAGCGTGTCACGAATTCTTCGGCGGCGGAGCGCTGTTCCGCTACCACCAGGACGCGCTTGCCCTGGGCGGCCAGCAGCGCGGCTGCGTTCAGCGCGGTCTGCGTAGCACCGGTACCGGCGGCGGCATTGATGGCTACGGATTCACCGGCGGCGATGTAGTCAAGCATCTTGGACTGGGATTCATCCGCGTCCAGCAAGAACAGCTCATCTTCCGGATCGCGGTCATCAGAAGACTTGGCAATGGTGGTGGTGCCGGTGTGGACCTTGCGGGCAGAAGATTCTTCGGAAGCAAGGCTTTGCTTACGCGAGCGCGCGGTTTCCTTGAGGATGTTCTTCACGCGGCTCAGGCGGGAGCCGGTACCTTCATGGCCCTTGGCCTCTGCGGCCTGCGTTTCAGGCTGCTCTTCGTCCTGCTTCTTTTCAGCAGCAGAATCGTCCTTGGCTTCTTCCGGCTTTGAGCCGTCGGCCTTGGTGGCGCCCGGTTTGGAAGCTACCAGGTTGGCCAGTGCCTCGGAGGTCTTGCTGCTTTGGCTGTTGCCAGCCTGCTTTTCAGCGGAGTCGTGACGGATCAAGGCCTCGATGACCGGGTGGGAGCCATTGAGCTTGGCCGGGTCGGCTGGGTCCATCAGCTCGGAGAAGGTGGAGAGCAACAGGCGGTGGCCTACTACCACTCCGGGGACCTCGGCCATCTGGTGGCGCAGGGCGTCCATGCCTCGGGCCGGATCGAAGCGGGCGATGGAGTACGCCTCGGCGTCCACTGCCGCTAAGTCGACCTTGGCGTTGTGGTCAGCTTCGAACTGGCGCACGAAGGCTGGGGATACGGTGGCGCGGCCAACCAGCTGCAGATCATAGTCATCGGCATCCACATGCTTGGTCAGCGTGATGCGTCCGAGCATGATGGGAGCCGAGACGGGCTCGCTCTTGCCTTCATGGACGGCACGCCAATTGGCGACACCGGCGGCCAGGTAGCCGACGTCGATGCCGCGTTCTTCCCACAGTTCGCTGATCTTGGCCGACAGTGCACGGGCGGTGCGACGCGCGGTGGCGTACTGGTCCGCATCATGCAGCAGCGTGGACAGGCGGGTACGCCGTCCGGCAAGGAACTGGGCCAATCCCGATGGATTAGCATGGGTTATGTCGATGCTATTGGAGGTCGACGGAGCAAATCGCAGGGTCGTATCCGCCCCGGCACTCTGCCCCAGGGATTTTACCCAGGCAGCTACACGCTCGGCGGCAGCATTCTGTCCACTAGTCACGACAGTCATTCCCTTCACTGAACCGACCACATTCGGGCGCACCACAGGTGCAGATACGCCTCTTTCTAACGTAGTGCACGCACCGTGCAGAACCGGTGTGCGAAACACGTTTTAACTGCGAGAAGCGGAACCGGCGTACCGGATCCGCTTCCCATTCACTCGCCAGTGCGAAGTGAATTAGCAGTCTTGGGGTTTTACTCCCACTCGATGGTTCCAGGTGGCTTGGACGTAACGTCCAGCACCACGCGGTTCACCCCATCTACCTCGTTGGTGATGCGGTTGGAGATCTTCGAGAGCAGATCGTATGGCAGGTGCGACCAGTCGGCGGTCATGGCATCCTCGGAGGATACCGGACGCAGCACGATCGGGTGGCCGTAGGTGCGGTGATCGCCCTGCACGCCTACCGAGCGCACGTCAGCGAGCAGCACTACCGGCATCTGCCAAACCTCGTCATCCAGGCCTGCAGCGGTCAGCTCGGCGCGAGCAATCGCGTCAGCCTTGCGCAGGATGGACAGGCGCTCTTCGTTGACCGCACCGATGATGCGGATGCCCAGGCCTGGGCCAGGGAATGGCTGTCGGCCAACGATTTCCTCGGGCAAGCCGAGCTCGCGGCCTACAGCACGCACTTCATCCTTGAACAAGGTGCGCAGTGGCTCAACGAGTTCGAAGTCCAGGTCCTCTGGCAGGCCGCCCACGTTGTGGTGGCTCTTGATGTTGGAGGTGCCTTCGCCGCCGCCGGACTCGACGATGTCCGGGTACAGGGTGCCCTGGACCAGGAACTTCACTGGCTCGCCCTCGGAAGCGGCTTCGGCGATGATCGCTGCCTCTGCTGCTTCGAAGGCGCGAATGAATTCGCGGCCAATGATCTTGCGCTTGGTCTCCGGGTCGGTGACACCGTCCAGAGCAGTCAGGAAGCGTTCGCGCTCGTCGGCAATGTACAGCTTGGCGCCGGTGGAAGCTACGAAGTCCTTCTCAACCTGCTCGGCTTCGCCTTCGCGCAGCAAGCCGTGGTTGACGAACACGCAGGTGAGCTGGTCGCCGATGGCGCGCTGCACCAGGGCAGCTGCAACAGCGGAGTCCACACCGCCGGACAGGCCGCAGATGGCCTTGCCGGTGCCGACCTGGGCGCGGATGCGCTCGATCTGCTCGTCAGCGATGTTGTCAGCGGTCCAGTCGCCCTTCAGGCCAGCACCGTTGTACAGGAAGTTCTCCAGGACATCCTGGCCGAACTCGCAGTGCTTCACCTCTGGGTGCCACTGCACGCCGTACAGGCGCTTTGCTTCATTTGCGAAAGCGGCAACCGGAGCACCAGCAGTGGTGGCCAGCACTTCGAAGCCCTCTGGGGCCTTGGAGACAGAGTCGCCGTGGCTCATCCAGACGGTAGGGGCCTGTGCGGCGCCTGCCAGGATGGAGCGGGCTTCGCCCTCGAAGATGGTTGCGGTACGGCCGTACTCGCGCAGGCCGGTTTCCGACACGGTACCGCCCAGGGCGTTAGCCATGGCCTGGAAGCCGTAGCAGATGCCCAAGACCGGCACGCCGGCTTCAAACAGGTCAGCCCCGACGGAAGGGGCGCCATCGGCGTAAACGCTGGAAGGACCACCGGAAAGGATGATCGCTGCAGGGTTCTTGGCCAAGATGGCTTCGGTGGACAGGGTGTGCGGAACGATCTCCGAGTACACACGGGCCTCACGTACGCGGCGAGCGATGAGCTGCGCGTATTGGGCCCCGTAGTCGACGACCAGAACCGGCTTATGTTCTGGATTGAGGGGAGCAGTAGTCACCGTTACAGTCTACGCGGTTCACTGCGCGCGAAACAGCCAAGGTGATGTCATCAGCGTCACCTAGTGGATTATTGGCAAAAGCAAAGGGCAGATCAGTTCATTCTTGATGAACAGATCTGCCCTCTGCAAAGTAATGCAGCTGCGTGTCAGTAGCGCTTGGCTGCCTTCGGATGAGCCGCCAGCTCGCGGTCTACTTCCGCGTGCACCTTGGCTTCGGTCCAGAAGGAAAGGAATGGGACAACGCCACCGAGCGCGATGGTAATGAAGCGCATGAAAGGCCAGCGCATCAAGGTCCAGAGGCGGAAGTCGGCAAACAGGTACACCACATACAGCCAGCCGTGGGCGATCAGGATACCCAGCGAGAGATTCAGTCCCCCGGCTACCTCGGCCCGGTTGTACATGCCGATGGCGTTGGCGGTGCCATCCACCAAGGAGCCACCCACGAACAGTTCCAGGGACCAGAAGTACTTGAAGATCATTTCCAGCACGAGCAGCAACAGCATCACGCCGGTGATGTAGGCGAAGACCTTGTAGAAGGATGCGGCTGCACGGATCTGCTTAGGGGTGCCGCCGAATTTCCGGGGCTTCGGTGCCGGGGTGGTGCTGGACATCGTTAGTGATTCCTTCCGAGTTCGGTAAGAAGTGCGGTGTGCGTGAAATGCTATTCGTTGTTGTTTTCAGCCTGGGTGACATTGCCACCCTTGAGATGCGTTTCGGCAGCTCGCTCGGCAATCTCTTCGAGATCCCGCTGGTAATCATCGCGCACCATGCGGTACCAGAGGAAGATGGCGAAGCCTGCGAAGAGGACCCATTCCAGGCCGTAGAAGACGTTCAGCCAGTTGATCTGCGCTTCCTGCGGCTGCGGACCGACATTTACGGTGTCAAGGCCCGGCTGCGCTACGGCCTCGCCCTTGGCGGTGGTGATTTCGTGGGCCGTGACAAATCCTTCAAAGAGGACCGAATCCCAGATGTTCGCCAGCTGTGCTGAGGCAACAGTTGGCAGGGTTGCGCTGCGCAGGTCCTCGCGGAATTCCGGGCCTTCGCTTGGCAGCAAGCGTCCGGTAATTTCCAGTTCGCCTTCCGGTGCCGGTTCCGGCTTGGTCGCTTCGGACTGCCAGCCGCGCACGACGGCAATGCCGGCGTGCTGGGCCGCGCCCTCGACCTTGAACTCGGTCAGGACCCAGACACCACGCTGATCACCATTCAGGCGCGGCGCAATCAGTTGATCTGTGCCGGGGACGAATTCGCCTTCCATGGTGATGATCTGGTCTGCCTTGGTGCCAAGCAGTTCCTTGCCGACTTCCTGATGCTCAATGAGCGCAACCGGCTTCTCGGTCTGATCGATCTTGACCGGCGGCTCGGATTCGGAGGCGCCAAACTGCCAACCGGATAACAGAACGAATCCGGTGGCGATAGCTAGCGCAGCAAAGAGGGCGCCGATCCATTTGAGCTTCAGGGCGGTTTTAAACACACTCTAACGGTACTTCTATTTAGCGTAGAACTCGAAATGCGAGGGGCGTGAGATTAGCCCTGTCGCCCTATTTTCCGCCTATGGAACCAACTTGCTTGCTCATTCGTTGAGACCGAGCGGTTAAATGGCTCTGGCCCCGCCCTTCAGCAGAAGAGCGGGGCCAGATCAAGATCCTCTAGAAGCGATCGGATTCGTAGGGGGAAAGCACAACGTCTACGCGCTGGAATTCCTTCAGGGTCGAGTAGCCGGTGGTGGCCATCGAGCGGCGCAGTGCGCCAACCAGGTTCGAGGTGCCGTTGGTCTCGTGCGATGGGCCGTGCAGGACCTTCTCCAGCGAACCAACGGTGCCGACCTTGGCACGATCGCCACGTGGGCTGGCCTCGTGTACAGCTTCCATGCCCCAGTGGTAGCCAGCACCTGGTGCTTCATCGGCACGTGCCAGTGCCGTACCGAGCATCACTGCGTCGGCGCCCATGGCGATGGCCTTGACGATGTCACCGGAGTTCCCCATGCCGCCGTCGGCGATGACATGGACGTAGCGTCCGCCGGACTCTTCGATGTAGTCGCGGCGTGCAGCTGCAACGTCGGCGATGGCGGTAGCCATCGGTGCGTGGATGCCCAGGGTGCGGCGGGTTGTGGAGGACGCTCCGCCACCGAAGCCAACCAGCACGCCAGCTGCGCCGGTGCGCATCAGGTGCATGGCCGGGGTGTAGCCGGCTGCGCCGCCAACGATCACTGGGACATCGAGTTCATAGATGAACTGCTTGAGGTTCAGTGGTTCGGTGGTCTTCGAGACGTGCTCTGCCGAAACGGTGGTGCCGCGGATGACAAAGATGTCGACGCCAGCAGCAACTACGGTCTTGTAATGCTCCTGGGTGCGCTGCGGGGTCAGCGAGCCGGCAACGACAACGCCGGAGTCGCGGATCTCGGAGATGCGCGAGGTGATCAGCTCTGGCTGGATTGGAGCCGCGTACAGCTCCTGCAGCTTCGCGGTGATCTTGGAATCATTGCGGGTTGCCGCCTCGGACTTCAGGCCGGCGATTTCAGCCAGTACTGTTTCCGGGTTCTCGTAGCGGGTCCACAGGCCTTCGAGGTTCAGTACGCCCAGGCCGCCGAGCTTGCCCAGTGCGATTGCGGTAGCCGGGGAGGTCACCGAATCCATTGGCGCGCCCAGGATAGGGGTGTCGAACTGGAAGGCGTCGATCTGCCAGGACACCGATACGTCCTTCGGATCACGGGTACGGCGATTCGGTACGATCGCTACGTCGTCCAGGGAATATGCCTTAGTTGCCCGCTTGCCGCGGCCGATCTCAATCTCGTTACTCACCTAACTAGGTTATCAAGATTCCGGGATAATCCCGCTTTTGATAGTGCACTGGCTTTGACGCAAGGGGCCGCAGTTGGCACGCCGGGACAACAATGCCCTGCCATCCGGTGAGTAAGATCACCGGATGGCAGGGCTTATATTGAGCCAGGTTTACTTGGCTGCTTTGGATGCCAGCTTCTTGGCGGTCGCGGCCAAGGCGGTGGCGGCTTGCTCTTCAGCCTCGGCAATGCGCTCAATCGCGTCAGCCAATACGGCGAAGTGCTCAGCGCGCTTGGCGAACTCGGTCTCTGGATCAATCAGGTCCGCGAACTCATCCCACTGGACGGAGAGCTGCTGGTAAGCATCTACGTGGGCTGCCAGCACTGTCAGTCCTGGTAGTTCCGCAGCTTCTGAAAGGAAGTCCGAGTACAGGCCGCGCAATGCGCCTTCGCCGCTGAAACGCGTGTCGGAGAAGAAACCTGCGAGCTGGTTCAAGCCGTTGGCCAGCGCTTGCTGGCTTGCGAAGATCTGGGACCAACCGGTCTTGGACTCGGTATCGCGCAGTCGCGTGGCCAAGGTGCGCATGCCGGTAATGCCGAAGTTCTTGGCAAAGTGCACTGGAACCCCGGAAAGTTCGCTGGTGCCCAGCAGTCGTGCGGTGGTTTCCTCAATAGCCTCGACAGCATTGGCTGCCAGGGTCTCGGCCTTCGGCGAGCGCGAAGACGGGATCCAAGCCTGCCAGTGCTTTTCCTTCTTGCGCATCGCGCGGGCGATGGCCAGTTCCTTGGGGCTGATCAGGTTCAGGGCACCTGAACCGTCATCTACCATCAGGTCCTTCTTGTGCTCGCCAACCACGACGAGGTCCAGGGTCTCTGCTTCATCAACCGTGTTGCCATCAATCCATGGCAGCGCGCTGATTGCCACGCGGACCACCACGGTGCGGCCTGCGTCCAGGGCAGCGTCCATGTTTTCGACTGCGCGTTCGGCTGAGCCGGTGGTACGTTCGGTCACCGTAGCACCGCAACGGGCCAGCAGGTTCTGGGTATAGGGCTCCGGGTTATGGCGGGTCACCAAGGTTACTGCAGTCTCTTCGCCGCCTTCGTGGGTGAAAGCCATGAAGCCTATACCGCCGGCAAGGCCAGCCAGCAATGCCTGGCTCAGCGGTTCGCCGGTGTGCTTGTTGGTGACGCCAGCTTGGACCAATACGCGGTGCCAGAGCGCAGCATCGTACTGGATGACATCTCTTGGTGCAGGGTATTCAGGCAGCTCGTCAGCTGGCGAAGCAGCCGGAGCGTTCTTGCCCTTCTGTTCCTGCGCTTTGGCCTTTTCGCGCGCTTCCTTGGCGTAGTCGCGTGCGGCGGCAGCGCGGGCGACCCGGGGGCTTTCGGGCTTGCCGGCCAAGATGTTCTTGCGCGCGGTCGTGTAGCTCTCCCCCGTGCGTTCCATACGCTGGCGGGTTTGCTTCTTCAGGTTGGCTGGCTGGCCCAAATTGATGTCCTTCGTTGACGGTCACTCACTTGCGGGTGGTTCCCGCGCACCGAGAGGTATTGCCGAGCTTTCATTCTACGTGGGTTCGGCTCCCGCTTTCATCCACTGGTCGCACAGGCCTTGGCGTTCCACCTCGGCTCCCGCGGTGGCGTGCGCCGCGCGCTGGGCAGAGTGCTCCCGCGAACCGATAGCTAATCTCGATATGTATTGGGCGGCGGCTTCTGCTCCGGATCAGCAGGCTTCGGCAGAATCACAGGCGGCAACCCGGTCAACAGCACCACCTGGATCCGCGTCGCATTGGCATCCATATGCGCACCACGGCAGGAGGCTCCCGGATCACCCAGCTTCTTTCCCCGCCCTTACCGATATGGCGGAACTCCAGCCACTCCGGCGGCTCGGTGCACACCGTGCACGGTGTACTCATCCCTGGCAGCCTAATCCTGCAGGCTCTCGCACCTCAGATGCACGAGCACATCCAGCCGGATCCGCCCGTCACCACCAGCGGTGGTGGTGAGGATGTCCTCCAGCGCGTTCAGCGCCGTTCGGGCAAGGTCGCAATGGTTTCGGTCGCGTCGGGGCCCCAGCGCGCTTCGTAGCCAACTCCTTCGGGGAGAAAGCCCGGGAGGCTAGAACCAGAGGTGCCTGATTCGACGCTGGCGTCGGCTTCCGCAACGGACGGTTAGAGAACGCCCGGATCCATGGTCTCGACCAAGGTCTCCAGCCTCGTAGGTGCCGTTCCGTTCATTGCCTGCCCCGCCCGGGTGCGCGGGTTAATTGGTCTACGCGATCAACGAATCGAGCACCTCGCACTCCACCGTGCCCACCCGCATGAGAAACACCCGGCTGAGCGCATTGCGCATCGGCAACGCGAACACCCCACGCCGTGGCGAGGCTTTGGTCGCGGTGCCCGCAGTGGTGGCGCTGTTGAACAGCTCCGCCACATGCGTCTCGGCTTCCTTCATGCTCTGAGCCCGCGCAGCGCCTCGGCGGCGTGTTCCTCCACTGCCCTCCATCGGTGTACCGGAGTGCCGTTTCGATGCGGATGCCTTCGAAAGCCAGTTCCCTCGGTTCGCGTTTGGCCAGGTTGCGGTTGGTCTCCTGCACGAGGGCCGGATGCAGCACCGGGGCGGTGAACTGCTCCCAAGATGGGTGAAGCGCGGCAGGAAGAGGGTTCCTGCCGGGACCCGGCGGCTGGTGAGGTCGCTGGCGTCCCGGACGAGACCGGCAGCTTCGGCATAGGGCAGGTGCAGCCAGGACGCCAAGAGTGCGGCGGGGTCCAGGAAGCTGGGTCGCCCTGCTCAGCGCTGCGCGTCCCGGCTGGTGTCGGCTCCGAAAGTGCGCTGCGCCTCGAGTTCCTCGACGTGGAGGGTGAGGGCGTTGATGGCCGCGATGCGGTCCACGGCGGTCGCGCGCATGCGGGCGGATTCATCGACCTGGGCCTGTCTGGCGGAAGCCAGTTCCTGGGCCAGACGCGGGGAAGCCCTTGCGGCTGGGTCGGTGGGCTCGGTGAGCTCCCGGATACGACGGGTCGGGCGTGCAGAGTGCGGACTGTGGATGAGCCCCCACGCAGGGAATAGCGGGCGCTATGCGGTACGGTCCGCCGGCTTGCCTGCGAGCATCAGCAGCGGGACCAGCTGCCGGGAGGATATCGCCGCGCTCAGGTTCGCCACGGCCACCGGGCCGTCCTCGCGCAGGACCAGCGGGGTGGCCAGCGGGTCGGTTCCCGCCGACAGCGAGTCGCGCATCTGCTCCAGGACCTCGAGCACCTCCACGGTGCGCTCGACCTGCCCGGTAACCGCAAACCCTGCGTCCTTCAGCGCGCCGGCGTATGCTGCGGCGGATTCCACAAAGGAGGCCTCGGCCCGCTCGGCCCACGGCATCGGGAAGGACAGTTCGTTGGAACCCATCAGGTCGTAGATGCCGAAGACCGCCCCGGGGCGCAGCAGCCGCCAGACCTCCGCGAAGACCGAAGGCTTGTCAGCCAGGTTCATGCCCACGTGAATCAGCACGGCCGCGTCGAAGCTGGCATCGGCCAACCCGGTGTCGTGTCCCGGGCGCTTCAGCATGGTGATGGATCGATCCAGCGCGCAGTTCGCGTCCAGCTCGCGGGCCAGGTCCACGAATTCGGCGGTGATATCCACCCCGGTGACCAGGGCGCCACGCAGGGCGAAGCAGCGCGCCGGCCCGCCCAGGCCGGCGCCCACGTCGAGCACCCGGGTTCCCGCGCCGAGCCCGAGGGAGTTCGCCACGAAGCTGGTCGCTTGCAGGCCCCCGGTGTGGAAATGGTCCGCCTCGCGCAGGTCCGTTGCCTTGAAGTCTTGCGGATCCACTCCCGCGAGGCGCAGCGCGGCGAAGACCCGATCACGCAAGGTGCCGCTGGTGTACCGGTCGGAGGATGGCTCGATGCTGTTCATCACTTGCTCCTAGGCAGCTGCGAGAGACGTGCAAGTCCCCGAGCTTCGCGGGGTGCGCCTATCGTGTGCCTTCCAGTTTAAACCCTGCGGCGCCCCGGGAACATGGCAAAGCGCCTCGGTTCATCCCCATGGGGATGAAC
>NZ_JBOGEG010000031.1:0-41632 GCF_050701915.1 Glutamicibacter sp. | reverse complement strand
CATTGGTTCAATGTTGCTCCCGCACCCTTATGCGCTTGTTGCATTGAGGGTTATTTGGTGCGGTGCACCAGCAGCGGGATGAACCGCTCCCCCGCGGTGAGCGATCCGTGCTGTCCCACCATGTCAAAGGCCATCGGCGCGACGCGTCGACCGTCATAGAAAGCGATAGCTTCCGCTGCCAGGATCATCAGATCTCCCAGCCGTGCCGCGTGTTCTTCCGTGATGTCGCCGAAGTAGCCACGTTCAATGGCCTCCTCGCGCGTCATCACCCAGGCTTTGGTGCCGTAGGCCTGCTGCCAGGCCTCGCGTACGCGTAACCGGCCGGCTGCGTCGGTCTGCGTGGCGAAGGTCAATTGGACCCCGCGAGGTTCGCCACTGGTCAGCTCGACGCCCTCAACAAGCTCCGCCTGCTGGCTGTAGTCGATGCGCTGGGATGCAGGAATATCCACCATGCCATGATCACCGGTGATCAGCACCGTGGTTTCTTCCGGCAACTTGGACACCAGGTTTTTAATAACGTAGTCCAGCTCTTCGAGGGTGTCTCGCCACTGGCTGGAGTCAACTCCAAATTTGTGGCCGGCCTTGTCCAATTCATTAAAGTACGTGTAGACCAGCGAATTGCGGTTCGACTCGAAGATGGTCCGGGTTGCCCGCGCGCGTGCCGCAGGCTGGTTCGCCGGAACGAACTTGGGGCCGCGCAATGACGCGCGAGTCAAGGCCGACTTGGCAAACATCGGAATAGACACGGTAGCCACGTGAATGCCGTGCTCGGCGACTTTCTGGAAAACAGTCGGGCGGGTCTGCCACGCTTCGGGGTCCAAGTCCCCTGGCCAGCCACCCAGCTGGTTAACCACACGGCGCTTGGCCGGATCGATAACGTCATAGCCAACCATGCCATGCTCGCCAGGAGCCAGGCCCGTGGACAGGCTGCTCAAGGAAGTCGCGGTGGTGGAGGGGAACCCTGTTCCCAGTTTCTGGCCCTTTTCAAAGAGGCCGCGCAGGAAGGGTGCATGCCCGAGATGGCTTTTGAGCTGGTTCCAGCCCAGTCCGTCAACCATAATCAGTGCCACACGTTTTGTTGGGGCAAAGCCCAAAGCATTCTCGTAGCCCGGTACGCCCATTGCGGCTGCTGCCGACGGAAGAATCTCCGACAGCGTAGCTTGGCCGTATTTAGGTGCGTCCGGGATTTTCTGTGCCGGGACAGGCAGGTTGCTGCGCTTCTGTTCCTCGATCATGCTCAGGCGATCGTGGCCAGGCGCAGGCGGACAGCAAATTCTCGGGCCTTGTTCACGGCCTGCTGGCCGTCGGCCTCGGCGCTGACGCGGATGACCAAATCCTCAGGCTGCGAGGTGCCGTTCAGCCCATGGTCGGCATCGCACTGCGGATCGCCGCAGGCAGCAGGGGCCAGATCAATCCGCTTGGTTCCGTCCCAGGACAGCCCAAAGGTCAATTCCTTGACTGGGTCAGCGGCCGAGTAATGCTGCGGCTGGTGGTAGACGTAACTGGTGGCAACCGATTCGATGCGGGCCAGGGAAATCATTTCGACAGAGACCTGCGCCATGACGTCCTTACCGTGGTCATCAAGCTGCTGATCATCGACGTGCACGATGAAAAGCACCTTTTCACTCATCACCATAACGGTGATGTGGCGGTGCACTTCGGTATGGTCGAAGTGAGTTTCCAGATGCACATAGTGGTCAAGCACTGGTTGGCTCATCATGGCTTCAGCCAGTACATCCTGGACCATCTGCGGATAAAAACCCGCACGGACCAAATCATGCTGAAGCTCAGCGCCAGGAGTGGTCGAATACGTTGGAGAACTCATGCCCCAATTCTACTCAGTCGCCACAGGCAATTCACGTTTCGGCGATTGCACTCAATTACGCAAGGCTCGACGGACGCTATCGGTGCGTTGCTCAGCGTTGCTGATTTGAATGTTCACCGCCAGCACGCTCAACGAATCGGTGGCAACTGTGATCGGCGCGAATTTAGCAACGGTCACTTCAGGATGGTTGTCCTTGAAGAGCGAGACACGGGTGATGAAGTCCTTCAAGGCATCAAGATCCACGGCAGGCAATCCCTGATAGCCAAAGAGCCGCACGCTGCTGCGCGGGCGGCGGATGAGCTGTTCCAGGTCATGGGTGGAGAACGGGGCCACGCCGTGGGCCCAGTCATCGAGCAGATTTACCGGATCGCCGCTGAGCCCGAAGGAAATGACAGGGCCAAGCAACGGGTCCTCCACGGCCTTGACCACGCAAGCCTGCCCAGCTGGAGCCATGCTCTGCACTTCCAGGGAGTCCACACCGTAAACAGCCATCAGCGACTTCATATGCGTGAAATTCGCTTCCAGGCTCTTTTTGTCCGGGATGCTCAGACGCACGCCGCCCAAGTCCAGTCGTTGCCGCAGATCAGGGTCGTTGGCCTTCAGCGCTACAGGCCAGCCAAATTCTTCGGACGCCGCGACGGCTTCTTCTGCGGTGTGCACCACCCGATGGGACAAGAACTTAATCCCGTAGAAGTCCAGCAGCTTTTCTACCTGCGCGTCGTTCAGTTCCAGCAGGTTCGTCCCTGAGATGGTCTGCACCAATTCATCCAAGTACTCCGCAGCGCCGTCGACGTCGATTCCATCTGGGTCGCGCATCGGCTCGTAGGGAACGTCGATCCACTGCTGGTATCCATAGGCCTTGGCCAAGGCGCCGATGACGGTGGTTGGCGAGGTGTATACCGGAATCCCCTGCTTCAGCCCGCCGGTAATTTTCGTATCCGCCAGGCCTGGAACCAATGCCACCACGGGTTTTGGCTGGCCAATGAACTCCTTAGCGACCTTCAGAACCGCGCTGGTATCCAGCTCGGAGTATGGCAGGTGCGCCAACAAGATGCCGTGAACCTGCGGGTCTTCGACCAGTTCCTTGATCCGGGCGCGCAGCACCGGAAGGGCCTTGGACTGGCCCATGCTGTAGTCCAGCTCTTCGCCCTGCACGGCGGTGTTCAGGTTCCTGTCCTCAGCGACGTCGCACACCACCTCTGCGATGGTCGCGGAGTTGGACAGGATCGCAACGTTCGGGCCCTTGGGCGGCGGGAAGACCGAAAGCAGGGCCGCGACATCCAGGAGCTCTTCGGATGAACGCACGCGAATCACGCCAGACTGGCGAAGAATTGCGTTCATTGCACCTGGTGGTGCTTGCCCTACGCGCACCGAGTGGCCCGGTGGAAGTCGACGGCCAATCACATCGGATTTAGCCACGATCACCGGTTTGCTGCGGGCCAGGCGCCGAGCGATGCGTGCAAACTTGCGTGGGTTGCCAAAGGATTCCAGGTACAACGCAACTACATGGGTACGCGGGTCGTCCTCAAAGAACTGCATCGCGTCGTTACCGGAAACATCAGCACGCAGGCCGGCGGAAATGGCGCTGCTGGGGCCAACACCCTGCAGCAAGGCAACACCCTGGATGATTGTGCCCATGGCTGCCGATTGGGTGAAGAATCCGACGTTTCCGGATGGCGGAATATGTTGGCTTCCGGTGGCGAACAACTTCACCAGCGGGTCGGTATTCATCAGACCGGCAGATCCCGGCCCGACCACACGCATGCCGTTGGCACGAGCCAGTGACACAAGTTCGCGCTGGGCACTCAACCCTTCTGGAGTTTCGTAGCCGGTGGTCATGATGACCAGGGATTTGACCCCGTGGGAGGCGCAGTCCTCGATGGCTTCCTTGACCCCTTCACGCGGAATGCATAGGAAGGCGACATCCACCGGTCCGGGGATTTCGGTGATCTTCCCGTAGGCGACCATGCCGCCAACTTCCAAGGCCGCATCGTTCACCGCATAGACCGCACCGGTGTATCCGGATTCGACAATCTGTTCCAGCACGTCGTGCCCCAGTTTGCCCCAGGTGCGGCTGGCACCGATGACGGCAACGGACTTAGGCGCCAGCAGAGCGGCAACACTGCTTGCCTCGGCGCGATGTTCACGCGCCTCGGTCACTTCGCGGGATTTCTCGGTAGGACTAATTGAAAATTCGAGCATGACCACGCCATCTTCAAAGTGGCGGGCGACGGCGTACCCGGCATCGGAAAAGACGGTGAGCATCTTGCGGTTTTCTGGAAGTACCTCGGCTGAGAACTTCTCAATGTCGTTTTCACGGGCTGCCGCAGCCAGGTGCTCCAAGAGGATCGAGCCGATACCGGTGCCTTGGTATTCGTCCGAGACGTTGAAGGCGACTTCCGCCTCGCGCGGGTCATCCAAGCGGTCGTAGCGGCCAACCCCGATGATCCTTGCGCCACGAACCACGGTGAAGGCGACGCGATTCACATGGTCGACATTGGTGAACCGTTCGAGCTCTTTAGGGGTCAGTGACGACTTATACGTAAAATAGCGTAGGTAGACTGACGTCTCAGACTGCTGCTTGTGCATCTCCTGGAGTGCCTGAGCATCCTGCGGAGTAATTGGCCGCAGGTGTGCAGTTGTCCCGTCGCGAAGCACAACATCTGCTTCCCAATGCGCCGGATATGCCGCCGAAAGTTTACGATCCACCATAGGCTTAGGATAGTCGGCAGTTTGGCGTTGCGCCCAGATGCAACACGAAGATTCGGCAGTTCCGGCCCTAAGACAGTAAATGAAGGACGAACAGAGTAATGGCTCGTAAGAAGTCTGAAGAGATTCCAGCGGATTTCGTTGAAAATATCGTCGATATAGACGTCACCAATGAAATGGAATCATCCTTCTTGGAGTACGCCTACTCGGTTATCTACTCCCGCGCGCTTCCCGATGCCCGCGACGGCCTGAAGCCAGTGCAGCGCCGCATCCTCTTCCAGATGGCGCAGATGGGCTTGCGCCCAGAAAAGGGCCACGTCAAGTCCGCCCGTGTGGTCGGCGAGGTGATGGGCAAGCTGCACCCGCATGGCGACACCGCGATCTACGACGCCATGGTCCGCCTGGCCCAGGACTTCTCCCTTCGGCTACCGCTGATCGATGGCCACGGAAACTTCGGTTCGCTCGATGACGGCCCGGCAGCCCCGCGTTACACCGAGGCCCGTCTGGCAGCATCCGCTGTTGCCATGACCGCGAACCTGGATGAAGACGTCGTGAACTTCGTCCCGAACTACGACAACCAGTTCATGCAGCCAGAAGTGCTGCCAGCTGCGTTCCCCAACCTGCTGGTCAATGGCACCACCGGCATTGCCGTGGGCATGGCCACCAACATGGCTCCCCACAATTTGGGCGAAGTTGTAGCCGCTGCGCAGCACCTGCTGAAGGAACCTGACGCCACCGTCGAAGAACTCATGAAGTTCATTCCGGGCCCGGATCTGCCCTCGGGTGGCAGCATTACCGGTTTGGACGGCATCAAGGATGCCTACCGCACCGGTCGCGGCTTGTTCCGCACCCGAGCTACCGTGGCCCTGGAAAAGATCTCGGCACGCAAGTCGGGCCTGGTAGTCACCGAGCTGCCTTATGGCGTGGGCCCGGAAAAGGTCATCGAGAAGATCAAGGATGGCGTCAACAGCAAGAAGATCTCCGGCATCTCCGATGTAGTTGACCTGACCGACCGGCATCACGGCCTGAAGCTGGTTATCGAGCTGAAGAACGGTTTCAACCCGAACGCTGTTCTGGCCAGCCTGTACAAGTACACCCCGATGGAAGACTCCTTCGGCATCAACAACGTTGCCCTGGTCGACGGCCAGCCACGCACCATGGGGCTGCGCGAGCTGCTCACCGTGTACGTGGACCACCGCCTGGATGTCGTACGTCGTCGCACCGCGCATCGCCTTGCCAAGCGCGAAGACCGTTTGCACCTGGTTGAGGGCCTGCTGATTGCCATTGTTGATATTGACGATGTCATTGCCATTATCCGTTCCTCTGAACAGACCGCTGAAGCACGCGAACGCTTGATGACGGTCTTTGACCTGAGCGAGCCGCAGGCCAGCCACATCCTGGAACTGCGCCTGCGCCAGTTGACCAAGTACTCCAAACTGGAGTTGGAGACCGAAGCCGAGCAGCTGCGCAACGAAATCGAGGAACTGCGCGCCATCTTGGAATCCGATGAGCGGTTGCGCACCCTGGTTTCCGATGAACTCGGTGAGATGGCCGACACCTTCGGCACCCCGCGCCGGACCAAGCTGCTGAAGTCTGCTCAGCTGGCGCCGCTGAAGGGCACCGCGTTGCCTGAAGAAGTCGGGACCGGCAAGAAGGCCAAGTTGGCCATGGAAGTCTCCGACAGCCCTTGCTGGGTATTGCTCTCGGCCACTGGCCAGATCGCCCGGACTCCTGATCGAGAGGTCTTGGATTACTCCGCGGCGCGCATCAAGCACGACGTGCTCACCTCGCAGGTTGCCTCCAGCGCCCGCGGTGAGATCGGTGCGCTAACGAGTACCGGCCGCATTATTCGCATCTCGCTGATTGATGTCCCGGTGCTTCCCGAATCCCATGGCTTCCCGCAGCTGGCCCATGGCGTGCCGATCTCTGAGTTCCTCAAGCTGGGCAAGGGCGAAAGCGCGGTGGCCCTGGTTCCGCTGAACCAGGTCATTGCCGTTGGCACGCAGAACGGCGTAGTCAAGCGCGTCACCCCGGACTACCCGCTGAACCGCGACGAGTTCGAGGCGATTACGCTCAAGGACAAGGACGTGGTGATTGCCGCGGCGCCGGCCGAGGATGCGGACGAGCTGGTCTTCATGACCAAGCAGGCTCAGCTGTTGCGTTTCAGCGCTTCGGCAGTGCGTGCCCAGGGCCGCACCGGACAAGGCATGGCCGGAATCAAGCTCGCAGCCGATGACCAGGCCATCTTCTTCGGGGTGGTTCCTGCCGGTGCCGGCGACACAGTGGTAGCCACGATCGCTGCCGGTTCGCAGACCCTTCCCGGCACGTCGGGCCAGTCGGTGAAGCTCACCGACTTCTCAGAGTTCCCGGCCAAGGGCCGTGCCACCGCGGGCGTGCGCGCGCACCGTTTCGTCAAGGGCGAGGACCACCTGCAACTAGGCTATGCCGGCCAGGGCCCAGCGCGTGCCAGCTCCACGGCAGGTGTGGTGCGTGCCTTGCCTACCGAATATGGCAAGCGCGATGGTTCGGGGGCTCCATTGGCCCAGTCCGTGAACATCATTGGCGGAACCATTGCCGGCGGAAACGATGATCCTGCAGCACCTGTTGCCCAGGACCTCCAGGCAACCGCGCAGCAGGAAGCATTGATTCCCGAGCCCACCAAGGCAAAAGCTGTCCCCGCCATCACTCCGGGCGAAGATGCGCTGCCTTTCGATGACGGCGGAGTAATCCTCTAGTCCAGCAGCGCCAGGATTGAACGCGGCGTCGTTTCCACCTCGTAGTCGTTGGTGGGAGCGACGCCGCAGTTCTATGCACTGACCGTGGGCTTCTGGCTTCCCAGTTCGATGCGGTGGGTGCATTGTTCGGCGAGCATCTGGTCATGGGTGATCAAAACGACGGTTCGTCCGGCAAGGGCATGCCGCAAGGTGGAAAGCAGGTCTTGTGCTTCATCTACGCCCAGGTGGGCAGTCGGTTCATCAAGCAAGATGATCTGGTGGCCGCCAACCATGGCACGGGCCACGGCGAGCTTGCACCGCTGTCCACCGGAGAGCTGATGCCCGCCGGAACCGATGCGTGCTTCAAGGCCTTCTGGCTGTGTTGACAACCACTGGGACAGCCCAACTTGTTCCAGCGCTTCTTCCAGCTGCGCATCGCTGCGATGCTGGTCTTCAGCGACTCCCAGCATCAGGTTCCGGCGAATCGAGGAGTCGAAGAGGTGCGCTTCTTGCGGGCACCACGCAATCGATGACAGGTCTGCCTGCTTCAGATCCAGCAGGTTCCCGCGGGCATCGATTCCCTTCAACGTGCCCGACTGGGCTGGCAACGCGCCAAGCAACGCGGTGAGCAGCGTCGATTTGCCGGAGCCCGATGGCCCGGTAATGGCCGTCCACTGCCCCGCCGGAATGCGGGCGCTGAGATTCTTCAGAACCAACGGGCCGGACTCGTAGCCGAGGCTAAGCGCTTGCGCATCGAAGCCCACAATCTTGCTTTGCTTGACCGGCGGGTTGCTCTCCGTCGCTCGTGCGGCGCGGCTTTGCATGCCACGTGCTGCCAGCTTCGAAGACAGTTCCTTCAGCGCCCGCCCCTGCTGTACCGCCAGCAGTGCGTTGCCAGCGCTCTCCCCCAGGGCCAGGCTCAAGAGCACGGCGAGCGCCGTAAACGATGCGCTGCTGTGCGATAGTGCGGTGATGGCAATGGCAAGCAATACGCTGGTCAACGTGGCCAGGGCGGTGGCGCTGCCTTGGCCCAGGGCATGCCGGCGAGCGCGCTGCGTATTGCGTGTTTCGGCGTCTTGGAAGTGGCCAATGGTTCGTTCCAGGGCTTGGTTGCTGCGCAGCGCGGACTTGTGCCGCAAGATGCCCAGCACGCTTTGGTTCATCTGCATTCGGTGGCTGAGCTGATGCACGAGGTGTTCGCCTTCAATGCGCTGGACAAGCCAACGCACCGGGAAGACCAGCACCAGGATCGCGCCAAGGGCCAGGTATCCGAATTCTGGCTGGATAAGGTACAAGGCCGTTGCAGCTGCAACCCACAGTACGATTGCCTGCAGCGGCGGGAACAGCACGCGGGCCAATAGGTCGCGCAGTTCATCTACCTCGGCAAGCAAGAATCGCAGGATTACCGAGGAACGGCTCAGCAGCCCCCACCGTGCAGGGTTGGCCACCATCGCGTTCCACATCTTCTCGCGCAAATCCGAGGCGTAGGCCAGGACCGCGTCGTGGATCGCTAGTTGTTCCAGGTAGCGGAAGACCGCTCGTCCGATGCCGAGGGCACGGACCATGACGAACGCTACGGTCAGGTGCAAGATGGCCGGCTGGTAGCTGGATTCAACGATCAGCCAACCGCTCAGGGCCGCGAGCGCAACGGCGCACAGCACGCTCGCCGTCCCCCAGAGCACGCCCTTGGGGGCGGCCTTGTACCCGAGGAGCAAGTCGCGCATCGGGGTGAACTTGGACCGCAGCAGCGGTTGGCCAGTTGCGCCAGGCTGCGTTGCCCCGGTGGCTCGCGGCCGGTTGCCCTCGGTTTCCTCAGCGTGGGCAGTGCCAGCACCATAAGCGGTTTTGCCTGCAAGCCGGTTCTGGCCAAAGGCGGGGTCGTGGCTGGCGACCAGCAATGCGCAGCGGGCTGGAAGCTCACTAAGCAGTTCGCGCACTTGCCGGGCGTTGCGCTCATCGAGGTGCGCGGTAGGTTCATCGGCGAGCAGCACGGTGCAGTGGTCGTCGCTGTGAATCCGCAGCAGCGCGCGCAGCACTTCCAGGCGGCGTAGCTCGCCGGGTGAATATTCTCCGATCGGGCGCTCGAGCATGGCCTGCATCGAGAGCCGGGTGCTGAGCTCTTGGCGCAGTTCAGCCGATGCCGCCGGGGCGTCCTGGTCCAGCTGCTCGCTGCCGGTCGTTGCGTTGAACTGCGGATGCTGGCTAATCACGGCAAGCTGGCCGGCAACGAAGATCCGCCCGCTGGCCAAGGCCGGGTCGAAGGTGTTGTCGCTGCTGTGCGCCTCGGCGATCAGCTTGAGCAGCGTGCTCTTGCCCGTTCCGCTGGCGGTGGACAGTACCAGGTGTTCCCCCGCACGCAACGCAATATTCACGGCTCGGTGGATTGGATGCACGCCATCGTAGCTGATCTGCAGGTCCGCGACTTCCAGAACGTTCTTTGCATTTGCGGCAGTGTTGGCACGTAGCTGATGGACCGGGGTGGCCGCGGTGATGGCAATGTACTTTTGGTAGGCAGCCAGCCCGTCATCGGCCGCATGGTAGGCAGAGCCCACTTCGCGCAGTGCCGAGAACAGCTCGGGTGCCAGGATCAGGATTATCAGCCCGGCGGCGAGATCCATATTTCCGCTGACCAGTCTCACGCCGATCATCACCGCGAGTACCGCCACCGAAAGGGTCGCGATCAATTCCAGCCAGAAGCTGGACATGAATACGGTCTTCAGGTTGGCCATGGTGGCAGCCCGGTACTTGTTGCTGACGGCGGCGATGGCGCTGCCGTGGGCCCTGGCACGGCCCAAACCCAGGAGTGCGGGCAGGCCCTGGGCGAGTTCGTAGAGCTGGTGGGCCAGCCGATCCAAGGTGGCTTGGGATTCGTTGAGGGTGTCTTGGGTGTGCATGCCGATCAGTGCCATGAACACCGGGACCAGCGGGATAGTCAGGATCAGCACCACTGCGCTGATCCAGTCCAGCTGGAGAATGTAGAGGCCGAGCAGCAGCGGTACTGCCAAGGCGCCGATGAGCGCAGGAATGAATTTGGTGAAGTAGTCATCGAGCTTCTCAAGGCCATGGCTGGCCAAGGTCGCGGTGACCGGTATGGAATGTTGTTCGGCTGCGGGGACAATAGTTGGTTGCGAGGCTTGCTTGCGCACCAGGTTCAGCCGCAGCCGTTCCTTTGCGCCCAGGCCCATGCGCCGGGCTCCAGCGTTCAATCCCCATGCGCTGAGCGCTCGAAGTGCGGCACCGGCCAGGGCAAGGACCAGCAGTTGCGATTCATTGGCGCCTCCTGCGGCCATGGTGGCGATCCATTGGCCCAGGGCGTAGGCGACGAATACCAGCCCCACGACTTTGAGCACGGAAAACAGCGCCAAGACCAGGAACTGTCGTGGCGTGATCAGTTCACGCGGCAGGAATCTCGGGGCTGGCATCGCTACTCTTTCCGTCGAAAACGCGGTTACTTGATGATCGAGACGACTCGATGAGTTTCTGGGATATGCTCTTCGCGCAAGCGCTTGCGGAAGACCCAGTAGCTCCAGGCTTGGTACGCCAAGACCATTGGCACGCCGAAGGCGGCCACGACACTCATGAGCTTCAGGGTGTAGGCAGTGCTCGAGGCGTTGGCGACGGTCAGGTCGAAGGCCGGGTCGATGCTCGATGGCAGCACTACCGGGTAGGCGGCGGTGAAGATCGCGGCGACCCCTGCTAGCAAGGTGACTCCCAGGGCGATGAAGGAGAGTCCTTCGCGTCCAGCGCGGCCGCTGATCATCGAAACGGCCAGGGAGATCACTGCCAGGCCCATCACGGCCCACGCCATGGTTGAATCGTTATCCAGCAACACCAGCAGGACCCATGCGACTAAGGGCAGGATTGCTACCGGTAGCCAACGTCCAACGAGCTTTCCTGCTTCTTGGCGGACCTTGCCGTCGGTTTTCAACCGCAGGAATGCCAACGCATGGATCCAGCAGAACGCTACCACTGCTGCGCCGCCGAGAACGGCTTGCCAGTTCAGCCACGCGAAGGCACCGCCGATTCGGTCCCCGTTCTCGTTCAAAGGCAGTCCCAAGGTGGTCAATGCCAGCATGGCACCGACTCCGAAGGCGGCCACCAAGGAGCCGATCCCCAAGGCGAGGTCCCAGGCTTTCCGGGTTGCTGCGGTGATCGCCTTGCCGCGGTACTCAATGGCCACGGCACGGAAGATCAATGCCACCAGGACAAAGGTCAGCGGAATGTAGAGGGCCGAGAACAGCGAGGCGTACCAGTGCGGAAAGGCGGCGAAGGTCGCGCCACCGGCGGTCAGCAGCCATACTTCGTTGCCGTCCCAGACCGGGCCGATCGTGTTCAGCAAGAGCCGCTTGCGCTTCTCGGTGGATCGGCCAAGACCGATGAGCATGCCGACCCCGAGGTCAAAGCCTTCGAGGAAGAGATAGCCGCACCAGAGCAGCGCGATCACGATGAACCAAAGTGTTGGAAGCCAATCCATTGATATTCTCCTTAGTCCGTGCCGCTAGTAGGCGAAGGCCAGTACGTCGTCGTCATCGTTGCCTGGGTCCGTTGGGCCGTTGGCTGATGAATTTTCTGCTGTTTCGAGCTCTGGCATTGCCGATGCCACTCCGCCGCGAATGTAGCGAGTAAGCAGTACCAGTTCCACGACCAGCAGCACACCGTAGATTGCCGTGAGCGCGATCAGCGAGAACAGCAGTTCTCCTGCGCTGACTGTCGGAGAGACCGATGCTGCGGTGTACATGAACACCTGGTCCACGCCGCCCATCTGCGGATTGGGGACAACGGTGAACGGCTGCCGGCCCATTTCGGTGAAGATCCAGCCAGTGGCGTTTGCGCCGAAAGGCGCGGCAATGCCTAGCAGGGCGATGCGCGAGAACCATTTGTTCGCTGGGACGGTGCCCTTGCGGGTAATCCATAGCGCAACGCCAGCAGCAAGCGCCGAGAGCCCGCCGAGGGTGATCATCAAGCGGAAGCCCCAGTAGGTCACTTCCATCACGGGCAGGTAATTGATTTCCTGGCCTGCGTACTTGCCGAAGGATTCATCGTTCGGATAGTACTTGCCGTATTTTTCTTGGTATTCCGGAATCAGGGTGTTCACGCCCTTGATTTCGGTGGTGAAGTCTCCATTGGCCAGGTACGAGAGAATGCCCGGGATTTCGAAGACCGCTACGACGTTGTCGCAGTTGGTAGAACCCTTGGCGGTGATATCCCCCAAGGACAGCACCGAGAAGCCGGTTCCGTCGTGGCAGGCTGCCTCCGCGGCAGCCATTTTCATCGGTTGCTGTTCGAACATGAGTTTTGCTTGTTCGTGCCCGCTCAGTGCCACGCCGAGGAACGCGACCATTGCTACCGCGGCGCCGATGCGCAGGGACTTGATCCAAACCTGGTAGTCCACCTTGTCACGGCTTTTACCGCGGCTGGGATCTTCGCCCACGACAACATGCCCGTTGGCATCTACGGTGTCGATGCCTTCTTGGCGTCGGCGGTAGAGGTGGAACCATGAGATGCCCAGTAGAAAGCCGCCAGCAACGGCAAAGGCTCCGAAAATAGTATGCGGGAAAGTCACTAGTGCGGTGTTGTTGGTGAACACTGCCCATGCGTCGGTCATCACGGCTCGTCCGTCAACGATTTTCGTTCCAACCGGGTGCTGCATCCATGAGTTCGCAACCAGGATGAAGTAGGCCGAAAGGACCGTTGCCAAGGAAGCGCACCAGATGGTTGCCAGGTGGACGCGTTTGGGAAGTTTCTTCCAGCCGAAGATCCAGAGCCCCAGGAATGTGGATTCCACGAAAAAGGCCAGTAAGGCTTCCATGGCCAACGGTGCACCGAATACGTCCCCTACATAGCGGCTGTACTCGCTCCATGCCATGCCGAATTGGAATTCTTGGACGATGCCCGTGGCGACGCCCATGATGAAGTTGATCAGGAAAAGCTTGCCCCAGAATTTTGTCATTCGCAGCCAGTGCTCGTTGCCGGTGCGATGCCACATGGTTTGTAGCGTGGCCACGGTCAGGCCCAGCCCAATGGTCAGGGGCACCATCAGGAAGTGGTAGACCGTCGTAATGCCGAATTGCCAGCGGGCAATCTCTAGAGCATCCATGGATTCCTCAACTATCGTGGGATCGAAGTTTAACCACTTTTCTACGTTCCGTAGAAAAGTTCTCCAAGGCCACCATAGATGATTTCGACAGCTTGTAGAAATCGAGCCAATGAGCAGTTTTTCACAACTCGAAACATCGCTGCGGCGCACGCGAGTGCGAATACTAAGCCTATTGACAGGGTTGTGTCTACGTTTCTTAAAAAACCCAAGTCAACAACTTTCCTCCGGGACATTCTCGCAACTTGCGGTGAAACAGGTAAAGCATGTACTCACCCATCTCTTTTACGTGCCGTAGAAATATTGTCGAAAGATGGCTACAATTGAGAATCCAAGCAGTGTGCTTGCACTCCACGAGTCAAGCAACCGCGTCAAAACTAATGCAAGTGAGGTACGACCTAGTGGCCAGCCTTGGCGATCTGGAACGCTCCGTCATGGATCTTCTGTGGGATTCTGCAGAACCACTCACCGCGAATGACCTTCGTGATGATTTGGCGGCGCTTGGCACCGACGCGAAAGAACTCGCAGTAACTACGGTGCTAACCGTGCTAGCCCGTCTCGAAAAGAAGGGTTTGGTAGAGCGCGAGCGCACTACCCGCCCTCACCGATACGCAGCTTCATCCTCCCGTGAGGATCACACCGTCGGACTGCTCAACGACGCCCTGGGCACCGCCCAGGACCGCGAAGCAGTTCTGGCACGATTCATCGGAGGCATCTCCCCCGACGAAGCAGCATCCCTGCGTGCTATCTTGGACTCAGTAAAGTCCGCATAATTTAGATGAACTTCGGGGACTGAGTGCTTCTCACCTCATATTTCCTAGCGGCGTTGGCTATCGCATTGGCGTGGCCGACGCCGTTGGCTTTATCCAAGGCAAAATGGACCGCACGCTCACCAGTGCAGGCGGTACTCCTTTGGCAAGCCATCGCTTTAGGCGGTGGCCTTTCCATGATCGGCTCAATGCTCGTCTGGGGCTTGGCTCCCCTGGGTGATGACCTCATCTCCGCGCTGCATGGAGGCTGGCTCCTGCTAACTGGAGACCCCAGCGTGCCGGACCCCGGCGAAGTGCACCTCTTCGCTCTGAGCACGGCGCTGCTCTTCGGACTTCATCTGGTATTGACCCTTATACGGGCTGCTTGGCGCACCTCCCGCCAACGAGCCAAGCACCGGCACCTGCTTCGCTTGTTGAGCAACCCGTCCCAGACGCGACCAAACACTTTAGTGATTGATCATGACATGCCAGTGGCATACTGTGTTCCGGGCATCTCGCAATCGGTGACTGTGCTATCGCGCGGATTGCTCACCCAGCTTTCTGCCGAAGAACAGCAGGCGGTTATTGCCCATGAACGATCCCATTTGGATCAACGACATGATCTGCTGATCCTGGCATTCACAGCGTGGCACGAAGCCTTGCCTTGGCTACCGACCTCACGCCTTGCGCTCGATGCAGTGCGCCAACTAATTGAAATGCTCGCCGACGACAAAGCACTGGAAAAGGTCAATAGGCACACGTTGCTCAAAGCCATCGTCACGGTCGCCACTGCGGCAGCAATGGATGATTCCTCTTCAAAGAATCATTCGTCCAGTGCGGGCCTAGTCGGCATGCCGGATGGTGAAGTCTCATCCCGCCGGCTACAACGTTTGCTCTCCCCGCAGGATCCGCTGGGCCGCTCACAACGCGCGCTGGTGCTGCTGAGCACCATCATGCTGTTGATCTGCCCGACAGTCCTGCTCATCGCACCGCGGTTGCTGGACTGGTAGCACACGTTTAGCGCAAACAGCGAAGTCCTTGAACCCTGTTGGGATTCAAGGACTTCGCTGTTTGTATTGCTCTAGACGTCGATACGATCTCGTTCCAGATCGTCGGCGCCGTCGATAATGAACTTCTTGCGAGGCGCTACATCCGAGCCCATCAGCAGATCAAAGACCTCCTCGGCTGCCTGCGCATGCTCGATGCCAACACGGCGCAGCATACGATGGCGCAGATCCATGGTGGTTTCAGCCAGCTGGTCTGCATCCATCTCACCCAAGCCCTTATAGCGCTGGATCGGCTCCTTGTAGCGTCGGCCTTCCTTTTCCAGGTTGGCCAGCAGCTTGGTCATTTCCGCCTCCGAGTAGGTGTAAATAACCTCATTCTGCTTGGAGCCCGGATTGATCACCTCGATGCGGTGCAGCGGCGGAACCGCTGCATAGACGCGACCGTGCTCGATCATCGGACGCATGTAGCGGTAGAACAACGTCAGCAACAAGGTACGAATGTGCGCACCGTCAACGTCAGCATCGGTCATCAAGATGATCTTGCCGTATCGCGCTTGCTCGATATCGAAGCTGCGCCCCGAACCGGCACCAATCACCTGGATCATCGCTGCGCACTCTGCATTCGAGAGCATGTCCGAGATCGAGGCCTTCTGCACGTTGAGGATCTTGCCTCGAATTGGCAGCAGCGCCTGGTACTCGCTGGAGCGCGCGAGACGGGCAGTGCCCAATGCGCTGTCTCCCTCGACGATGAACAGTTCAGACTTCCCAACTTCCTTGCTGCGGCAATCGAGCAGTTTGGTTGGTAGCGACGAAGATTCCAAGGCAGTCTTGCGACGCTGAGTTTCCTTGTGCATACGTGCCGACACGCGAGATTTCATCTCGTTGACGACCTTCTCCAGCAGCGTGGAAGCTTCAGCCTTCTCGTTGCGCTTATTGGAGCCCAGCCGATCATTGAGTGCCTTTTCCAGCACCTTGGAAACGATCTGGCGCACCTGCGGGGTACCCAAAATTTCCTTGGTCTGCCCTTCGAACTGCGGCTCTGCCAGTCGGACGGTCAGCACAGCGGTCATGCCTGCCAACACGTCGTCCTTCTCCAGCTTGTCCTTCTGGCCGAACTTTAGCTTCCGCGCATTGGCCTCGACGTTCTTGCGGAAGGACTTGAGCATGGCCTGTTCGAAGCCAGCAGTATGCGTACCACCTTTGGGAGTCGCGATGATATTCACGAAGCTGCGCAGCGAGGTTTCGTAGCCGATTCCCCAACGCACCGCGACATCTACTTCACAGACGCGCTGCACATCTTCAATATGGCTGCGGCCACTGCCATCGATGACCGGAACCTTTTCATGAAAGGATCCGCTGCCATGGAAACGCCAGATGTCCGTGACCGACGAGTCGCTGCTCAGATAGTCGACGAACTCGCTAATGCCACCATCATGCTGGAACACTTCCTCATGAGGCCCGTCCGCACCCGGGGTATCCGGCAATCCACGTTCATCACGCAGGGTGATGCGCAGCCCAGGAACCAAGAAGGAAGTCTGGCGCGCGCGATCCTGCAAATCCTTATAGGAGAATTTCGCATCCGGGGTGAAGATATGGTTATCTGCCCAGTAGCGAATGCGC
Source organism: Glutamicibacter sp. (assembly GCF_050701915.1). NCBI lineage: Bacteria > Bacillati > Actinomycetota > Actinomycetes > Micrococcales > Micrococcaceae > Glutamicibacter > Glutamicibacter sp. The sequence continues at coordinate 24,914 of NZ_JBOGEG010000031.1, read as the reverse complement.
GTTCCGGTCACGCCACGCTTGGCTTTGCCGATAACACCCGGCGCCGTCGCAGTCTCATGAGCCTTGAAGGAAGCGTCCGCTTTCTTGCGTCCCTTATCGGTAAATTTGCCCGGCTCACCACGACGGAACTGCAGGCCGTACGTCTTGCCGCCGCGGTCAACTTCAACGTCCAAACGGGCCGACAGCGCGTTGACGACCGAGGCACCCACGCCGTGCAGACCGCCGGAAGCACTATAGGAGCCACCACCGAATTTGCCGCCGGCGTGCAGCTTGGTGAAGACGACTTCCAAACCGCTCAAGCCTGTCTTGGGTTCAACATCGACAGGGATGCCGCGGCCGTCATCCTGGACTTCAACCGATCCGTCAGAGTGCAAGATGACGTCAATTGCCTGGCCGAAACCGCCCAGCGCCTCGTCAACAGAGTTATCGATGATCTCCCAGAGGCAATGCATCAAGCCACGGGAATCGGTGGAGCCGATGTACATGCCTGGGCGCTTGCGAACCGCTTCCAGGCCTTCCAAGACCGAGAGGTGCCGGGCGCTGTAATTGTCGGATGAAGCCACTGAGCTGTTGTCTCCTACTTGCATGAGAAAGTACGTCTTAATTCATATTCTAATCGTTAATGTGTTCGAATACCCGCTATTTTCCGGTGCTGCCGAGCACGTCGGACTGATATGAGCTTATCCACATGCGCTACGCGGTGAGCGAAAGAACAGGCAAATCGGGATAAAGTCGGAGCCCAAGCTGGTTGTATAGAGTAACCATCAACTTTAGGAGGCTGGCAATGACTACTACGACCGCTAGTCGTGAACTTAACGCCCTCGACCGGTGCGACCGCTGCGGCGCACAGGCCTACGTGCGAGCCGTGCTGGCTTCGACAGGCGGTGAGCTGCTTTTCTGCGCTCACCATGCCCGCGATGTAGAACCAAAACTGCGTCCGCAGACTTCAGTGTGGCAGGATGAGTCCTCGCGACTCTACGAAAGGCCCAAGGTGGATGCCAACGACTAAACTCGTGGCCAACCACTAATGCGAGAAGGTGACCCAATTTTGGGTCACCTTCTTCTTGCATTAACAGCAAATAAAAATGCGGCCAGCAGTTCAATGAATGAACTGCTGGCCGCATCCTCAGATTCTTAGTCTAGGTAATCGCGCAGCACCTGGGAACGCGATGGGTGACGAAGCTTAGACATCGTCTTGGACTCGATCTGGCGAATGCGTTCACGAGTCACGCCGTAGACCTTGCCGATTTCATCCAAGGTCTTAGGCTGTCCATCGGTCAGGCCGAAGCGCATTGCCACAACGCCAGCTTCACGCTCGGAGAGCGTGTCGAGTACCGAGTGGAGCTGTTCCTGCAACAAGGTGAACGAAACAGCATCGGCTGGGACAACTGCTTCAGAGTCTTCGATGAGGTCACCGAATTCGGAGTCGCCGTCTTCACCCAGTGGGGTATGCAAGGAAATTGGTTCGCGACCATACTTCTGGACTTCGACAACCTTTTCAGGGGTCATGTCCAATTCCTTAGCCAACTCTTCTGGGGTTGGTTCGCGGCCCAGGTCCTGAAGCATCTGGCGCTGGACGCGTGCCAGCTTGTTGATGACTTCAACCATGTGCACAGGAATACGAATGGTACGTGCCTGGTCAGCCATGGCACGGGTAATTGCCTGACGGATCCACCAGGTAGCGTAGGTCGAGAACTTGAAGCCCTTGGTGTAGTCGAACTTCTCCACTGCTCGGATCAGGCCCAGGTTGCCTTCCTGGATCAGGTCCAGGAACAGCATGCCGCGACCGGTATAGCGCTTGGCCAGCGAAACTACCAGGCGGAGGTTGGCTTCGAGCAAGTGGTTCTTGGCGATTTTGCCGTCGTGGATGATCTGCTCGTAGTCCCAGCGCAGGCGCTGGTCCATCGAGCCGTCATCCTTCTCCAACTTGTCAGTTGCGAACAGGCCCGCTTCGATACGCAGAGCCAAGTCAACTTCCTGCTCAGCGTTCAGCAGCGCGACCTTGCCGATCTGCTTCAGGTAGTCCTTGACTGGGTCAGCGGTCGCGCCTGCGACCATGACCTGCTGCTGTGGAGCGTCATCATCACCGGTTGAAAGGGTGAAGCCCTTTGAATCATCGTCAGACTTCGAGTCCTTCGAATCGGTGCTTTGCTCAGCATCGTCATCGGCGTCAGCCGACGCTCCGGTTGATTCGTCTTGCGCTGCAGTTTCAGCAGCGACCTTTTTAGTCCGAGGCTTGGCCTTGGTAGCGCGCTTTTTCGCTGCAGGGGCGGCTGCCTCGACCTCAGCCGCGTCAACCTCGGCCTCAGTTGCTTTACGATTAGCGTTCGTCTCAGAAGATGACACGAATAACCTTTCTAACGATGCGTTCCGGATGCACCTGCCGGTAACACCACTATGACCCTGTCAAGTCCGATGGCGTTTAATCACTGACTAAACACCGAGGGCTGGCACATTGATATCAACGCATCAAGCCCGCCTAATGTTCCCGAAATCCGCAGATTTCAAGACATAGGCAATTCGAACCTAACCGGGTCTGTTGTCCCATTATCCATGAATTACCACCGGGACACCACTTGAGACACTCCGGCTGCTGTTGCTCAGCTGAAATTAGCACGCCATGCCCGCAATTGGTCGGTCGCCCATTCAGGCATGATTCCATGGGACATCAGCTTCTGCAGCAGACGGGCCAGCTCATAGTTCGGGTTTTCTTCAACCGCTCGCCCCAACAGGCACAACGCCATTGTCCCCCGGCCCCGCGCCCACTCGATCCACGCAAGAATGCACAGCAGGGCCTGCCGGGCGTTGCCTTCAGCGACGCCGAGCAGGTCTCTGGCGACCAGCCACAACCGGTCAATCCGCTTCCAGTCCGGAGCATGCCAACCACGACCCAGCAAATAGTTGGTCAGCGGCGTGGCGGCAGCTTCGCGATCTCCGCGCATCACGCCGAACAGCACGTCCAATGATGCTTCCAACCCCAAGCCAGCCAGATACGGAAGAAGGTCACGCACAATTTTCACTTCCAAGGAACCCAGTAGCAGTGCGGCGTGCTCATGCTCATCGTGGATCCATGCCCGGGCTTCGTCATCAGCCAGGTCCATGGTCTGAATCCACGCTTCCAGGCAGTTCACGACGTTGTGCTGCTGGTTTGAAATGATCTTCAAGATCTCAGCAGCCTGAGGCCACTGCGGGATTCCGCTACCGTCCCATGGAACGTCCAACGGTGCCGACCCGGCAAAGACCAATGACAAATGAGTTTCATTTGTTTCCAACGGACGTACCGGGGTCGGCTCTGCGTAGTCATCGGTCTCGTAATTCCAGACCACACGATCCAGCCGGCACCAGCTGTGACGCAGCAAGACCTTTTTACTTGCCAGCCCATGCTCTAATTGCGAGACCAGATCCGCGTAGGGAATACCTGATTCAGCCGACGATTCCTCGGGCGCATAGATCACCAGAACTACCCCCTGGATATGGGGCATTCGCGCTAGCAGGCGCAGCACCTGCGCGGTCCACCTCCCGCGTTCTGCTGCATTGTCTTGGCCGGGCAAGTCGACGCGCAAGGTAGCTTCTAGATGGTCCTCGTCTATCAGCATCAGCACGGCCGAATCCTGAGGATAGAAACCTAGGGCATGGGGCACATAGGCCAAAATGTCCTCGCAATTGGACAGCGAGAGAGGGTGGCGTTCCGGTGTAGTTGTCATAGATCCACGGTGCACCGCTGCGCTTGGTGCATGAGGTCAGCGCGTGCGAGCTGTGGAGAACCCTTTGGACCGCCCCGGGGCCAGCCTACTGATCGGCGAGGAAGCGGCGGGCCTTGCGGCGTTCAATGACCATGAACGCCATGCCGAGTAATGCCATGGCGAACTGGAAGGACAAGGCGACACGGAAGGCCGGAAGATTGTAGAGCTCACCGACCGAACCGTTGGCCTTGTACAACATGTCCATGATGAAACCAATGACGTAGATAGTGACAAAGGCACCTATGAATCCGCCGGTGTTCACCAGGCCGGTAGCCGTTCCCAGCACCTGTGGCGGGTTGAACGTACGTGCGAAGTCGAAGCCAATCACGGAGGCCGGGCCACCGGCGGCAATGGCGATCATCAAGAGCACCAGAATCCATAGCGGCGCCTGTCCTGGCCAGAACAGGACAACTGCCCACATCACCAGGATCGAACCGACGATGCCCAGGGCAAAATTGGAACGCTGGCTGGCGTGACGCGAGGTCAATGCACCGAGGAGCGGTCCCACCACGATGGAAACGACGACGAACACAGCCATCAGGCCCGATGCCAGCGCGCCATCTATGCCTTGGCCTTCAACGAGGAATGGGTAGCCCCAGGTCATCATGAAGGTGTTGATCATGAATGCCGTGGAGAAGTGGGTCCAGAACCCCAAACGGGTCCCTGGCTGCTTCCAGGCCCGGGCGATCCGGGAGCCGGTCTCCGGCTCCCCCTGGCCGGATCCTTCCCAGGTCTTGCCATTGCGCACGAAAGCGATCGTGGTGATGAAGGTGGCAAAAGCGAAACCGGACATGACCGAGAACGCCGCGGACCAGCCAACGCCCAGCAAGATCATGTGGAAAGGAAAGAGGCTGATCAGCTGTCCGAGCTGGCCGAAGGTACCGGTGAGCTGGGTGAGTACCGGGATACGCGAGCCGGAGAACCATAGGGGCAGGAGCTTGAGCACCGATACGAAGACCATCGCATCACCCATGCCAACCATGACACGCCCGGCCAATCCCATGGGCACGTTGACCGAAATCGCAAGGAACGCCTGGCCAGCGGCCATCAGCAGGGCGCCGCAGGTAATCAGGATACGCGGACCGAGCCTATCCAGCAGCAGCCCCACGGGCACCTGCGCGCCGGCATAAACAACCAGCTGCACGACGGAAAACGTCGCCAGGATCTGCGCACTGGCATCGAATCGCTCGGTGGCTTGGATGCCAGCGACGCCGAAGCTGGTGCGCTGCGAAATTGCAGAAATGTAGGCAAGAATTGCGAAGCCGAAGACGACCCACGACTTCGACGAATTCAGATGGGCCTGGCTCACTGGTCGTGATCACCTGGCAACGGTTCGATGTGACCGTTTTTCAACCAATCTTCAGTGTTCTCGATGGCGGCTAGGAAATGCTCGGCGCTAGCGCCCAATTCCTCGGCATTCGCCATCTGCTCATCTTCATCCAGCAACAGCGAGCGTGGCTCATGTTCCTTGGCGTGGGCATCGAAACGTTCTTCAAATCCGTCGACCATCTGGCGAACATCGCTATTGGATTCAAGCTGTTCGGCGAGCTGCTGGTCCACCAATCGACCTGCCTCGCGCAGCTTGTCCGTTGGCAAAGCCAGCTTCAGCGCCGCTCCTACGTACTCCAGCGTCGCAACGGCAACGGCCGGGTACTCGGATTCGGCGAGGTAGTGCGGGGTGTGCAGCGAGTATCCCACGACGTCGCGGCCAGCTTCGCTCAGGCGAATTTCCAGCAACGAGGCCAAACCTGCTGGCGATTCAACTGTTGGGCTCCACGTCGAGATGTTCTCGATCAGATCCTTGCGGTTTCCATGTGCGGTCACGCCTACTGGACGGGTATGCGGCACCGGCATCGGCAATGACGCGGTCCCCACAACCAGCGATACATTGAAGGCTTCAATGAAGGAATGCAGTTCCGCGACCACGCGTTCCCACTTCAAATCCGGTTCAACACCGGTGAGGAACCAGAACTTGCGGTCCATCTCATCGGTCATCAGGTAAATCTCCATGCGTGGAGCCTGGTATCCAGCGAAGTGATCACCCAGGAAAGAGACCCGCGGGCGCTGGGACGTGTAGGCAATCAGCTCATCGGCGTCGAAAGTGGCGAAGAGCTCTGATTCGAGGCGGCCGAAAAGCTCGTTGGAGACCTGTGAATGATTATGCCCGGCATCGCTGATGCTCTTCAGCGAGACGAACATGCCAAGGCCCTGAAGGCGCGAGTCATCCAAGTCGTCTGCGACCAGCGTCATCAACGATTCCTTGGACATTTTCTCCTCATTCAGGGTCGGCATCCGGCAAAGCTGGCGCGGCAACCATCGGCTAAGACTGCACATTAAGCAACAGATCAATGGTCTATCTTATCGCTACTTGGCTTTCGCTCGCTGTGAAGTAACGCACGATGACGCAGAACCTCGGATAACCTAGGGGTAGGAGACGCGCAGCCCACCGGCATGATCTGTTCCGGAAAACCAATTGGACTGTCGCGACCTTAGACCCTACAAAGGCATAGAAGGAATGATTTTGTGATCAACTCCAGTGATCTCACTCTGAGCGCCATTGGCACTGACATCAAGCGCAAGAGCGCTGACGCCCTCATCCTGGGCGTACTCAAGAACGGCGACAAGGTGTCCATCGCGGCATCCCCGTTCACCGCCGAAACCACCACTTCCCTGGAGCAGTCGCTTGCTGCTTTGGGCGTTGTCGGGAAGGCTGACGAAATCACCGCGCTGCCAGGCGTAGACGGTGCCAAGACCAAGGTCCTGCAGTTCATCGGCCTTGGTGTTGACGAGCTGGCTGATCTGACCGAAGAGAAGCTGCGCCGCGCCGCCGGTTCGGCTGCCCGCCAGCTGAGCAACGCCAAGAGCGCCATTTTCGCTCTGCCCGCTGACAGCGTTCAGCGCGTTGCTGCCATCGCAGAAGGCATCGCTCTGGGCAGCTACCGCTACGAGAACCACCGTTCGAAGAAGCGCGAGAAGCCCGTATTGGCCGAAGCCCAGATCGTCACCTCGGTAGCGACATCCAAGGACCTGCCAGCAGTACTCAAGCGCGCTGCAGTCCTGGGTCGCGCAGTACGCGGCACCCGCGATCTGATCAATGCCCCAGCCAACGTGCTGTACCCGGAGTCCTTCGCCGCAGCAGTCAAGGACTACTCCAAGTCCCTGCCGCTGAAGGTCACCATCTTCGATGAGAAGCGCCTGGCCAAGGACGGCTTCGGCGGCCTGATCGGTGTTGGCGGCGGTTCGGTTCGCCAGCCGCGCATGGTCAAGGTCGAGTACGCGCCTTCGAAAGCCGCCAAGCACATCGCCTTGATCGGCAAGGGCATCACCTTCGATACCGGTGGCACCTCGCTGAAGCCTGCTGCCGGCATGCATGCCATGAAGTCCGACATGTCCGGTGCTGCTGCAGTCTTCCAGACCATCGCCGCCGTCGCCGAGCTTGGCCTGAATGTCAAGCTCACCGCATGGCTGTGCCTGGCGGAGAACATGCCAGGCGGCGCATCGACCCGCCCGGGCGATGTGCTGACCATGTTCGGCGGCAAGACCGTTGAGGTGCTGAACACCGATGCCGAAGGCCGCTTGGTCATGGCCGATGGACTGGCAGCTGCCAGCCTGGAGAAGCCGGATGTCATGATCGACATCGCTACGCTGACCGGCGCGCAGATGCTGGCATTGGGCCTGCGCACCGCTGGTGTCATGGGCGACGAGCAGGTCACCAACGACCTGGTTGCCGTCTCGGACAAGGTGGGCGAATTGGCTTGGGCCATGCCGCTGCCGGAGGAACTGCGCCCATCCATCGAGTCGCAGGTTGCCGATCTGGCGAACATCGGTGAGCGTATGGGCGGCATGATGACTGCTGCCGTGTTCCTCGAAGAGTTCGTCGGTGAAGTCGATGGCAAGAAGATCCCTTGGGCCCACATCGACTTCGCTGGTCCTGCGTTCAACGAAGGCAGCGCGTGGGGCTACACTCCGAAGAATGGCACCGGCTCCCAGGTACGCACGCTGGTCGCGTATGCAGAGCAGCTCGCTGCATCGAATTAGCCACAAAATGCAGGACTAATGGCAGTTCCTGTGTACTGAGACTCATCCCGGTATCGCCAGAATCATCTGCACGATGCCGGGATGAGTTCAAAATAAGAGACATACCTGACTTTTAATGCCCCGAAGGTGACTGCAACCATTCGACGGTACTAAGGTAAGTTTTGAAACATCACCGTGGATCAATGGTGCGCGCCCGCATGTGTCACGCTCCAGAAAGTCCACACCCGATCCCCTGGTCGGCCTAAGCCGGCCTCACTAAGCGAATACGAGGGAGCGTTCACGTGGCCGATTCGGCAGCAACGCAAGAATTTGATGTCCTCATCCTCGGCGGCGGATCCGCTGGATACTCGGCAGCATTGCGCGCCATCCAGCTGGGCTACACCGTTGGATTGATCGAGAAGGAAAAGCTGGGCGGCACCTGCCTGCACACCGGCTGCATCCCAACCAAGGCTTACCTGCACGCAGCAGAGCTGGCCGAGAACGCTCGCGAGGGTGCCAAGTACGGCATCAACTCCTCGCTGGAGTCGATCGACCTGGCTGGCGTTCGCAAGTACAAGGAAGGCATTGTTGCTGGCAAGCACAAGGGCCTCCAGGGCTTGCTGAAGATGAAAAAGGTCAACGTTATCACCGGTAACGGCCGACTGGTCTCCCAGGATTCCATCGATGTTGATGGCACCGTCTACAAGGGCAAGTACATCATCTTGGCTACCGGCTCCACCTCCAAGACCATGGGTCTGGAAATCGGCGGCCGCGTACTGACCAGCACCGAAGCACTGAACATGGAAGACCTGCCAAAGAGCGCAATCGTGCTCGGTGGCGGCGTTATCGGTGTCGAATTCGCCTCCGTATGGAAGTCCTTCGGCGTCGATGTCACCATCGTTGAGGGCCTGCCTTCGCTGGTTCCAAACGAGGACCCAGCCATCATCAAGAACCTGGAGCGCGCTTTCAAGAAGCGCGGCATCAAGTTCAACACCGGCGTCTTCTTCGAGAAGGTCGAGCAGGACGCCAACGGCGCCAAGGTCTCGCTGGCTGACGGCAAGGTTCTGGAAGCAGAGATCGTTCTGGTTGCAGTGGGCCGCGGCCCAGTCACCGAGGGTCTTGGCTTCGAAGAGCAGGGCATCACCATTGATCGCGGCTTCGTGATCACCGACGAGCGCCTGCACACCGGCGTTGGCAACATCTACGCAATCGGCGACATCGTCCCAGGCGTACAGCTTGCACACCGTGGTTACCAGCATGGCCGCTTCGTAGCCGAGGAAATCCACGGCATGAAGCCAACCATCGTCGAGGACATCAACATCCCGAAGGTGACCTTCTGCGAGCCAGAGATCGCATCGGTGGGCTACTCCGAGCCAAAGGCAAAGGAGAAGTTCGGTGCAGACCAGATCGAAACCACCGAGTACAACCTGGCTGGCAACGGCAAGTCCTCGATCCTGGGCACCAGCGGCATCATCAAGATGGTTCGTGTCAAGAACGGCCCAATCGTTGGCGTTCACGGCATCGGCGGTCGCATTGGCGAGCAGATCGGTGAAGCGCAGCTGATCGTGAACTGGGAAGCATACCCAGAGGACGTATCGCAGCTGATCCACGCACACCCAACCCAGAACGAGTCCCTGGGCGAAGCCGCAATGGCTTTGGCCGGTGCACCGCTGCACGGTTAATCACGCTTTGGTCATCCAGGCAGCGCGTTACGTCAACGCGCTGCCTGAATGCACTAGGCTCGGAGGCAACGCCTCCCACCACTTTTCAAGCTTTATAAAACAAGGAGATACGGGACGATGTCTGAAACCGTAAACCTACCCGCACTGGGTGAAAGCGTTACCGAAGGTACGGTAACCCGCTGGCTGAAGCAGGTCGGCGACCGTGTAGAGGTAGACGAGCCGTTGGTGGAAGTTTCCACCGACAAGGTAGACACTGAAGTTCCTTCGCCGGTTGCTGGCATCATCGAGGAAATCTTCGTGGCCGAAGACGAGGACGCTGAAGTTGGCGCCCCGCTGGTTCGCATTGGCGATGGCTCTGGCGCTGGCGAAGCTGCACCTGCAGCTCCAGCTGCTGAAGAAGCACCTGCCGCACCAGCCGCTGAAGAAGCACCAGCTGCACCGGCAGCCGAAGAAGCTCCTGCAGCTGCACCAGCCGCTGGCGCTGCGTCGGGCACCGAAGTTACCCTTCCAGCTCTGGGCGAGTCGGTTACCGAAGGTACCGTCACCCGCTGGCTGAAGGAAGTTGGCGAGGAAGTCTCCGTCGACGAGCCACTGCTTGAGGTTTCCACCGACAAGGTAGACACCGAAGTACCTTCCCCGGTTGCAGGTACCCTGCTGGAAATTCGTGTTCCAGAAGATGAGACCGCTGAAGTCGGCGCTGTACTGGCTGTTATCGGTGCCGCTGGCGCTGCTCCAGCTGCCGCCCCGGCCAAGGAAGAAGCACCAGCTGCTGCTCCAGCTCCTGCAAAGGAAGAGGCTCCTGCCGCTCCAGCCGCACCTGCTGCTCCAGCTCCTGCAAAGGAAGAGGCTCCTGCCGCTCCTGCCGCGCCGGCTGCACCTGCTGCTGAGGCAAACAACGAGTCCGGCTACGTCACCCCACTGGTACGCCGCTTGGCTAACCAGCACAACATCGACATCGCTTCGGTGAAGGGTACCGGCGTCGGCGGTCGCATCCGCAAGCAGGATGTCCTGGACGCTGTTGCCGCCCAGGAAGCTGCTGCACCTGTTGCTGCCGCTGCTCCTGCCGCCGCGAAGCCAGCTGCCCCTGCAGTAGAGGTTTCCTCGCTGCGCGGCACCGAGGAGAAGGCTCCACGTATCCGCCAGGTCATCGCTCGCCGCATGCGCGAGTCCCTGGACGTATCGACTCAGCTGACCCAGGTCCACGAGATCGATATGACCCGCATCGTGAAGCTGCGCGCTTCGGCAAAGGCCAACTTCAAGGCCACCAACGGCGTGAACCTCACTTACCTGCCATTCATTGCCAAGGCTGTTGCCGAGGGCCTGAAGGCACACCCTAAGCTGAACGCCGAGTACAACGAAGAGACCCAGAAGATCACCTACCACAATGCCGAGCACCTGGCATTCGCAGTCGATACCGACAAGGGCCTGCTGGTTCCTGTTGTATCGAATGCTGGCGATCTGAATCTGGCTGGCATGGCTTCGCGTATCGCTGATGTTGCTGCACGCACCCGCAGCAACAAGATCGGTCCAGACGAGCTGTCCGGCGGCACCTTCTCGATCACCAACATCGGTTCGGTTGGCGCACTGTTCGACACCCCGATCATCAACCAGCCACAGGTAGCTATCCTGGGCACCGGTGCGATCGTGAAGCGTCCAATGGTCGTTACCGATGCAGAGGGCAACGATTCGATTGCCATCCGCCACATGATGTACCTGTGCCTGACCTATGATCACCGTCTGGTTGACGGCGCCGATGCAGGCCGCTTCCTGCAGACCGTCAAGGCTCGCCTTGAAGGTGGCGCTTTCGAAGGCGAACTGGGGCTGTAAAGATCCAGCTTTAGCTTTCGTAGCCTAGGTAGGTAATCGCCTCTGTCGTTGATTCGACAGGGGCGATTCTGCGTTTTCTACGATCAGTCGAAAATAGATTAGGCTAGTGTCATGACTATTCTTCTTTCAATTCTGATTCTCGTGCATATCTTGGGTGCAGCAGCCATCTTCGGTGGCTGGCTGGCTAATTTCAAGACTCCCACCGTCTCCGTATGGCAGTGGTATGGAGCCATCGTGCAGGTGGTAACGGGTCTGGCCATGGTCGGCATTCTCGAGGCTGCCGACGGTTCGCCAAACCACATGAAGATTGGAATCAAGTCGCTTATTGCAATCATTATCTTGGTGGCAGCTTTCCTTGGCCGCAAGAAGATTAAGAACGGCGAGGAAGTTCCTACCGGCATCGCTCACGCAGTGGGCGGCATGGCCTTGATCAACATCGCCATCGCGGTACTCTGGAACTAATCCGCATTAGCCTTGACGGCGGGAGCCGCAACCAACTGCTTTGAGCAAGCTGAGGTTGCGCCTTCCGCTGTTTCGCTTTTAACGGCGCAATACCTTGCCGATTTTCCAGCGCTCCTCTGCCAGCACTAGTTCCACCTCAATGCGCTGCGGCTCGGCGGCCTGGACAGTGTGAACCGTTGCCCCGTGGGCATCGACATAGCGGTATTCTTCTTGGGCCGAGGTCGCAGCGAGGATGACAGAGTTCCCCTGCCCGCGCGCGGATACCGTCACGTCAGTGAGCTTCGTGCGCAATCCCTCAAAACCCAAATCCATTTTCCGAAGCTGATCGATTGATTCAAGATCACGTTGCAGCTGCTCCGCTTCTGCGACGTAGAGCCCCTTGAGTCTGTCTCCCGCCAGCTGTCCCATCGCTTCATCGCGTTCTCGTGAGAGTGCCAGGAATGCAGAGATCACCGTGTCTCGGTTCAAGGCACAGGCCGGAACTTGCCCACCATCTCTAATTCTGCAGCTTTGCTCTGCTGACGGTACTTCCGTTGTCGCGGTCGTTTCGGTAGCCACAGCCGCACGGAAATGATTGACGCCGACCAGGCTCCCGAGAATAACCAAGAAGCCCAGGACGGCAGCACCGGCCAGCTTTACCGCCCCGGGAGTCCGGCGCAACCGACGGCTATGCCAGGATCCATCCTGGCCAGCACTGCGTTGCCTGCTTGTGGTTTCGGTCTTGCGCTTGAAACGACTGTGCCCCGCATCCTGATCCGTAGACGGGTGGATGGTTTCCATCAAATGCGTAGCTTCAGGAGCTACATGCCCTTCCCAGCGGATGGGCTCTGCCGGACAGCTTGCGAACAGCGTTCGAGCAAACTGATCGGCGGTCGGCCTTGCTTGCGGCACTGGATTCAGCGAATCGATCAACAGTTCATGAATGATTGCAGGGATTCCGGGAAACATCACGCTAGCCGGTGGACGCATCAGTTCTTCTTCGGGAACGCGTCCGGATAGGAGAAACCACAAACAGGCGCCCAACGAAAATACGTCCTGCTCTCCGGCTTGGCTTTCCCGGGCCCCGGCCTGCGTTTCAGGTGCCATGAATCCTGGTGTGCCGGAGCCGGTGAGTACTTGCCGTGCCGAACCTGCCTCTTGAAAGTCAATGATCTTTGGCATTCCCTTGGCAGTGAGCAATATGTTGGCCGGCGATAAATCCCCATGGTGTTGCCCCTGAGCGTGCATCACCGATAGCGTCTGCGCAATGGGGGCCAGGGCGGTAACGCACTCCCCTAGACCAAAGGCACTTCGGCTTGCCACTAGATCAGCCAAACTGCCACCGGGGCAATATTCCATAATCAGCCCTTCGCCTAATTGTGTCGGCAGGGTCCCGTAAAAATCAACGACATATTTCCTTGACTGCGTTACCTGCTCCTGGCGCAGCGAAGCGATGTTTTCCATAGTCAGGCTAAGTTTTAGCGTCAGATACAACTGGTCGCTTTCCCTCCGTATTAGCCAAACTTTGCACGGTGACTTGGCACTAAGCGGCTTAACCGTTACATGCCCGGGGCTTATCGGCCACGCTAGAACATTCGTTGATTCATCCATGTTTCCGTTGTATCCCACAATCGAAAATTGCAAGCTGGATATCCACAGGTGGGCTCGACGGAACTGAATTAGCGACCGATCGTTCAAGAGCGTAGGCTAGCCGTCATGGCGATCGAATTCGAACGAGTCGGACTAGGCTCAAAATTTGTGCCCTACATGGAAGCTTGGGATTACCAAATCCAACTGCATGATGCGGTAGCCGCGGACACGCAAACCCCAAAAGTCCTGTTCCTGGAGCACGAAGCGGTTTATACCGCAGGCAAGCGAACTGAACCCGAAGACCTCCCGCTGGATGGGACCCCCGTGGTGGATGTGGATCGCGGTGGTAAGTTGACCTGGCATGGCCCGGGACAGCTCATTGGCTATCCCATCGTCAAGCTACGCAAAATCAGCGCAATCCGTCTCTACGTGGAGACTTTGGAAGAAGCCCTGATTAACGTGGTGAGCGAGCTAGGCATCCCGACGGCACAGATCAAGGGCCGCTCCGGGGTATGGGTACCGGGCAAGGATGGTGCGCAGGACCGCAAAATCGCAGCCATTGGTATCCGCATCAACCACGGCGTCACCATGCACGGTTTCGCATTGAACTGCTCGAACGCGCTTTCTGCCTACGATCAGATCATCCCCTGCGGCATCTCCGATGCAGGTGTCACCACCATTTCCGAAGAACTTGGCCGTACCGTCACCCCTGAAGACGTCGTTGATCGCGTACAAGCCGAAATAGAGCGTCTGCTCACCCCTCAAGTCGTCTAGACAGTCACGCCCTCCCCAAAGAAAGAGCTGTTTAATGAGCGTCGAACCAGAAGGCCGCCGTATGCTGCGCGTAGAAAAGCGCAACGCTGCCGTACCTGTGGAGCGTAAGCCAGAATGGATCAAGGCCAAGTTGAGCATTGGCCCTGAATACGTAGGCCTGAAGAATCTCGTACAGAGCGAAGGCCTGCACACGGTCTGCGAAGAAGCAGGCTGCCCGAATATCTTCGAGTGCTGGGAAGACCGCGAGGCTTCCTTCCTCATCGGCGGTTCCGAGTGCACCCGCCGTTGCGACTTCTGCCAGATCGCCACCGGCAAGCCCGTAGCAATTGACCGCTCGGAGCCATTCAAGGTGGCCATGAGCGTGAAGAAGATGGATCTGCGCTACGCCACAGTCACCGGCGTTGCCCGTGATGACCTCGAAGATGAGGGCACCTGGCTGTACGCCGAGACCGTGCGCCAGATCCACAAGATGAATCCAAGCACTGGCGTAGAGCTGCTGATCCCCGACTTCAGCGGCAAGCCAGAAAATCTGGATGCCATCTGCGATTCGGAGCCAGAAGTCTACGCCCACAACGTTGAGACCGTGCCTCGCCTGTTCAAGCGCATTCGTCCGGCCTTCCGCTACGAGCGTTCCATGGATGTGATCACCCATGGCCACAAGCGTGGCTTGATCACCAAGTCCAACCTGATTCTGGGCATGGGCGAAACTCGCGAAGAGATTTCCGAGGCCATGCGTGATCTCCATGAGGCAGGCTGCGACCTGCTCACCCTGACCCAGTACCTGCGCCCCACCGACTTGCATCTGCCAGTTGACCGCTGGGTCACCCCGCAGGAGTTCCTGGAACTCCAGCAGGAGGCCGAAGAACTCGGCTTTGCCGGTGTCATGGCCGGCCCGCTGGTCCGTTCTTCCTATCGTGCTGGTCGCCTGTGGGCCGGCGCCATGCGCAAGAAGGGTCGGGAAATCCCTGAGGCGCTGGCACACATCGAATCCTCCGGCAACACCCGCCAGGAAGCAGCATCGCTGATCAAGTAGCCCGATCCAGTAGGACCAGCTAGCGCTTAGGCCCCGGAACTTTTGATGGAAATCATCGGTGGTTCCGGGGCCTTTCCGCTACCCGTTCATGGCCAATTCAGCTGAAAATGTCATGTTCGATCCCGTTCGGCTTAGAACTATCAACTTCATCGCGTAGAATTAAGGCACTATGGCCAAAAACTCCGACAACGACGCAGCCGCGCCTAAGCGTGGCTTGTTTTCGCGTAAACCAAAAGCTGAGAAGAAGAACAAAGAACCGGGCCGCCTGAAGCAAATTGGCCAGGTCTTCCAGATGACTCGCCGCAATGACCCGATGGTCGTGTGGTGGATGGCATTGGCTGCCTTGGCCGTCATTGCTGTCTGCTTGGTCATCGGCTTCTTGATCAAAAACTGGATCACGATGTTGATCATCGCAATCCCGCTGGCGCTTCTTGCTGCAATGTTCGTTATGTCCCGCCGCGCCGAGAAAGCCGCGTTCTCGCAGCTTGAGGGCCGCCCAGGTGCTGCTGGCGCTGCGATGAGCGTGCTGCGTCGCGGCTGGATCCTGAAGCAGGAACCAGTTGCCTACAACCGTCACCAGGATCTGGTGTTCCTCGGTATCGGTCGCCCAGGCATCGTTCTGGTCACCGAGGGTCCAAAGAGCCGGGTTCGTGAGCTTGCCGCTTCCGAGCGCAAGCGCATTGCCCGCGTTTTGCCCAACGTTCCTGTGCATATTGTCAACGCTGGTTCCGAAGAAGGCCAGACTCCTTTGGCTGAAGTTGGCAAGGCAATGAAGAAGCTTCCAAAGTCAATTACGAAGCTGGAAGTCAGCGCAATCGACAAGCGATTGAGCACGTTGACCGCGAACCGTCTGCCTATCCCCAAGGGTGTAGACCCAAACCGCGTCCGTCCAAACCGCCGCGCTACGCGTGGACGCTAAAGACAAACACTAAAGAAGCCGCAACAGGAATCTCCTGTTGCGGCTTCTTTCTTGTTTTCCGGATTTGTTGCTAGGAGATATTCACCAGGATGGTCTTCGGCAAACGATCATGCAGTCCACGCTGGTCTTTGTCGGTGACGAAGGCCGGGATAGCCAGGCAAAGCAGCAACGAACGAATCAAGCCTTGCAACGGCTTGATCGCGGTGCCATCCAGCGACTGCACCTGCATGCCAAAGGTACGGTGACCGATCGTGTGCCCGGTGAACCCAACACCGATGATTTGTCCGGCGCAGAACAGGCTCAACGTCGCCAAGTCGTGGCTATCAAACAGCCACCAGCTAAGCAGCATTGAAAGTCCCCAGTCTAAGAGCAGCGCACCGACCCGTCGTGGGAACCTGGCAATGGAGCCGGGGCCCTTTTCGGGGCGTCCCATATCCTGCCCGGGCCATTCTTGCGTATTGTGCTGCGGCGGCCCGTCAAGCCACGAGCTGAAGTCTTTTCTTTCCACCAGTACAGTCTATCCAGCGATTCTGTGCGCCAGTTAGAAGGCGATAAGTAGCTGGCAAGTATCCAAGTCAGATTGTTACAGCAGGCAATCAGCGCAGATCAGCTCGATACGACACGCCCGGATTCTCCCCTTGTAACAGGTTGGAAACAATAGAGACACCATTCAGAAATGGATTATAGGTAAGCTTGATACGTAAGCAAGAGGACCAGACAGATAATTCTGGCTACGGGTTCCGTTTACCAAACCTTATATCTCACCAGGGAGTCACCTGCACATGTTTACCAGTCCAGAAGAAGTCTTGGCATATATTGCCGAAGAGGACATCAAGTTCGTCGATATCCGTTTCACCGACCTACCAGGTGTACAGCAGCACTTCAACGTGCCTGCCAAGTCCGTGGATGCCGACTTCTTCGTCAACGGCCAGCTCTTCGATGGTTCTTCCATCCGCGGCTTCGCCGGTATCTCTGATTCCGACATGCAGCTGATCCCAGACGTCACCACCGGCTTCATCGATCCGTTCCGCCTGGAAAAGACCCTGGCATTCAACTTCTCGATCATCAACCCACGCACCGGTGAGCCTTACCACCGCGACCCACGTGGTGTTGCAGAACGTGCTGAGGCATACCTGGAATCCACCGGTATCGCTGACACCGCGTTCTTCGCTCCAGAAGCAGAATTCTTCATCTTCGAGGACGTTCGCTACGAATCCAAGCCACAGGGCGCGTTCTACTCGATCGATTCCGACGAGGCACCTTGGAACACCGGCCGCAAGGAAGAAGGCGGCAACCAGGGTTACAAGACCCCGTACAAGGGCGGCTACTTCCCAGTTGCGCCAACCGACAAGCAGGCTGACCTGCGCGACGCGATCTGCGTTGAGCTGGACAAGGCTGGCCTTGAAGTTGAGCGCAGCCACCACGAAGTTGGCGCGGCCGGCCAGGCTGAAATCAACTACAAGTTCAACACCATGGTTCACTCCGCCGATGAATTGATGCTCTTCAAGTACATCGTGAAGAACGTCGCTGACGCTTGGGGCAAGTCCGCTACCTTCATGCCGAAGCCAGTCTTCGGCGACAACGGCTCGGGCATGCACGTGCACCAGTCGCTGTGGTCCAACGGCGAACCGCTGTTCTACGACGAAAAGGGCTACGCTGGCCTGTCCGATACCGCTCGCTGGTACATCGGCGGCCTGCTGAAGCACGCAGACGCCGTGCTCGCGTTCACCAACCCAACCGTGAACTCCTACCGTCGCCTGGTCAAGGGCTATGAAGCTCCAGTGAACATGGTTTACTCGCAGGGCAACCGCTCTGCCGGTATCCGTATCCCAATCACCGGCTCGAACCCTAAGGCCAAGCGCATCGAGTTCCGCGCTCCGGATGCTTCCTCGAACCCATACCTGGCGTTCGCAGCTCAGCTGATGGCTGGCCTGGACGGCATCAAGAACCGCATCGAACCAGCAGAGCCAATCGACAAGGACCTCTACGAGCTTCCTGCCGAAGAGGCCAAGGAAATCCAGCGCGCACCTGAAAGCCTCGAAGAGGCGCTGAAGGCTCTGGAAGCTGACCACGAGTTCCTGCTCGAAGGCGGCGTCTTCACCGAGGACCTGATCCAGACTTGGGTCGAGTACAAGCGTGAAAACGAAATCAAGCCACTGAGCCTGCGCCCGAACCCATACGAGTTCGAGCTCTACTACGGTTGCTAATCAGCTGACGGGGCACCGCCCCGTGTAGGTTGCCGAAGGGTCCGCACAAAGCGCGAGAACAATGTTCTTGGCAATTTGTGCGGACCCTTCTGTTAAGCGTTGGTGCGTGCCCCGCAAATGGGCTGCCAGCGTGCTCCGGCCAGGGGACGCCCCGAAAACTAGGACTAGTATTCCTGCTTGTCGCTCTTCGCTTCCCAGAGTTCAAACGCCCTGAGCGCACCGGAATCTTCAACTCTGGTAAAGGGAATTTTCCGCTCGCTCATGGGAAGCTCGAGCTCTTTGTAGATGAAATCATCGTCGAAGCCGATCCTAGCGGCCTCCTCGCGAGTATTCGCGTAGTAGACATGCTTGAAGCGGGACCAATAGATGGCCCCCAGGCACATGGGGCAAGGTTCGCAGCTGGTGTAGAGCTCGCATTGCGACAGATCGAAAGTTCCCAAGGCTTGGCCCGCGGCGCGGATGGCATTGACTTCTGCGTGCGCCGTCGGATCGTGGGAACCCACCACCGAGTTGTAGCCAGCGGAAATGACCTTGCCGTCGAGGACAACCACCGCACCAAATGGTCCGCTGTCATTGGATTCTAGAGCCAACAAGGACTGTTCAATGGCAGCCTGCAGCATCACTGGGTCCAACATTTTCGAGGCTCCCCTGCACTCATCGTTCGCGTAGAGATTACAACCCCACCCTAGTCCCCCACGTCGTACTCCGTCAGGTAGGGCAGGAAATTATCGGTTGCGGATTAAGGTTTCAGCGCTCGAAGGTAACGCTGACGGGTCACCCACTGCGCCAGAAGAAGCAGGCTGAAAGCTCGACGCCAGGCAGGGGCATCAGAAGGTTCGGTCACTGATCTGATCAGCAGGAAAACCTGCTCCTCCTCGCGTTCAAGAATGAAAGCTTCCATGCCCTGAACCGGGTGCCCCGGCAGCGTACGGTAGGAAAAACCCACCCAATCATTTTCCGCAATGACGTCAACGACTTCCACGGGTTCATGGATGCGCAGCGGTCCAACACCGATGGTGATACTAGGTTGCTGGCCCGCAGCTACCGGCAACTGCGGCTTGAGCCTGAACCCGCTGCGTGTCTTGACTTCCCAACGCAGCAAGGCAGCGCTCGCATCGTTCCACAGGGCTGCTCCCTCGCCCAACAGCACGCGGCGTTGCCACGGCCTGGATGAAGCAGCCAGCGGGCTCCAGGAACGCTCGAGCAACGCTCCAACGGCCATCACGGCACCTTAGTCTTCAAAGCCGTAGAACAGCAATTCAAAAATGCCTCGCGCGTGCCGGGTTGCGCGCAGGTAGTCCTCTTCAAGCTCCACGCCGAAGTGCGGCTCATAGCCGCACCAACGAGCTACGGCTTCCATATCGCGCGCCGAGCTCGGCAACACATCGCTGGAACGTCCGGAGGTTATGATTTCAGCACTGCGAATCTGTGTAGCCAGCCGCCAAGCAATCGACAGCTGTTCGCTATCGTCGTCGGCAATGAGCTCCAATTTTGCCAGCTCTTCCAACGCCTTGAGCGTCGAGGTGGTGCGCAGGGATTCGTGCTTCCAGGCGTATTGCAACTGGTAGAACTGCACCAGCCACTCGATGTCCGAGAGCGAGCCGCGTCCCAGCTTCAAATGGCGGTTGGGGTCCGCACCTCGCGGGAGCCGTTCCGATTCCACGCGGGCCTTGATCTTGCGGATGTCCCGGATTTCCGTCTCGTCCAGTCCCTTGCCGTAGCGCACCGGCTTAATCAATTCCATGAAGTCTTCAGCCAACTGGTCATCGCCGGCAAACGGGCGCGCACGCTGCAATGCTTGGCGTTCCCAGATTTCCACCCATCGCCGGTAGTAGGTGGCGTAGGCGTCGATAGATCGGACCAGCATGCCCTGGCGGCCCTCGGGGCGAAGATCCGAGTCCACTTTCAATTTCACTTCAGCTGGAATTGCCGGTTTCAACGGTTTGGCGGTCCACGACACCAAGTCGGTAACTACTCGAAGCGCTTGTTCTTGAGCGGCTTGAGCCGCGGCACCAGGAACCGGGCGCTGCACAAACAGGACGTCTGCATCAGAGCCGTAACCGATTTCCCGACCGCCTTGGCGGCCCATGGCAATGACCGAAACCACGGCATGTTCCCCATGCTTGGCTTGGTCGGCAGCCAGGAGGACCTTCAGCACCCCGTCAACCATGGCGGCGTCGATATTCGAGAGGGCCTCACCGACTTCATCAACGGTCAGCAGGCCAGCACCGTCGGCAAGCGCGACACGCAAGAACTCGCGGCGGCGCACCATGCGGATCATGCGGATGGCAGCTTCTGGCTGTTTGGTGCGATGGATGATGGACGTGTTCTGCTGAAGCAGGTTCTCGAATGTCTGCGGCGACAAGGACGCATCAGAGCCCAGCCAGGCGGCGGCGGCCGGCTCATTGGCCAGCAGGTCGGTCAGGAAGCGCGTATTGGAGAGCAAGTGGCTCAGTCGCTCGGCAGCGGCGTTGGTATCGCGCAGCATGCCAAGGAACCAATGGGACTTGCCCAGTGCTTCGCTGAGTCGGCGGAAGCCCAGCAATCCAGCATCCGGATCCACCCCGCGGGCAAACCAGTCCAAGAGCACCGGCAGCAACTGCCGTTGCAATGACGCACTGCGGGAGACCCCACCGGTCAAGGCTTCAATGTGCCGCATTGCGGCCTTCGGATCGAGATAGCCCAGGGCGCGCAGGCGGGCTTGCGCGGATTCAGCGGTGAGCTTGACGTCATCGGCTGAGAGGTTGGAGCTACTGACCAAGAGTGGACGGTAGAAAATACGCTCGTGCAGCGAACGCACCATGCGCTTGGTTTCATTCCAGCGGCGCATCAGCTTCTCCAGGCTGCTGAGCTGTAGGTCTCCAGCACCACGGATCGAGCGTGCAAGCACGCGCTGGGCGCTTTCGACACGGGGCATCAGGTGGGTTCGGCGCAACTGGCTGAGCTGGATCCGGTGCTCCAGCAAGCGCAGGAAACGGTAGGAGTCATCGAAGTTCGTCGCATCATCGCGGCCAATGTATCCGATGTCGCTCATCGCCTGGATGGCCAGGGTGGTGGTTGGCACCTGGATGGCGGGGTCAACACGTCCATGGACGAGTTGGAGCAGCTGGACGGTGAACTCGACATCGCGCAGCCCACCGGGACCCAGCTTGATCTGCCACACAACATCTTGCTTATCGATGTTGTCGCTGACGCGTCGGCGCATGGCCTGAACGGATTCGACAAACCCTTCACGTTCGGAACTGGACCACACCATTGGCGAGACCATGCGCTCATAAGAGCGTCCCAGTTCCTTGTCGCCGGCAATGGCACGGGCCTTGAGCAGGGCTTGGAATTCCCATGAGTGGGCCCACCGCCGGTAGTACGCTTCATGGGAAGAGAGCGTACGGGTCAAGGCCCCGTCCTTGCCCTCGGGGCGCAGATTCGCGTCTACTTCCCAGAGCATTGGCTCAGGACCTGTCACCATCAGTGCACGCGCGGTGTTGCCGCAGATCACCGTCGCGATCGCAGCTGCCAGATCTTCATCAATACCCAAGGCCGAATCGTGAACGTAAATGACATCGACGTCTGAAATGTAGTTCAGTTCACGTGCACCGCACTTGCCCATGCCAATGATGGTGATCTTTACCCGATCGACATCGGCGGCATCATATTGTTCTGCGGCTTCGGCCCGGGCAATGGCCAGTGCCCCTTCCAGCGCGGCTCCAGCCATGTCGGCCAGTTCGGCGGCGACCTTGGGCAAAATGCGTTGCGGCTGGGTGGAACCCAAGTCCCGGTGAGCCAGTGAGAGCAACGCTTTGCGGTAGGCGGTGCGCAAACGCTGGCGTGCTTCAGCACCGGTATAGGAAGAGATCCAGTGTCCGCCGTCTGATTCCTTGGCCTCGATGGAAGCCAGCAGGTCCTGGACAAGCTGTTCCGCGGGCACGGAAACGAATTCACCAGGTGGGGCTTGGCGGACAATACCCAGGGCCTGGGGACAACGTATGAGGAACTCGCCCAACGCAGAAGAGCTGCCCAGGAGCCTGACTAGCCCCTGGCAGCTGTCCGGCTCCATGAAGATATCGATGACTTCCGGGTGCCGATCAACCAATCGCAGGGCCAGCAGCAGTGCCTGGTCCGGATCTGGCGCATGCGCCATCTTGCTCACGATCAGGCTGGGATCAATCTTGGACAGTTCCTTGGATTGAAGGAAATTCTTGGCCCGTTCGATGTCGCTGAAGCCAGCGTTGATCAATGCTCGCGAGGGTACTTCCGGCATGGTGTCTCGTGTTCTCCCGCATTTCGCCGCGCAGCTTCACGCGGCGATGTCTCTAGAGGATTCCCAAATACTTGTTCAGTTCGTATGGGGTGATGACCTGGCGGTACTCTTCCCATTCGGTGCGCTTGTTCGACAGGAACGAGTTGAATACCTGCTCGCCAAGGATCTCGGCCATCAGTTCCGACTCTTCCATGGCGCGCAATGCATCGTGCAGGCTGCCAGGCAGCGGAACGTGGCCCGAAGCGCGGCGTTCTGCCGTGGACAGGCTCCAGACATCGTCCTCGGTTGGCTCTTCCAGCTCATACCCTTCGCGGATGCCCTTCAGGCCAGCGCCCAGCAATACTGCGTAGGCGAGGTACGGGTTGGCTGCCGAGTCGATCCCGCGGTATTCCACGCGGGCGGACTGGCCCTTGCCCGGCTTGTACAGCGGTACGCGGACCAGTGCCGAACGGTTGTTGTGCCCCCACGAACGGTGGCTCGGCGCTTCGCCGCCACCCCACAAGCGCTTGTACGAGTTCACGTACTGGTTGGTGATGGCGGTCATTTCCGGCGCATGGTGCAAGATGCCGGCGATGAAGGAGCGAGCCACGTCGGAGAGCTGGTATTCACGGCCGGCTTCGAAGAACGCGTTCGCGTCACCTTCAAACAATGAGAAGTGGGTATGCATGCCGCTGCCCGGATGGTCAGCAAAAGGCTTGGGCATGAACGTTGCGTGGATGCCCTTCTGCATCGCCATCTCCTTGATGACGGTACGGAAGGTCATGATGTTGTCGGCGGTCTGCAACGCATCTGCGTAGCGCAAATCGATTTCGTTCTGGCCTGGACCTGTTTCGTGGTGGGAGAACTCCACCGAAATGCCCAGGGCTTCCAGCGTGGTTACCGAGGCACGGCGGAAGTCCTGGCCCACGCCATCTGGCACGTGGTCGAAGTAGCCACCGTTGTCGATCGGCTGGGGACGGCCATTGGCATCCAGCTGATCGTTCTCGAGCAAATAGAATTCGATCTCCGGGTGGGTGTAGCAAGTGAAGCCCATATTCGAGGCTTCGGCCAGCTGGCGCTTGAGCACCTGGCGCGGATCGGCACTGGACGGCTGGCCCTCAGGGGTCAGGATGTCGCAGAACATGCGGGAGGTCGGTTCAACCTCGCCGCGCCACGGAAGGATCTGGAAGGTGGCAGGATCTGGCTGAAGCAACATGTCAGACTCGGAGATCCGGGACAGTCCATCAATGGAGGAACCATCAAAGCCCAGACCTTCTTCGAAAGCATCTTCAACTTCAGCAGGAGCCAACGCCACGGACTTAAGCGAACCAACGACGTCGGTAAACCACATTCGCACAAATCGAACGTCGCGTTCTTCAATGGTGCGCAGTACAAATTCCTGCTGACGATCCATTTTCCACCACCTTTGGGATTCTGATATCCGGCGCTGATCACAACCGGTAAGAAAATTGACCTGTGGCAACACTATATCGGTTCAGAACCGTCCCAACGATCAGCATCGCCCTGTCCAAGTGCGATAAAGTCGATTCATGCCACAACCATACCTAGGGAACCCTGAAAAAGGCCCGTCCCGTATCCGACTTCATCATTTGCAGCAGGCCAAGGACAATGGCGAAAAATTCGCGATGTTAACTGCATATGACGTAATGATGGCCGAAATTTTTGATTCGGCCGGGATCGAGATGCTGTTGGTTGGCGACTCTGCTGCCAATACCGTACTCGGCTACGAGTCCACGCTGCCGATCACCCTCGACGAAATGATCATGTTCACCAAAGCTGTCGCCAACGGGGCCAAGCGCGCCATGGTCGTCGCCGACCTGCCATTTGGCAGCTACGAGCAGTCCCCTGCCCAGGCCGTTGCCACCGCGGTGCGCCTGATGAAGGAAGGCCATGCCCACGCGGTCAAGATGGAAGGCACCGCGCAGTACGCCGAGCATGTTCGCGCCATGGTGCTTGCCGGAGTTCCCGTCATCGGGCACATCGGCTTCACCCCGCAGTCCGAGCATGCATTGGGCGGGTACCGCGTGCAGGGCCGTGGCGACGCAGTTGCGCAGATGAAGCACGACGCTGAGGCATTGCAGGAAGCAGGCGCTTTCTGCATCCTGATGGAAATGGTGCCGAGCCCGGTCGCTGCCGAAATCGATGCCGCGCTGAAGGTCCCGACCATCGGCATCGGAGCTGGCAACTCCACCACCGGACAGGTACTTGTCTGGCAGGACATGCTGGGCCTTGGAGGGGGCCGCACCCCGCGCTTCGTGAAGAAGTACGCGGATCTGCGTGAAGTTGTCGGCAACGCTGTACGCGAGTACCACCATGACGTGGTTGCCGGTACGTTCCCGTCGGCAGAGTACGAATTCAAGGAATGAAGCCGACTAACGCCATATAGCAAAGTGGTGCGCTGCCTCGATGTTGTCCATCTAGGC
>NZ_JBOGEG010000030.1:0-42302 GCF_050701915.1 Glutamicibacter sp. | reverse complement strand
GCCTTGGCGATCCTCAGATCGCCAAGGCCGCACGGTCTTTGGCAGGGCCCTTGCCTAGCGCCGCCGCACCTTGCGCGCAATCAGCAATACGACGCTGGTTAGCATCGCCGTCGCCAGGCTGACCAGCAGCGGAGTCTGCCACGGAACCTCCAGAACGCTTCCGGTGAATTCTTCCCAGAAGGAGCCTATGGACTTCCAGCCAGTGGTCTTCGACTCGATAACCCGGGCCGCGCTTTCCACAACTGCCGGCATCATCCATTGGATAGCCAATGCGAAGACCCACATCAGCAGGTTCATGATTCTCAAGAACCCGACGGATCCCAAGATGAGACCGAGGATCAACGGCCCGGAATACCAAAGGTAAACGTAGTAGGACTGGGCGCCGGCAACGAGCGATGCGATGATCTGCAACCAGTAGCTCACGCCAACCGTGAGCGTTGCATAGAAGAGTACCGCTATTGGCAACCGCAATTTAGTGGCCAGGAAATACCAGGCTTGGCTGACCAGCAGTAGGCCCCCGAAAACCCACAGATGGCGAATCGAGGCTGCGGAGAGTTCCCCGTTCAAGAGCCCAGGTTCGAATGCGTAGAGTCCTTGGAATCCTAGACTCAAGAGTCCCAGGACCATGCCCACGGCAGTCACGACAGTGAAGCCGTTGCGGCTATATCCAATGCGTCGGGCAAACCAGCTGCCCCAAAGGGTGATCACGGAGAAAACCACTAATAGCCCTTGGGCGTCGTCACTGGCATGCGGGAGAATTGAGCGGTCTTCCTGACCGATCCATAACCACGGCAACACCACGATCGCAGTGATCAGCAATCCGGCGACCAATTGCATCCACCAGTTTTGCCAGACGCGCCTCATTGAACCCACTCTTACTCCTCAGTGTCCCTACGCGCTCATTGTTCCAGAGCCAGAGCAAAGCATCGCGAATGCGGGCAGGCGTTTCCTCCAACTCGCTCGAAGCTTGTGATTCCAACGTCAGTGATTTTGGCAGAAATGCCAGATGGCTCGCGGGCATTCCACCCAACTGGAATGCCCACGAGCCATCTGGACTACGTCTTTTACCTTGCCTTGGCGTGGGTGGCCAATGCTCCTTGATCCCGTAAATGCAGATGGTTTACGTCATCAGGCGGTCCTCGTTGAATTCGGCGGTAACCTGTTCAACTTCATCTACCTACAGTGAACTACACATAGATCACACTGCGCAACAGGCATGCAAACAACTAGTCAATATGATCAATCAACTTAGAAACAACTCGTTATTACTCGCCATTTTGCCATGAGACCTGAATCACAGCACTATCTCCGAAGGTGCAATCAAGGCTATTGACTTTGACGTTGCGTCAACCGATAGCGTGGTAGCCATGAAGGATTCAACGGGCCACCGGCCGGCAGTTCGCCACTCGATCGCGCAAGTCTCAAAATCCGCTGGCGTCAGCAGCCGTACCTTGCGGCACTACGACCAGATCGGCTTGCTAACACCTGACCATGTGGCCGCCAACGGCTACCGCTTCTACACCGACAGGCAGTTGGTCCGGCTCCAGCAGATTCTCTTGCTCAAGCAGCTGGGGCTCAAGCTGGAAACCATCGCCGAAATCCTGGACGAGCAACGCAATGAATTGGCCGCGCTGAGCACCCACAAGGAGCAACTCCATCAACAGCGTGCGGCGCTGGACCGGCAGATCGCAGCCTTGGAACACAGCATTTCAGCACTAATGACAGGAGAAATCATGGAACCGGAAAAGAGCTTTGACGGCTTCAACGAGCAGTACAAGCAAGAGGTTGCCGAACGCTGGGGCGCCGACGCTTATGAAACATCGAATCGCTGGTGGCGTTCCAAGACCGGAGACCAGCAAAGCTCATTCATGGAAGAGGTGAAGATGCTCAATCAGGCTTGGATCGAGGCGGGCAAGGATTCTGTCCCAGCGGACAGCTTCGAAGCCCAGGAAATTGCCGCTCGCCATGTGCGCTGGCTTCAAAGCGTCAGGGGCACCCCGCTGGATTCCGGCGACCCGGCACAGCACAAGGCATATATCTGCAATCTCGGCGAGATGTATGTAGCTGATCCGCGGTTTGCAAAGAACTACGGCGGATACGCGGAACTGGTTCGCGACGCATTGCGGATCTATGCAGAACGGACTATCCAGCTCGACTAGCTCTTGGCTGTTCCCGATGGGCTCGGGAACAGCCAAGGCCACCGCATTCAGCTTTTGGATTCGCTCGCGATATCGTCGCGGGCCTGCGCATAGCGTTCTTCGATATAGTTCTCCAGTGCAACGCGTTCCACGCGCCACATGCCCCGCCCGCCAATTTGGATGGCCGGCAGCTCGCCGCTTTTCACCAAAGCGCGGACCTGGGGCAGCTTCACATTCAGTTCCTCTGCCACGTCTTCCAACCGCAAAAACCTCATATCAACAGATTACTGTGATTCGCGCCCATTTGATCTCAGCCTGGTTATTTTGTGGATAAAAGATGGCATTTCGCCCGAGCGTTCTCCCTGTTGACCTCAGTAGCCGAGCCGCACGCAATAATATCGGCCAATCCGCGCAACACATTTGGGATTCACTGGTCATATTGACTAAAATCTAGGTTGGTACTTATGCACGCGCAACACAACCTGTCTCAGGAGACCACCAAATGAATTCGGATACGTATCAGCTCGATGAAACCGACCGGCGTATCCTTCTGGCACTCGATGCGGATCCGCGTGTGCCGATCATGATGCTGGCGCAGCAGCTGGGCCTAGCCCGCGGCACCGTACAGACGCGTCTGGAACGCCTGGCCCATTCAGGTGCGCTGCGCCCGAACACCGCGCGGATCCTACCTGCGTCCATGGGCCGTGGCGTCAGCGCTTTCGTTAGCGCTGAATTGAACCAGGCCAGCTTGAACGACGCCATCGCCGCGCTGCGCCAGATTCCCGAGGTTCTGGAATGCGTCGCGCCCGCGGGAGACACGGACCTGTTGATTCGCGTGGCCGCGACTGACCCAGATGACCTGTACCGCGTCAGTGAAGAGATCCGTTTGTGCCCGGGCATAACCCGCACTTCTACCTCGATGATCCTGCGCGATGTCATCCCTTTCCGCACTACCGAGCTGCTCAAGAAGCTGAGCCAGGACTAGTTCCAAGTACGTTGAAGTCCAATGTGTGAACGCCGTTGCTGGCACCGGAAGGTGCCCGGCAGCGGCGTTTGGCATTATGGCCTGTTTGGAACTTCTTCGAGAATGACAGCGGGCAGATACTTGGCCGAGCGGTGCACCTGCATCATGGACAGCACGCAGAGCACGGCAAGTATCCCAATGAATAGAGCGGGATGAGCGACCGTGCGCCACAGCGCAAAGAACGTTGGGAAGGTGAACCCGACGAAACAGCACATGTAGAACCTGCCGGTTAATTTGCCGACGTCGGCGCTGCCGGCAAGATCCAATACTTGGCTTAGCCCGGCAACCAGCAAAATGCCATTGGCCGAACCGGCAATGGCGAATGCGATAGTTCCCAAGAATTCTGAACCGCTCAGTGACACGGCGATCATCAAGAGGAGTCCGGCCAGCGAGGTTGCCAGCCCAACCATGAGCAGCCTTATCTTGCCCAAGTCATTGAATCTCTTGACGAATGGCTGGATCAATGTCCCCATGCCCATGGTGACCGCTACTGCCAAGGTGGTGTAGAACAGGCTGGATTCACCGGCTCCATTGCTCAGCGCCGGGACCACGGCAAAGCCTGTCGCCGCCATGCCAAAGACCCATGGGGCTGCGGGCAGAACGATGCGGTAGAACCGCTGGAGGTTTGCCGGGGTCGTCACTTCGGCCCGCGAGCTATGCCCTGCCAGGTCAAGGGCTGGGTCTTCCCGGGCGGCGAACATCAACAGCAACCAGGAAAGTGCCGCGGCAGCATGAACGATATATGCCAGTTCCGGGCTGCCACTGGTCCCGACAATTGCCCCTGAAATGACCGGTCCGAGCGCGAATCCCAAGGAAGTGCACAGCGCAGCACGAGTTGCGCCGGCAGCTCCCGGGCTAAGCAGCTTCACCCAGCTGGTAATGGCAACCATGGCCAGGCCCATGCCAAAGCCGGTCAGGATGCGGCCCGCATAGAGACCGGACTCGTGAATCGATCCGAAGATGAGCCCAAACGATCCCAGAATAGAGCAGGCCAGGGCAAGCAGCGAAAATGGCTTGCGGCCGAACTTGTCCGCCAGGGGGCCACCGAAAGCCAACGCGGGGATCATGCCCGCCAGGTAGCTGCCCATGACCAGCATGGCCTCGAATTCACTGAGCTCGCGGAATTGCTGGTACCAATTGATCAGCGAAACGTACTGGTTGGCGCACCATCCGGTGAGCACAAGGCATACGCCTGGAAGCCACCACGGTGTTGTCTTTCGGGTGGTTATGCGAACAGTGATTTCTACCGCTCCAACTCGTGGAACAGTTCACGGACGCGATCAGCAATCTCATCGCGGATCATGTTCATTCGCTCGGCACCGGTGATGCCGTCTTCGCTTGGTTCGTAAGTTACCCAGCGTTCGGTCTTGATGGACGGATCGAATTGCGGATTCGCGTCCGAGCCGAGAATGACCACGCGGTCAACTTTCTCGACTACGCGCGGGTCAATGGCCTTGGGTGTGCCCTGCGACATGTCAGCGCCGGCCTGCGAGAGGGACTCAACCGCTTCGTGGTTGATGCCCGAACCTGGGTTGGTTCCAGCCGAGTAGCTGGTAACTTTCCCCTCAGAAATGTAGTCCATCAATGCGGCCGCCATTTGCGATTTGCCAGCATTGCGAGAGCAGATGAAAAGTACCGAGTTAGCCATGAACCTATTGAACCATTTACCCGCCGGTTGGGGGCCTTTCGGCGTAAAAGTTGCGCAACGGGATCGCCGTGCGCTCCGCGCACAATAAGTGCTCCATTCGCTCTAGCTAAAAAATGTTGATTTGACTACGGTTGGAAATACTCAGTCCAAGACAGTAGGAGAAAATGATGCTTGCCCAGCATAAGAAGATGATCATTTCCGGCATCGTGCTCGTGCTGGCAGGCGTTGTCTTCAGTAGCGTCTTGCCAACGCTGATGATGTGGAGTATCAATTCCGGCTTCGGAAATAGTCCCTTGGCCAGCCTGCCGCTGACTTTCCTCAATGCTCTGTTCCAAAATGCGCTCACCCCCTTCGGCGCCGTGTTGGCCGCCATCGGCGTGGCTAAGCACATGGCACGGGCAGACGGCTAGCGCCGGCTTTGGCCGGCCATGGACGGGGGTTCTGTGCCTCGACTACGGAATAAAAGGATCCTGCTGACGATGCAGTGAACCCAGCGAACCACCCGCGAGCTGTTCGCGGGTGGTTCGCAGGGACTGCGGTGGCCGGCCTACTTCAGCAGCTTGTAGGTCTTGATGGTCTCGCCCTTGAAGAACGCCGGGTGGCGCACCCGCATCCACAGCATGATCCCAACGCCCAGCAGCAGCACCCCGACCCCGAGGATGAACACCATCCCCACTCCTCCGATATTCGAGCCCGAGCCGTAATCCGGGTTCATGGATTCAATGGCGGTGGCAAAGAACATCACCAGCAATACGACGCCACCTACCAATGGCGCCAAGAACTTGCAGAAGAAGTTCCTGGCATTGGCGAACAGTTCCCCGCGGAAGTACCAGACGCAGGCCAAGGCGGTCAGCCCATAGTAGAAGCAGATCATCAGGCCCAGCGCGGTGATCGTATCCCACAAGGCGTTCTCCGAGA
The DNA here is from genome assembly GCF_050701915.1 of Glutamicibacter sp. Classification (NCBI taxonomy): domain Bacteria; kingdom Bacillati; phylum Actinomycetota; class Actinomycetes; order Micrococcales; family Micrococcaceae; genus Glutamicibacter; species Glutamicibacter sp. Next base: position 36,574 of record NZ_JBOGEG010000030.1, on the reverse strand, counting down.
GCAGCCGGGTGACCACGTAGAAGCCGGCAGCGGCTGCGGCGGAGGCAAAGGTGGCGACCGACGGGGACATGAAGCGCGCGGAGATCTTCGCGAAGCTGGAGGGCAGCGCCTTGTAGTAGCCCATGGCCAGCAAGGTGCGCGCCGGCGAAACCATGGTGGATTGCAGCGAGGCCGCCGAGGAAGACAAGATGGCCAGGGACATCAGCATGGCCAGCGGACCCATGACCGGCCCGGAGAGCACCGCGAAAATTGATTCCTGGTTCTCCGGGTTGCCGGCGCCCAGGCCCGTGGTGCCCACGCCGGCCCAGTAGATCACCCCGAGGGACACGGCCAGGTACAGCGCGATGATCACCAGCACCGTCCAGGTGGCGCCGCGTCCGGGAACCTTCTTCGGGTCGGTGGTTTCCTCGTTCATGGTCAGGGTGACATCCCAGCCCCAGAAAACGAAGATCGACAGCGAGATGCCCGCGGCGAAGGCCGAGAAGGTATCGATGCCGGCCGGGTTGAACATCTGCCAGGTGATGGGCGTCGGATCATTAGGCTGGCTGGAGGTCAGGGCCATGACGGCGAAGAGCAGCAGCACAGCTACCTGGAACCCGACCAGCACGTACTGGAAGACCTTGGTGGCGTTCATGCCCCGGTAGGAGATCCATGCGGCCGCCGCAATGAACACCAGCGTGGTGGGGATGTTGATCCACAGGTTGCCAGTCAGCTCCGCGATCCATGGCTGGCCGGTGAGCTGGGCAACGAGGATGTAGAAGAAGTCCACAGCCACGGCCGCCAGGTTGGACAGCACAATCACCGTCGCGGCGATCAGGCCCCAGCCTCCCATCCAGCCGATCATCGGGCCGAAGGCACGCGTCGCCCAGGTGAAGGAGGTGCCCGAATCGGGCATGGCGCTGTTCAGCTCGCGGTAGCCCAAGGCCACCAGCAGCATCGGCAGGAATCCGGCCAGCAAGATCGCTGGCAGGCTGGTGCCAACTTCGGCCACGGTGGCGCCCAGCCCTGCGGTGAGGGTGTAGGCCGGGGCGATGCAGGAGATGCCGATAACGACAAGTCCCAGGACGCCAACGGTGCCCTTGGACAGTCCTTTTTCGTGCAGTCCGCTCTCGGAGCGTGCAGGCGGCGATGCCTGCCTCAGGTCTTGCGACATGGTGGTTACCTTAAAGAATTAGCGAGGTGTGCGTGCGTCGGCCAGAAGTACCGAGCCACCTTCCGTCAGGGGTCGGGTGGGCACCGTCCGCGTGCTTTCAGACGGAAGGTGCCTGGGGAACAGGGGTCGTGCAGGAATTTCGCGTTGCTTTCTAGCTGGCAGCTTCAAGGGTCGGGATGACGCCCATCGGGACATTGAGCTGGCCCAGAATCCGCTGGGCCTTGGGACCGATGAACAATCGGCGCGGGGCGGCCAGCCTGGCGGAGCCGAGCAGCGCCAGGTCCCCGTCCTGCCAGGACAGCTGGGCCGTGGCTTCGTCCAGGCCATGCCCGGAGACCACCTCGACTACCGCGTCCAGTCCCAGGGATCCGGTCAGCTCCTGCAGGTAGCTGCGGGTCTGGGCCAGATGGGCATCCAGCTCCAGCTGCGGGTCGGCCAGATCCATATGGGAGACCAGCGTGGCCACGCGCAGCGGCAGCCCGCAGGCGGCAGCGATCCGCGCCGAGAGGCCGATGACTTCCCGTGCGCCCGGGCGGTCCCCCACGAATGCGGTCAGCCTGCTGATCTTCCCGCCGGCCGCGCGCAGCGTGGCCAGGGAGGCCGGCGAGGACATGAACACGGCCATCGGCGAGGAATGCAGCAGCGCATTGGCGATCGCCCCGGGACTGAAGAATCCGGCGCGGTGGCGCTTGCGTCCGCCCAGCACTATCCCGTGGGCCCCGAACTCCTCGCCCAGGTCAATGAGCCCTTCGGCCACCGAGGGCACGGAGCGGGCTACCACCGAGGTGGCGATGGCCTCCGGCACCATGGCCAGGGCTTGCGCCGCCCAGCGGTCCACCTGGGCCGAAAGGATGGAGGAGAACCCAGGGTCCCCGCCGGGGTAGACCGCACTGAACGGGGTGGCGGCAGGCAGCACGATGGCGATCCGCAAGGAGGCGTCGCGGGTGCCGGCCACCAGGGCGCTGGCCAGTTCGATGGCTTCGGCACCGCGCTGGTCCGCGGTGTAACCTACGAGCAGCTTCATGGCTTAGGCACTGGCCTTTTCCTTGGACGGCGTCAGCGTGGCCACACCGTCGTAGTCCTGGTCGTAGCCGGTGCCATCCAGTGCGGCGATGATGCGCGCGGCCGAGCGGCGGCCCATGCGCACCGCGCCGTCCACGTGCTGGAAGCCTTCGCCGGCCAGATCCGAGGAGGAGAAGTAGATCGGTCCGACATTCTCGTTCTGCGCCGGGCCGAAGCGGTGCAGCCCGCCCAGGTCGTAGCTGGTGGCGTAGGCGCCGCGGGTCCATTCCTCGGCGGCGAAGTCCGAGAGGTAGAAGACCTTGGGATCCAAGGCCTTCTCGCCCAGGTAGCCGGCGATGGCCTTGAGGATCACCGCACGGCGCTGCTCTTCGTCCAGCTCCCACATGGCGTCGGCCTTCAAATCCGAGATGAAGCCGACCAGGGTGCCGGTTTCCTCCCCGGTGTAGGTGTTGTCGTAGAGCTCCTGGACCAGGCTGCTCGGGCCGAAGCAGGTGCCCGACAGGCCCTCTTCGCGCCAGAACGGGGTGTCGTAGACGGCGTGGACCTTGATGACCAGGCCCATGGACTGGTGCTGGTGGGTGATCTGCTGCTTGCGCGGCAGCGCCGGGACGTAGGAGATGCGCGAGTACAGGTTCGGCGGTACCGCCAGCACGGCCTTCTTGGCCGAGACGGTCACGGTGCTCCCGTGGGCCACCACTCCGCCGTCGAACCATTCGAGCTTGAGCACGGGGTTGCCCAGGAAGACGATGTCCTGGCCCAGCTTCTCGGCCAGGGTCTTGGACACGCCCTGCATGGTGCCCACGATGCGCCGGTCCAGGATGAAGTCCTCGTCCACCAGGTTGTCGAAGGAGCCGGCCGAGGACGCCATGAGCACCGCCTGCAGTGCGGAGAAGGTGTGCGCCGGCTTGGTCAGCATGCCCCCGGCGATGAACAGGCCCACGTTGTTGCAGGCCAGCTCGTCGGCGGAGTGCTGGCGCAGGAAGTGGTGGAAGGAGATCTTGTCCAGTTCCTGGGCCTGCGGGTGTTCCCAAGGCTTGTCCGGGTCCATTCCGGCGGCCAGCTGGTTCATGAGCTCTACCAGCTTGTCCATTTCGGCCACGGTGCTGGCGGCCACCGGGAAGTCCTCGCCCTCATAGGCGATCCGCTCGCCTTCCTCGGTGAGGTAGACGCTCTTGCCTGCCTTGTAGCGTTCAAAAGTCTCGATGCCCAGTTCATTGATCAGCGAGTAGAGGCCGGTCTGGTCGGGGCTGATCCACTGGCCGCCGATCTCGATGGTTGCGCCGTCCATGACATCGGTCCAGGTGCGCCCGCCCACGCGGTCGCGGGCTTCGAGCACCGCTACGGACTTGCCGGCCTTGCTCAGCTCATAGGCTGCTGTCAGTCCCGATGGCCCTGCACCGATGACGACGACGTCGCGTTCTAGATGTTCCATGATCGACTCCCTTGCACACTTAAATGAATAAGGTTCATTTACCTGTCATATAGCATAGGGTACGAATATCCAGTTGTGAAGCACCCCACGTCAGGAAGAGGTCCGCATGAGTGAAACGGAAGCGAGACGGGCCGGCCGCCCACGCAAGGCGGTGCTTAACCGGGAGCGCATTACCGAGCATGCGCTGGAACTTGTTTCCGGGGACGGCTACGAGTCCCTGACCATGCAGCGGCTGGCAAAATCCCTGGGTGTCTCGCCATCGGCCCTTTACAACCACGTCGATTCCAAGCATGACCTCCTGCAGTGGATCCAGGAATTGGTCATGGCCGATATCGACACCTCGGTATTCGACGAAGCGGATATCAAGCAAGCATTGCTTCAATGGGCTATGAGCTACCGAAACGTCTTCGCGCGGCACATTCCATTGATTCCGGTCATCGCCGTCCTGCCCGTCTCGGATTCCCCGCGTACCTTGGGAATGTACGAGCGCGTTGCCGAAGCGCTGGCAGACTTCGGCATGGCAGAGAACGAGATTGTTCCGACGATTGTCGCACTGGAGTCATTCATCTTTGGTTCGGCCATGGATACTGCCGCTCCGCATGACATTTTCGACACCAGCAACCATCAGGATCTCACTCCGCATTTCACCCAGGCCGTGGCGGCGCAACGCCGATCAGAGCTTGATACCAGCGATGATTCGTTCCAGCGCGGGTTGTCGGCTCTCGTTACCGGCTTGCTGGCGACCGGAAACTGATCATGGGCTACCCGCAACAGCGACCGCCGAAGAAGGGGCTTAGCGCCAAGCAATGGGCAGCTGTCGCATTGGTGATCCTCGCAGCGGTCTTCATGCTGCAGAACCTGGCCTTCGTGCGCGTTGAATTCTTCCTGGTCCATTCCACAGCTCCGCTGTGGCTCGTCCTGCTCATTACCCTGGCCGCAGGCTATGCCATCGGATGGTCCTCCAGAAGGCGAGACTAGTCTTCGAGGATTGCCCACTCCCCTACTTGTTCGTTATCCGAGTCGTAGACATCTTCCTGGGCGCCGGCAACGATCGGATACATCGTGATGTTCGTCGACCAGTCGCGCAGAATCTTCTGCAGCTCCTCCAATGGCTTGAGCTGCATGTTCTCGGTATCGAAGTTCACTTCCAAAACAAAACGCATGGCCTGCTCCCATCCTTCTCGTTGCCGCCATCCTATGCCCGCAAGGCAAGAAATACGAGACTTGCCGCAACTCGGGCGTAGAAGTAAGCACCTGGTTCGGATACAGAAAAACGGGATCCCGAGTTGCCTCGGAATCCCGTCTTCTGGAAATGCTTGGGAGAGCTACTGACTTGCACCCATGTAGCTCAGCGACTGGAGAGCTTCATTGCCGCCAACCTTGTACAAAGCCAAGACCAGGCCGCCGAATACGATGCCCATGAGGGCAGAGAAGCCAAGCGAGATCTTGACTAGTGAGCGAACCTCGCCGCGGCTGATCTCGGCTTCATCGTTGAGGTAGCGAGCTGCGCCCTGGGTGAAGCTAGCTGCCGGGGTCAATGCGGGAACTGGTGCGGTGAGCAGGTTCGAGGCCGTATCGGTTGCTCCGCCGCGCAGGTGGGCAACAGTCATGCGGTTCTTGCGATCCTGGCGAAGCTTGACGATGTTGGCGCCGTGGCGTGCCAAGAGAATGTCTTCACCGAGTGGGATCGAGGCCATTGCTGTTGCTCCTAAAGAATTATCATTGCTGCATTTCCAGTCATATCCATCATTTCCGACCATTTATCTATTGAGAAGTAGTTTGTTCAGAACCCCACATGCCCCTGTGATGCAATCCGCATGTTTCAGCGGGTAAATCGGCTTTTCCGGTGACCGGGGACATAGTTTTCCGGAATTGCCCAAGGTTATTTACCCGCCTGCATTCCGCGAGTACCAGCCGGTTTTTCCCCACGCCATTTCCTGGATCATTAGCATTGAATACAGGCGGAAGCCACCGCATGCCCAGCGCCCACGACGCGACTGAGCCCCAGTCCAAAAATGGACTGGGGCTCAGCAACGTCAGCGCATAGGAGCAAAGCCTACGCGGTCTTCAGGTCCTGCCCATCCTGCTTGCGCTGGCGCTTTGCCGCGCGAATCTGCAGTGCCAGGTCGTGGTTCGACAGGTCCTCCGGCGAGGCAACGCCGCGCTTGCGGGCCTTGGCAATCAGGGCCTGGCGGATTTCTGCCTGGTGAGTGCGCTTGTACCGGATTACCAGCACAGCGGTTGCTATGGCCAAAACAATCAACGTCACCAGTGCGGTGACAACAGTTGCGTCAAAATGCATTATCTTCTCGACCTCCCCATTCTTTCAGTCGCAGCTGCGGTGGGGTCCATTGCCGTGCTGGGGAACCGATCCCCAGCGGCCAACGGGCCGCAGCCATGCTAAGAGAAGAACATCAAGTTTAGCATGTTTCTTCGAGCAACGCCGTACTGCGGGTTGCTCCTGCGAACATCGAGAAGATGGAGAACCGGCAAGAATTGGGCCTAGTACTCTCCGCTGCCGTGGCCGTGTTCGAATACCAGGGAGGTTTGGGTGGTCGCAACGGCCGGATTGGCTGACAGGTTATCGAGCACGAACTGGCGCACATCCGAAGAATTGCGCACCGCTACATGCAGGACAAAGTCGTCAGCGCCGCCCAGGAAGAATAGCTGCCGCACCCCCGGTTTGCTTCGCATGTCAGTAGCGAAGTTCGACATCAGGTGACGGGCACCGGGACGGATTTTCACGAAGATCAACGCTTCCAGCTCCCGGCCAAGCACCTGCGGATCCACTTCGATGGTGAAACGCGCGATCACTCCCGAATCACGCAAGGCATTCAAACGCGCCAGGCAGGTAGACGGTGCTATGCCAAGCTCTTCTGCCAGGGAGTTGTTGGTCCGCCGGGAGTTCTTCGTCAGCAACGCCAGCAGCTTCCGGTCTATGCCATCAAGCTGCGTCGCACGGCTCTCCCGTCCGGATTCGTTCATCGACATACAGCCGCACCTGCTCCTCATTATTGCGGTTCGCTGGATTCATCATACGACCCGGTTGGCGTCCTCTTGGCGTTTTTCCCCCACCGGTTCCTGGCCCCGCACCGTTTCCGTTCCGCTGGTAGCCCGATGCCGGAGAATGATTCGTCCAGGACCTACGGAACGCTCTTGATCTGGCGTACCAGCACGGCACCGAAGAGGCTGATCACCACCGAGCACAGGAACAGGGTCGGGTAGCCGCCGAACCAGGTCACCGCCAGCCAGGCGATCAGCGGGGCGACCACCTGCGGCAGCGAGTTGGCAATGTTGATCATGCCCAAATCCTTGCCGCGCGAATCAGCGTTCGGCAATACCTGGGTCAGCAGCGCAAAGTCCACCGCCAGGTAGGCGCCGAAGCCGATGCCCAGGAGCACAGCGGCGACAACAGCGACAGCGAAGGACGACGCCATCGCCAGGACACCGGCCGCGGCCGCCACGATGACCGAGGAGATGATGACATACTTCTTGCGCTTGCCGTCCTTGTCCGACAACTTGCCCGAGATCACCGAAGAGAAAATCACGCAGAATGCGTAGATCGCGGTCAGCACCAGCACGCCCTGGGCCGGGGCTGGATGCCTGATGGCGTCCTGCAGGAAGAACAGCAGGTAGACCAGGCAGAGCTGGCAACCGAGATACAGCAAGAAGCGGGTCAGCCAAGCCCATCCGAAGTCGGCGTGCTTGACCGGGTTGATCCAGAAGCTGCGCACGAATTCCAGCGGCTTGACAGGCTCCAGCGCTCCCTTGGGCAGCGAAACATCCTGGCGCATCAGCACGAACGGAATGGAGCAAATGGCCACGGCAGTAGCGACGATGGCGTAGCCGAAGACCAGATTGCTTGCCGCGACCATGCCGATCACGGCACCGATCAGCGAACCGCAGGTTTGGCCCAAGGCCACCAGCCCGCCAACCATGCCACGCTGTTCTACCGGCACCTTATCCGGGATGGCCGCGAAGATCGCAGCCAGCGCGGCGTTGCCCGCGGCTTGCATCAGCGCCCAGCCAATGACCAGCATGCTCACGGTTTGCGACGTCGACATCAGCAACAGGGCCAGCGCAGCGCAGATGGTTCCGAAGAACACCCATGGGATGCGACGCCCGAATTTCGATGTGCTGCGGTCGCTGAGCGCGCCAAACAGCGGGTTGGCTACCAGCGAGACAGCCGCGCCGACGCCGGTGACCAGCGAGAGAATCGCGTTCTTCTGGCTGGCATCCAGCTGTTCGGCGTGCAATCCAAGCAGTACCTGGATCGGCGCGAAGAAGCCGACATTGATACCGATATGGACAATGACAACCGCGGCGATCCAGGCAGGGCCAACACGTTGGGTCGGCGTCTGCAGGGCCGCGGGAACCTTCAGTGGTTCGGCTGCACTCATAAATTTCTTACCGGCCTAACTCGCGCGGACCCGCCATCGGGTCCTTCAATTGTTCAATGCTTGGGGTGGCTGATTTTGCAATGAGCCGCCTCACGGCCTTGGCCATCAGGCCGCCATCGATCATGGAGGCGGACACCAATGAGCCGTTGGCGTCGAGCCCGAAGACCGTCTGGATCTTGCCTCGCCGGTTCAGGCGCGTCACGGTGCTGGCGGCTTGGCTGAAATCGCCCACCGTTTCCACGTGCATTTCGTGGCGGTCGCTCCAGAACCATGGCACCGAACGTTGCGGTGCGGCCGTGCCCAAGATCGTTGCCGCCGCTTGGGCGGCATCTTCCATGGCAGCTTCCCAATGCACCGCACGCTGCTGGTTTTCTTCCCGGGCGGCATCGCCGATAGCCAGCACCTGGGGGCAGCTGAGGGAACGCTGCTGCGCATCCACCACGATCCCGTCATCTACTTCCAGGCCCAGATGCCCGGCGAGCGCGGTTTCAGGTTCGACGCCAATGGCTGCCACGATCAGCTCCGCGTCATGGCGCTGGCCATTGGCCATTGCATGGTTTGGACCGAGCTCGGTGACCGCACCGGTCAACGTGGCAATGCCGTGGTTGGCATGATCCGCGTGCAGCTGTTCGGCAAGTTCTTGGCCCAGCACATGGGCCAGCGGTGCGTTGGAGCTGGAAACCAGGGTGACCTGTGCGCCGAGCATCTTGGCGGTGGACGCGAACTCGGCCCCGACCAGTCCCGCTCCGATGACCAGTACGCGCTGGCCAAACATCCCCGATTCCAGGACTTCTGATATGCCGGCGGCGTCGGCCGCGTTGTGCAGGCTGCGTGCATGGTGCCCACCGGGAATGCCCAATGCCTTGGGCGTGGTGCCAGTAGCCAGCACAACCCAGTCTTCAGCGGATTGCGGCAGCTGCAGGCTTTGAACGTCTTCCTGGATCAGGCCGACGTCATTTTGCTGGTACCAGGACACCGGTGCGAACGGCTCGACCTGCAGGGACTTGCTCAGTGGCGGACGATCATAGGGCAGGCCTTGGGCATCGCTGATCTTGATGGATCCGGCGTAGTTTTGTTGCACCAGGTACCGGGCCAGCGCATATCCCGCGACCCCGCCTCCGATGATGTGCACGGAAGGCATTTAGACTTCAAGCTCCAAGAAGCCGTCCACGACGTTCACCTTGTAGGTCCGGGCGTCCACGGTGGCTGGCATGCACTGCACCTTTCCGGTCTTCAGGTCGAAGGTCGAGGAGTGGATGGGGCATTCGATGGTGCAGTCTTCGAGCCAGCCGTCGGAAAGCGAAGCGACCTCGTGCGTGCATTCATCCTGCAGCGCGTAGAAATTGCCGTCTTCGGCGTGGAAGATCGCGATGTCTTCGCTTGCTCCGCTGTCTTTGGCTTCAACCAGCAGCGATTCGCCTTCGGGGACAAGATCTACGGGACCGACTCGGAAACTCACGATGACTCCTTAATAATCACGACGTTCTCCACTAATCTTGTCACCTATTGATTGCCAGCGCCTATTTGATGGCCAGTTACCACCGCTGCCCACGACTTATGGCTGGGCGCGAAAGCGTGATACCAGCTCTTGCAAGGCGTGGCCCTCTGGCAATTGCGCCAAGGCATGGGCCCCGTCCAGCCCATTTCCCGACGAGTCCTGGACTCGCGCAGCAGGGATCAGCAGGTGCAGCTGTTGCACGAAGCTGTTTCTGACGCATTCGCCGGCGAGCACTCCCCCGATGGCTGCGACCGGAATCGGCCCGGCAACCTGCTCCAACCCGGCACGGCGCAATCCCGTTGCCGCGGAGTTGGCCAATTCCGTTCCGGCGTGCACGCAGATCCGGGCAGCAATTTCATCGGTTGCGGCCAGCTGGGCAACCTCCTGCGCAAAGGAAGCTACCGTTGCTACCCTGTCCGGCATCGCTTGCAGGTCAATATATGCTTCGGCCAGGTCGGGCCAGCGCTTCGCGAGCTGCCCGGTCAGCGCGGTAGCTGGCCCGCGGCCGTCAAAGCCCCGCATGGCAGCATTCATTGCCTGCTGGCCAATCCAATAGCCGCTGCCGGCATCTCCCATGATGTGGCCCCATCCATCAACTCGGGCCACCGATCGGGGGCCTACCGCCAGGGTGACGACACCGGTACCGGCTGCAACTACGGCGCCGTGGCGTTCTCCCAGTGCCCCGAGATAGCTGGTCACCGAGTCGTGGGCCAGCGCAATATGGGAAATAGCGCTGGACCCGACGAGATCAAAGAGCTGCCGTGCATCATGTTCAGCCTTCACCAGGCCAGTGGTGCCCACACTTATGGTCGTGAAATCCCGGGAGCGCTCGGCAATCGCGTGGCCAATGGCGCGCGCTAGCTGCGGCAGTACCGGTTCGTGGGTTTGCACACCGGGAAAGCGGAGTTCTTTCTTCTCGCCGCGGTGCTCGAAGCGGACTTTAATGCCGGTTTGCCCACCGTCTACTGCCAGGACATCTTGAACCATTTATGCTTTCCCCTTTGCAATCAGCTTTAGCCTACGTCGTCTGCAACCACCGCTGTGCCGCGACAAACCAATATGCGCGCCTGAGGTGGCTTTCTCGCAAGGCGTCTGGATTCCGCGCCACACCGGCTGGACATTCCCCTAGCCCATGATTGCCGGCCGGCACCAGCTGGAGGGCACCCGTCCAATGCAGCGCCTACCCTGAAGGCGGGTTATTCAATGAATTAGGCTTGTATCCACGCCAGCTTAAGCATCATCGGAAGATCCTCAAAACCGAGGAAATCCATCCGGAACCGCCTTTGAGTTTCCTGGGTAAATTATTCCGCATCGGATATCGCATAATGCGTTTGCCGTAGTCAGATCAGATCTGAAAATTTTTCTCCACTCCGCTTGCCAAATAACATCCGTTCATTTCGCAGATCCGCGCTTTCCTCCGGATTGAGCCCTAGAAAGATGTGAAACACCTTTTTAGTACATGTGCGAATATAAAAGATTTATTTGAGAAGTACTTCCTTTGGGCGTTACCGAGCAGTTACGCTCCTACCGGCACACACCACATCGATTGATCACCGACTTGTGTGCGCCCAAAAACCCTACAAGGAGAACATCAATGGCACGTTTTTCTACCCCTCTTCGGAGAACCCTGGCCGTCTCTGCGGCCGTAGTGATCGGCATGAGCGGCTTCGGCGCTGGCGCCTTGCCAGCTAGCGCCGCCCCCGTCTCGGCTCCCGCTGAAAAGTCCCTCCCCAAAGCAAATGGCGAAGACAAGGTCAAGATCGGTTCTGTTCAATCAGGCGAGGCCTACGACCAGTTCATCGTCACCTACAAGGCTTCAGCCACGGAATCGGGCAAGCCCTCCCGCGCCAAGGCCTGGGGCAAAGCAGCCAAGGCAGCAGGCGTTTCCGTCAAGGAAATGCGCGCCATGGCTACCGGCAGCTTCGTGGTGAAGGCCGACAAGAAACTCAAGGGCAACGGCGCCAAGGAGTTCATGGCCGACATCGCACAGTCTGGTCTCGTGGAATCGGTGGAACCCGATGCCATGATGAAGATTTCCATGACGCCTAACGACACCCGGTACGGCGAGCAGTGGCACTACAGCGGCACCAACGGCATGCGCTTGCCTTCAGCTTGGGACATCGCCACCGGCGAGGGCAGCATCGTCGCTGTCCTGGATACCGGCATCACCTCGCACTCGGACCTGAACGCCAACATCGTTTCCGGCTATGACTTCGTCTCCAGCTCTGCCTCGGCCCGCGACGGCAACGGCCGCGACGCCAACCCCCAGGATGAGGGCGACTGGTACGCCGCCGGTGAATGCGGCGGCAGCTACTCGGGCAACTCCTCTTGGCACGGCACCCACGTGGCCGGCACCGTAGCCGCAGTCACCAACAACTCCAGCGGCGTGGCCGGAGTTGCCCCGGATGCCAAGATCCAGCCGGTCCGCGTCCTGGCCAAATGCGGCGGCAGCCTCTCCGACATCGCCGATGCCATCATTTGGGCTTCGGGCGGTTCGGTCCCGGGAATTGCCAATAACCCAACCCCGGCAGACACCATCAACATGTCCCTGGACGGTGGCGGCGCTTGCGGAACTACCTACCAGGCGGCCATCAACGCTGCGGTTTCACGCGGCACGTCGGTGGTTGTTGCCGCCGGCAACGAAAGCCAGAACGCGTCGAATTCCCGCCCGGCCAACTGCGAGAACGTCATCACCGTAGCGGCAAGCAACCCATCGGGTGCCCCGTCGTACTACACGAACTACGGCTCGGCCATTGACGTCACCGCACCGGGCGGCGACACCCGCTACGCCGGCCAAGGCGTGCTGTCCACCATCAACACCGGCACCACTACCCCGTCCAGCCAGGGATACACCTTCTACCAGGGCACTTCCATGGCTACCCCGCACGTAGCGGGCATGGTCGCGCTGATGAAGTCGGCAGACCCTTCGATGTCCCCCGCCTCCGTCGAAACCGCATTGAAGCAGGGCACCCGCGCGATGCCAGGCGGCTGCAGCATCGGTTGCGGCGCCGGACTGGTGGATGCCGCCAAGATCATGAATGCCCTGGATGGCAGCAACCCCACGCCAACCCCGGAGCCAACTCCGGATCCAGAGCCAAGCGGCAACCTGCTGAAGAATGCAGGTTTCGAGAACGGGTCGGATTACTGGACCGCTAACCGCGCCGACACCTTCGAGTCCGGCTCGGCAGCCCGCTCCGGCAGCGGACTGGCTGGCCTGAATGGTTGGGGCAACTCCAACACCTACACCTTGGACCAGAAGGTCGCCATCCCGGCAGATGCCACCAATGCGCAGCTGGAGTTCTACCTGCATGTGCTGACCAATGAAGGTACCGCCTACAGCCAGTACGACAAGCTGACCGTACAGGTTTTGGACGGCGATGGAACCTACAACGTGGGCACCTGGTCGAACCTGGATGCCGGCTCGTCCTACGAACTGCAGGCCGTTGACCTGAACAACTTCCGTGGTGAAACCGTCACCCTGCGCTTCAGGGGTGTCGAAGACAGCTCGCAGGCAACGCTGTTCCGCATCGATGATGCATCCGTAACCATCAACTAGCCCTGAAGCTCCATCTGGTTACCGGTTAAGAGCAGTGGGGCGTCGGAATCATCCGGCGCCCCACTGCTCTTCGCTTTTTAGCCCATCTGCGGTGCCTAGCGAAGATCGGCTGCTCGACCCGCAATCGAATCACGCTTGAGCATCCATGCCCCGATGCCGGCCAAAGCCAGCAGGAGCAGCACCAGCATGATCGTTCCCGGATTCAGGCCGATGCCGTAGACGAACAGGTACGCGATGACGCCACCGGCCAGGCAGTAGTAGCTGGTGACCAAAATGGTCTTGCGCAGCAGGTCGCCTTCGCGGCCCAGCAAGCCCACAGTTGCCGATGCGGCCACGATGTTGTGAATCGAGATGGGGTTGCCGCCGGCCCCGCCAACCGCCTGAGCTGCCACAATCGATTCTGGAGCAACACCGATTTGCGCACCGGTGGAGAACTGGAACTGCGAGAAGGTCAGGTTGGAGATGGTGTTGGATCCGGCGACGAAGGCACCCAAGGCGCCAATCCACGGCGCAATCAACGGCCACAGGCCACCGGAAACTGCCGCGGCGCCCTCGGCCAGCGTCACCGGGATACTGGCCAGGCCAGAGTTATTCAGTTCAGGGCCTGACTGGATCAGGATACGCACCAGGGGCACTGCGAAGAGCAGCGCTACCGCGGTGCCCCACAGCTGCGCTGCCGAAACCTTGAAGGCTCGGGCGATCTGCGCGCCGTTCATCTTGTGCATGGCGAAGGCCAAGCAGGAGGCCAAGATCAGCATGAAGCCAGGCAGGTAGAACGGCTGGATCGAGGTGCTGATTCCCGTGCCGAGGATGTCGGCGACGGGAATCTGGAGTCCTGTCAGGAAGGTCTTCACTTCCGGAATCACACGGGTCAGCACCAGCAGCACGCCCATCAGGATGTATGGCGCCCAGGCGCTCTTCATGCTGACGGTAATGGTGTTGTCTACGGCGTTTTCCGGATCGAGCTTGCCGTTCCAACGCTCATTCCAGCTGGCACGTGGTCCGAAGTCGAAGATCTCCTTCGGCATCAGGAAGCCGCGGCTGGAGGTGAACATCACCAGGGCCAGGCCAACCAGCGCGCCGAACAGCGACGGGAACTCCGGGCCGAGGAAGCGTGCGGTCAGAACCGAAGGCACGGTGAAGGCCAGTGAAGCGTAGATGGCGAATGGCCAGATTTTCAAGCCGTCGCTGAAGCGGCGTTGAGGGCCAAAGAATCCAGTGAGCATGCAGACCATGATCAACGGGATCAGCAGGCCTATGATGCCGTGCATGAATGCAACTTGGAAACCGATGCTGCTGATGAATTCAGGCATGGTCAATCCGAGGACATTGATGCGCTCGGCCACAGCAGGATCGCCGCCAAGCCCCTGGTTCACACCGATCAGAATCGGGGTGCCCACAGCACCGAAGCTGACCGGGGTGCTCTGGATGATCAAGCCAACCATGACCGCAGCCATGGCGGGGAAACCCAAAGCGAGCAGCAGCGGTGCAATCACCGCAGCTGGAGTGCCGAATCCAGACGCGCCTTCGATGAAGCTGCCAAAGAGCCAGCCGATGATAATGGCCTGCACCCGTCGGTCAGCTGAAATGTTATTGAAGCCCGCCCGGATGGTGTTCATCGCGCCACCGACCGTCAGGGTCGCGAGCAAGAGCAATGCGCCAAAGACGATATACAGCATGGTTGATGCGATAACCAGGCCTTCAATGGACGCTGCGAGCACCCCGTTGAAGTCCATTTTCCAAACCCATAGCGCCACTACTACCGCAACGACGTATCCAACGGGCATGGCGTATTTTGCGGGCCAACGGAGCCCGGCGAGAAGAATACCCACCACAAGAATCGGCGCCAGTGCCAACAGTGCGAGCACACCTAAGTTGTCCATATCCATGGTCCTTTCTGACCATACTCGCGCAGGAAATCCACCCACGCGTGGACTCGATCGTTGCAGCAAGATGACCTATATATGGTCAGACCACTATGGTCTGACCATAAGAGCATAACGTGAAACACGTCACCATGGTGAGCTTTGTCACGAAGATCGCGGATGCAGAACATATTCACGGGCTATTTATCCAGACAGCGACTTGGGTTGACCTTGTTCTTCTGATCCAGGTCCCCGGCTAGCCGGCGCCAGAAAATTTCTAAGATTTCCGCCAGCACCCATGCCTTTCACCTCCATGAAGCTGTTTAAATGCAGGAAGTGCGGCACCTTGCGGTACCGCACTTCCTGCCGGCCAAGCTTCATGCAGCGTTTAGCTCAGGGTCCAGGAACGCTTGGAAAGGCCATACCAAAAACCATCAATGGCAGTCTTGGCATCAATTCCACCCGAAGCATAGGCAGCACCCAGCGCAACGTACAGCGGAGCCCAGTGCTCGGACCGCGGGTGCGCTTCGCGCGCAGCGGGAGCCTTGTGCAGGAAGTCGAGGATAGAGTCCACGTCTCCGCGAACCATTGCTTCCTCGGCCCAGTGGTCGAACTCGCTGGAGGCCGATGGCGGTGCCGCATCCGCCCCGCCGGCCGGGTTGAACCAGCGCAGGTTATGGGTGGTGAATCCGGAACCAACGATCAAGGTTCCCCGCTCACGCAGCGGCGCCAGGCTCTTGCCCAGATCGAAGAGTCCAGAAGGATCCAGTGTTGGCATGGACATCTGCACCACCGGCACATCAGCATCCGGGAACATTTCCTTCAGCGGCACGTAGGCGCCATGGTCAAGTCCACGCGACTCATCGCGCTGCACATGATGCCCATAGGCCGAGGTTAGCTGTTCGACCTCATTGGCCAACTCGGGCGCCATTGGCGCGTCATAGCGAACGTCATAGTACTTCTGGTCAAAGCCCCAGAAATCGTATACCAATTCATTCTTCTGGCGGGTGGCACTCAGTGTCACTGGCGCATTTTCCCAGTGCGCGGAGATCATCAGAATATCTTTCGGCTTCTCGAAAGTGCCGGACCAGCCAGCCAGTTCCCGGGTCCAGCGCTGATCGTCGGCCAGCGGAGGCGCACCATGGCTAAGGAACAAGACGGGAGGGGTGCTGGATAGCTGATTCATGATTCAAAACTACCAATCATTAGTTGAAGCGTCAAGCTTTAATTGCATGGCGCTGTCCCACAATGGAAGCAGGACCTTTGCTGCTTTCCAAGAGGCCAGTGGAAGCCGCCCCATCAAGCTCAATGCAGCACCACCGGAAACAACGAGGGCTTCGCTCGCTCGCGCTGCTCGTAGCGGTTACCGGAAACATGCCGCATTGCCGACGTGCACATTTTCATATCCACCGGAAACTTGGTGGGATCCTGATGGTGCGTTCATGGCGAATGCATCTGAAAGGCGTTGCGAAGTTGCGTCGCCGAAGTCCAGGTGCGCTGTTTCACGGGGCACCCTGCACTGCCGGGCTAGCCATTTGCCAACCAAGAATTATCGCCCATTTGAAGGCCCGCGCTCCATGCCGCGATTGTCCATTGGACAGTTATGGACTCCAATTTCAAACTCATGCTCCATGAATCTCTAGAATGGTTTGTATGCAAGAAGAAGAACTGATGCAGACGGTCGAAGACGAATTCACCGCCATCTTATTGCGCGCCCGCCAGATGCTGATCCGTCGCGCCAAGATCATCCACCCGGACCTGCAGGATCCGGGGTACCGCTTGCTTGCAGTGGTCATCCGTGATGAAGCCCAGCAACAGGGAGCACTCGCAGAAAAGCTGCGCCTGGATAAGGCGACCATTTCCCGCCTCGTGCAGCACCTTGAGTCCTTGGAACTTGTCACCCGGACCCAGGATCCTTCCGATGGCCGGGCCCAGCTGGTCTCGGCAACGGATACCGCCAAGGATAAATGGCGCTCCAGCGGTAACACGCTGCGTGAGGAACTGCGCCGCCAGCTCAAGGAATGGGAAGCAGCCGAACTGAAAAATTTCGGAGATCTCCTGCACCGCCTCAACGACAGCTTTGAACAGATTCTCTAAGTCCCATTCAGCATTTGAAGCCTTGGAAACCTTTTGGTTTCCAAGGCTTCAGCTTTTTACGGCTCATTCCATCAGCGCCAAGAAATCATCGGCACTTAACGCAGCGCTCTGCGCACCTTCGGCAGTCTCGCCCAAGACATCATTGAACAGCTGCGTCTTCTTGGCCTGCAGCGCAAGCACCTTGGATTCGATGGTGTCTTTTGCCACCAACCGATACACATAGACCGGGCGGGTTTGCCCGATGCGATGGGCCCGGTCAATAGCCTGGGCTTCGGCCTGCGGGTTCCACCATGGGTCCAGCAAGATGCAATAGTCCGCGGAAGTGAGGTTAATGCCGAAGCCGCCGGACTTCAGCGAGATGAAGAAGACCGGGAAATTTCCCTCGCTGAAACCGTCAATCAGTTCCTTGCGCCTAGGGCCACTGGTTGACCCGTCAAGGTATCCGTGCTCAATGCCCAGTTCCTCAGCGACCTCGCGCGCCTTGGCCAAGAAGCCGGTGAACTGGCTGAAGACCAGAATCTTATGCCCCTCGGAAACCGCGTCCCCCATGAGTTCGCGCAGCATTTCCAGCTTCGCGCTCGGGGCATCGCCCTCCCCTACCAACGACGGATCCAAGGCTAGCTGGCGCAGCAATGTCAGCGACTGGAGAATCCGGAACCGGTTCGAATCAACGTCGTCAACCAGCCCCAGGACTTCTTGGCGCACACGCTGGAAGCGGCGGTCATAGGCCTTGCGGTGCCCCGGCTCCAGCTCGACTTCCAGCACCTGTTCGGTCTTCGCCGGAAGCTCTGGAACGACCTGTTCCTTGGTGCGGCGCAGCACGAACGGACGCAGTCGGCTCTTCAGGCGTTCCAGGCGTTCGTGGTCTCCATCGGCAATTGGCTTCTGGTAGTTGTCCTTGAAGGACTTAGCGCCGCCCAGCAGGCCCGGTGCGGCCAGCGAGACCAACGCCCACAGTTCCATCAGGTTGTTTTCCATGGGAGTACCGGTGACCACGAATTTGCACGGCACTGGCAGCTGCCGGGCCTGCTTATAGCCTTTGGAGGCATGGTTCTTCAGTTGCTGGGCCTCGTCCATGATCATCACGTTGAAGCCAGCGGCTTCAAAATCTTCATAGGCCAGGCGGAAGATCGTGTAGCTGGTAACCACCAACTGGGCATCACGGATCTGCGCAGCCATGCCCTGGCCGCCCTTCTTAGCTGTCGAAGTTATGCCGGTGACGCTCATCTGCGGGGCAAAACGCTGCGCCTCATTGATCCAGTTGCCCACCACCGAGGTTGGAGCCAGCACCAGGAACTTCTGGGCAGGATCCTCGACGCGCGCCTGTTCAAGGCTAGCCAGCAGCTGAACAGTCTTGCCCAGACCCATATCGTCGGCAAGGACGCCACCGAGGTTGTGGGTGCGCAAGAAGTTGAGCCAGGATAGGCCATGGCCCTGATATGGACGCAGCTCAGCATTGAAGGTTTCCGCTAGCTGAACCGGCTTCATTTCCTCGCCGCTTTGCAGCGCCTGCATGGTCTGCAGCCACTGGTTGTGCTGGGCCTCGATAATTCCCAGATCCACCAGTTCTTGCCACCAGTCGATGCTCAACTTATGGATACGAATCGTATCGCCCTGCACTGTGCCCAGCTCCCCGGCCTCGGATATCAGCTGGCGCAGCTGCGTGAAATCTGCACCATCAATCGGGATCACCGTGAGGTCATCGAGGACGAGATATTCATCTTGCTTGGTCAATGCCTCGAGCAGCAGTGCGAACGGTACCTTGGTCTCGTCAAGGAGCACTTCCACGGATAAATCAAACCAGTCCCCCGTGCTTTCACCGGCTTCGACGCTGATGGTGGCCGGCGCGTGGTTAATCCGGTACTTCGGCAGCCTGTTCTGCTCTTCAATTACGACATCGGGATGTTCTGCCAACAGCGGCAATGCGTAGACCAAGAAGTCGATGGATTCGGAGGTGCTGAATTCCTTCGGAGGGAAAACCCCTGAAGAGGTCAGCTGCCCCAAGGACGCCTGCGTTCCGAGCTTGTCCTGCACCGAAGCGGCAATTTCCTTTTCCACCGCATGCTGCCGGGGGCCCTTGCTCGAGTACTCCCAGGAATAGCGCACGGTCAGCGGAGTTTGGATGCTTTCCAAGGACAGCTTGAGGCTAGGTCGCGCTGGAACAGGGATGAGGTAGCTGTCATCTTCACTCTTCAAAGGTGCCATCACGCGCAACCGGTCCAGGTGCTGCCGCTCGAAAAGCTCAACGCCTTCATGCGGGATGGCTTGGGCACCGGATTCAATAAAGGCCGCCAGTTCCTTGGTGACCGGTTCAGCGAACTGGGCCAACCCGATTTCCTTGGTCTTCGGCAGGGGGCTGGAAGCATAGGCCAGCAAGGTCGGCGGGGTGCCTATCGGCAAGAGGTAGATGTGCTCTTCGCTCGGTCCGCGCAGCTTCCCTTCCATGCTCAGGCCATGTTCACCGCGCCGCACATCCACGTGGGCCATGGCCGGTTGCTCGCTGAACTCCACCGGAACCTTGGCCGAGGAACCGCCGTTGACGATCTGCACTCCTGCTTCACGCAGGGCTTCGAATGCATCCAGCAGGTCCTGGCCTGGCAGATCCATCAGGGAGATCCAGTCCTTGGGGTCCCACGAATGGCGGTAGCTATCTTGTTCAACATGTTCACGCAGCCGGTCCAGTTCAACGATCGCTCGACGCTGCTTCTTTGAGAAGCGCGTATCAAAGGCAACATTGCGCCAGCTGACCCCGGTCTGGATCCAGGGGCTCTTGGTGCCTCGGCGGGCCGGACGCGCCTGCAAGGTCAGCGCGTCCTCGCCGCCGTAGCGGGGTTCGCTGACCACCTTGAGGATCAGTCCCAGCGGTTCCTCGGCGGCCAGCGGCTCATCGGAAATAACTGGAAGGAGACGGTCAAGGGTACGTTCCCACTGCGGCTTGCTATTGCGTTTCCATGCGTAAGGATCCACCCCGGAGTCTGAGACGAAGAAGCCCTGGTCTTCTTCGGTGGTGACCTCAATGAGCAAGGCAGCGACATCTTCACAGGACTGGGCGCCCGGATGCTTGCTGCAGAAGCTGGTGAAGCTGATATTGCCGCGGTTGATTTCCAGCTCGACCATCACCGATTCGCGCAGCACCATTGCGGAAATGCGGGAATATCCCGGCTTCATGTCCCGGTGGACGATCTCCACTTTTCCGGAATCGCACAGGAACTGGCCCAGGTTGTATTCGGATTCGGTCACCAAAGTCTGGGCCGCAGAAAGTGTCAGCTGGAATTCCATACTCGCCGTTCATTGATCGTGCAGTGGGCGCCCGAGAGCTAGATTCCATCTTAGCGATCCCGCAGGCAAGATGCCCGGTGACGAAAAGTTACCTCTGCCCTTTACGCGCTGGCCCCGCAACCGATAGAAATGAACCACTGAATCACGAGTTCCACTCTTTGAGCCCTGGCTGAGTGGACGGCAACCCTCCTGCGTCATGGTGCGGGGTGCCCCAGGTGAAGATTCGACGCATCTTGAGCGCCAAGGTGCGTAAGCGATGGCGCCCCTTGCGCCAGAAAGGGGATCAATTCCTCATGTCTAATGCAGCATCAACCCTGACCGTATCCGAAAACCGCGCACAACGCCTGCAAGAAGCCGGCCAAGGGTGGGGCGAACGAATTTCGGCTGCCCCGCAAAACGCCAAATTGACCTTCACCGTCGAGGGCGAGGGCTTCGATTCGGTAGCGAGCAACATTGTCTCGGGCAAGCACACTTTCCAGGTCGACGAGCCAGCGGCCCTGGGCGGCAACGACGTGGCCGCAAGCCCCGTGGAATACGCCCTCGGCGCGCTCATCTCCTGCCAGGTTGTGGTCTACCGCTTGTACGCGCAGAACCTCGGCATCCAGGTGGACGAGGTGAAGATCCAGGCCAATGGCCACCTCGATGTCCGCGGCCTCTTCGGCATCGACAAGTCCATCCGCCCGGGCTTCTCGTCGGTGGATCTGGACGTTCAGATTGCCGGCCCGGAATCGGCCGAACGCTATGAAGAACTGCGTCAGGCAGTGGACGCCCATTGCCCGGTGCTGGATCTGTTCGCCAATCCGGTACCGGTGACCACCGCGGTGAGCATCGCCGAGGCCAGCTAGGCTCCGCAAACGATGCATCTGCACCGGGGCCTGCCCTCAGCCCCCGGTGCAGGTGCCATAGCCTCCACCGACAAAGTCGAAGGCGATTTCCCAATCGTAGGAAACTTCCGGTGAACTCCAACCGCCCGGACCCAGTGCCTGGACGCTGATGCTGCCCTGGTAGTTAGCGTTCCAGCCTCCGTTGACGCCCCAGACGGCAGCGGTGGCGGAAGCCGGCAGCTCAACGGTGGTGTTCGCTGGCAGGAATTCATAGCCTTCCGAGGTAGTCCCGGACTGCCATTCGGCCGGCACCACGCCATCCACGTGGACGGTGACCAGATAACCGGTTGCCTCCAGGCCCGAATCTGCCGGAGCCAGCCGCAACAGGTTCGGTGCCGAATTCCGTCCTTGGCAAGTGGTCTCCGGGCTTTGAACGCTCCCGGCAGTGGCCGAGAAGTCCCCCGTTTCCTGGGACACCCAGGCCGCATCGGTCAGCCGAGGCCCGGCCAATTCTCCGCTGCCGCCACCGAGCGTGGCCGCGCCGAAGCCAAGTGCCGCGCAGCCCAGCATCGCCAAGGCCAGACACTGCCCGCGCGTTGCCCTTCCTCCGCCCTTCATCACTGATGCTCCCTTGTTCCCGTTTCCCTGGACTTTGCAGTTTTCCCGGCCCTGCTCGCCAGCAGCAGCAATCCGGCGAGCACCACGCCCGCCCCGCCTAGTAGCAGTGGCCAATTGCCGAATCCGGTGCCGGCCAGTCCAGGGGCCGGAACCGTCGAAGGCTTATCCCGGTCCACGTTTCCGCCTGGGCTGATCTCCACGCGTTCTTCGCTCCCCTGGATTTCCAGTTCCAGAGTTCCGCGAGCGGCCTGCGCCGCTGCGGGCGATCCGGCGCGCAATTGGACCCGGAAGCGCAACCACTGCCGGGCAGTTCCTCGCTGGCCTCCCAAGGAGTAGTCCTGTCCTTCCGCCGGAGCCGAAAGCCGCAGCAACTGCCGGCAAGCACCCTGCTCAGGCCTATCGCATTGCACTGCATCGATATCCAGATAGCTGGACAGCTCCCCGGTAGCCCGCAGCGTCCGTTCCGCACTGGTACCGGCCGGGAGGCTGATGCCCACCAGCCACTGCGCCGAATCTGCCGGGGCCAGATGCATCGGGTCACCCTGGATCGTGGATACCACGGCAATCTGCCTTGCTTCGGAGGCATCGGCCGCCGCGGGCGCCAGGACCACAGCCAGCAGTGCGGCAACCCCGGCCAGCACGCACGCTGTCCGGCCGGGTCTCATCCGTCTTCCCTCGAAACGCTGCGCGGCCACAGGCCCCACACGACGAATCCTGCCGCTACCGCTCCGAGCGGGGCCAGGACCTTGGGCGTGCCCAGCGACGAGACCGCTCCGGCAATGCCGGGTACGGAGAACAGCAGCTTCCCGGCCTCGGCAACGGTGTAGGGTGCCGGGTCCTCCAGCTCGTTCGCATCGCCTTTGAGCACCAGCTCGCGCTGCTGCGCATCCGGCGCGGCGCCGATGCCCACGATGCGGTGGGTGACCGGCAGCTGCCCGGCTCCGCGTTCCACGGTTACCACATCCCCGATCGACAGGTCCTTGGCATCTGTCATCCGGACCAGTGCCGCCGAGCCCACGGGGATCCCCGGTTCCATGGATCCTGAGCTGAAGAGCATCACCCGGAAGCCGAAGAAGGCTCCGAGAATTGCCAGGATGACGCAAGCGGCCCCGGTGAGCGAGGCGATCCACAACAGCACCTCTCCTGCCAGGTGCGCTGCCTTGCCCACTGTGCCCCGGCCTGCGCGCGGTGCGATCGGTTCAATTGCTGCGATACCCATTTCGTCTCCTGCTTTCGGCTAGTTCTGGATGATGTCAAGCGACAGTTCCAGCTGTGCATTTCTGCCTTGGAATGCCTGGCCCTGATCCCCGTCCCCGGGCTGGGCCACGCGCAGTTCCAGGCAAATGCCTGTTCCGGATGCGTTGACGGGGAACCCCTCCGGATCAGCCAAGTGCGCGCCCACCGGCAGGTAGGACTGCTCGCTCCCGGCCAGGTAGCTGGCCGAGGTGCCGAAATCTGCGGCGCTGCACTGGGTGCTGGATGCAGTGCGCAGCGCCGCCCGGTATTCCAGGGCCGCAGCCAGCGCGCCACTGCCGGCCACCGAGCGCAGATATCCGGTCCCGGATCTGGATTCCGTGCTGGCGGTGCGCAAGTTGATCCAGGTGTATTTCGAGTCGCCTGCGGCCGGGGCCTGGCGGGTGCCGCCCGGAGCCCAGCCGCTGGTTTCGATCGGCAGCGGCGCTGGCGTGCCGGCCGGGTGGTGCGCCCAGCGGCCAGAACCGGCCTGGGATTGGGTTTCGAAGCTGCCGGCGCTGAAGGAGGAGGTGGCTGTTTCGGGTTCCTGCCATGCGGCCACCGTCCATGCACTAGCCATCCCCAGGGCCAGTGCTCCGGCCAGCGCCGCGAGCACCTGCCCGGAACGGAACAACTTGGCTGTGCACGCAGTGGACATCAGGACAGCGATTCTCCCGAGGTACCGGTCAGGTTCCAGGTCGCGGTGGCGGTCTCGTTCTGCGCGAGACCGTCATCCGCGGCAACGGTCACCTTCAGGTAGACCACCGTATCCAGCGCGTCGAGGGTGAACATGTTCTCGTGAGTGGTCCCGCCGTCCAGCGCTTCGCCGCTGACCAGCGGGGCACCGACCGTTTCCGTTCCGGCGATGTCCGAAACGCGCTGGATCGTGTAGCTCAGGTTGTCAGCGGCCGAGCCCGAGGATTCGACGTATCCGGAGACCGCGGCCTGGTAGTCGGAGCCCGGCGCCAGTCGTAGCGCGTAGATGGCCGAGGTTTCATCCTGCGGCGAGAGGTTGCTGGCTAGCTCGCTGAAGGAGAGCTTCAGGGCCTGTCCGGCCGGGGTCGTGTCGGTGAAGGCAGTGCCATCCTGGCTGCTCTCCATTGCGAATTGCCCGGCGGCGAAGTCGCCGGTGGCCGTTTCATTGTCGGTCCAGGAAGCCAGGGTGACCGCGGTGCCGATGCCGAGCACGACTCCGCCGGCGGCGATGGCCATCAGCTTGCGACGGCGCTGGTTGCTGGATGCTGGGGTGGTGGGCGTGGTGTTCATGGAGGGTGCTCCTGACTGCGCGGATCGAGTTTGCCAACCCTTGTCGGGTTGGTAATTCAATAGTGGATTCCCGCAGGGACCACCAGCGAAAACCTACGTGGAAACTCGTATACTGATTCGTGGTAGCACCCGGAATCGCCATCACCCACGGCAGGAGATCACTGACATGCCCTATGGTTCCCCTCCTGCCAAGCGCCGCAGGCCGCTGCGCATCGGCATCGCCGAGGATGAGCCGCTGATGCGTTCCATGCTGGCCAAGACCATCAATGAGGCCGAGGGCATGGAAGTCGTGCACGAGGCAGACAGCTTCGCATCGGCCAAGCTGATGTTCACACCGCGCAGCACCGATTTGGCCTTGCTGGATGTCAATCTGGGCGACGGCAACGGGGTGGCTCTGGGCTTGGCCCTGCAGCGTGCCGACCCGCGGGTGGCCGTGATGCTCCTGTCCAGCCTTGATGTCATGGGCCTGTTCCTCTCGGTGCAGGACGAAGCCAGCGAACCGTGGAGCTATTTGTCCAAGCGGACCACGTTCACCCGGGATGTGCTGATTGGCGCGATCAATTCCGCCGCGGATGGCGAAGTGGTCATCGACCCGTCGCTGGTGCGGCGGTCGCAACCCCGCGTCGGCACCCCGGTGGCCGGGTTGACCAAGGCGCAATTCGAGGTCTTGCGCTTGGTGGCCGAGGGCTTGAGCAACCAGGCCGTCGCCGAACAGCTGCACCTTGCCGAGCGCTCGGTGGAAACCCATCTGCTGGCGGTGTACAAGCGGCTGAACCTCGACGGGCACGGATCGAATCGACGCGTGGGCGCGGTGCTCGCTTTCCTGGAGCAAACCGGACGGGCATGGCCCGCATGAGCCGGCCGAAGCGGTGGCCGCGTGCCTCGATGGCATTGCTGGTGGCGCTGTGCAATGTAGCCGCGTTTTCCGTGCTGGTCGCCGAACAGGCTACCGAGTGGGCCACGAGCTGGCCCGTGGCTTCGCTCTTGTGGTGGGTTGGCGGCACAACCCTGGTCATCGGCCTGCTGCTCGTGGCGGTGTCCTTCTACCTGTGCACCCTGACCTCCTCGTGGCTGGTGCGTGTGCTGTCCATGCTAGGACTGTGCGCGCTGCAGGCCTGGGTCCGCGCCCAGTTGCTGCTGCCGGCCACCTTCACCGATCAGGGCAGCATCGGGCAGGCTGCCATCTTCTTCACCGGCTTCTTCGGCTACTCCTTCGCATTGGGCACGGGGCTGGCCGTGTCCGCTTTGCTGGAGCGCGAAGATGCCGAGCGCGTCCGCCGCATCGACGGCGAACAGCAGCTTCGCCAGAGCGTCCAGGACCTGGAGCAAGAGGAGATGAGGGTGCGCCAGGTGGTTGCCGACCGGCTGCATGGCACCGTGCAGCAACGGCTTGTGGCCATTGCCAGTGGCTTGGAGGTGGCCGCGGCCGAATTCGCGGGCCAGGAGAAGCCGCGCTGGTCCGATCAGCTGCGGACGTGGTCCGCGGAGCTTGATGAGCTGCGCGAAAACCAGGTCCGTTCGCTGAGCCACACGCTGTTCCCCTCCGGAGCGGATCTGGGGACCTACGACGCGTTGCGGATGCTGCTGGACCGCCTGCCGATTACCATCCACGGATCAATCAAGCTCGGCCCCCGACTGCAGGATGCGGTGCACCGGCATCGGGCATTGCTGCCGCTGGTCGACCGGCTGGTGGTCATCTACGCCGTGGAGGAAGCGGTGACCAACGCGATCAAGCACGGAGCTGCGCAGGGCATCGCCATCCAGGCGGAGATCCACCCGGCAGACCACCCGGGTCCGGACGGGCGCAACTGGATCATGGAGGTGGACATCGATGACGATGGCTCCGGTCCGGGCGCTGGCCAGCCGGTGTTCTCCGGATTGATCCGCCATGAGCAGCGGCTGCAGGTCCGCGGTGGCGTGATGCGCCTGGAGCGCAGTCCCGGCGGCGGTGGCAGGTTGCACCTGTCCATGCCGTTCCAGCCGACAGTGCCGCTGGCAGCCACCGCCGCTGCCGGCTAGCGGGTCTGCGAGTAGAACCAGTTGATGTGCTCTTCAAGCAGCTGGGCCGCCCGTTCGCGCTGGTTCGTCGCAAACGCGTGGTGGATGGCCTTGTGCTGGCGGCGTAGCACGCGCACCACCGGCTGCCAGGCCTCGTCGCTGGGCACCGATTCGGAGACATAGTCGCTGATCGAGTTGCGCAGCGATTCCATCATCGATTCCACTACCGCATTGCCGGCCATGGAGGCCAGGAGCACATGGAACTCCGCATCAATGCGGTGGAAGGCCTCGCGCGAGAGCTGCGCGTCGTCCATGCGCATGATCAGCACCGCGGTGCGGTCTATGACCTGCTGGGCATGGATCGGATCGCGCGGCGTCATTTGCGCGGCCCAGGTTTCCAGCAGGATGCGCGACTCGACAATCTCGCGGACGTTGATCCCCTTGGCCGCCAGGTGCAGGCGCAATGCCTGCGAAATGCCGGCCGAAGGGTTGGAGATGATCACCGCTCCGGAGTTGGGCCCGGAGCCGGTGGAAGTCTTGATAATGCCCATCACATCAAGGATGCGGATGGCATCGCGGACCGAAGCCCGCGAAATCCCATGCCGCTCCGCGAGCGCACGCTCGCCGGGAAGCTGGTCTCCTACGGAGAGCTTCTCTTTGCGCAGATCCTCTTCAATCGCTTGGAGAACGATCTGGTACGCACGCGGAGCTGGGTTTACTGGCATCGGATCTATATTAGCTGTTCATGGCTATGGCAGCATCCAGGACAGAACCGGAGTGGACTGCAGGTAAACCAAGCAGCACAGCACCAGCAGCATGCCGACGGACCAGCCGGCAACCTTCTTGAGGATCACCGATTCCTGGCCTTCCATCTTCACCGAGGTGGCGGCGATGGCCAGGTTCTGCGGGGAGATCAGCTTTCCGACCACGCCGCCGGAGGTGTTGGCGGCAACCAGCAGGTTCGGATCAATGCCCGCATTGATGCCAGCGGTCTGCTGCAGCTTGGCGAACAGCGCATTGGCCGAGGTGTCCGAGCCGGTGACCGCGGTGCCGATCCAGCCCAGGATTGGCGACAGGAAGGCGAAGAACGCTCCGGTGCCTGCCAGCCAGGTGCCAACGGTGATGGTCTGGCCCGAAAGGTTCATCACATATGCCAGGCCTAGGACCGAGAGGATGGTCAGCGCCGCGTAGCGCATGCTGTAGACGGTCTTGCCGATTTCGGCAGCACCCTCGGCGAAGGTCATCTTGTATTCGCCGTTGCCGTCGTACTTCGCGTAGACCAGCGCCACGATCAGGCCGGTGATCAGCAGCAAGGTGCCCGGGGAGGATAGCCACTGGAAGTTGTAGATGGTAGAAGTTACCGCTTCGCCGTCGGCGTTCAGGATCTTGCCGTCCAGCCCTGGCCAGCCGAACTTGATGTCCGTGCTTGCCAGCCATGCAGGAATGTCCACGCCCAGCTTCCATAGCTTGGCCACGCCGAAGATGACGATGACCAGCAGGTACGGGAACAATGCCATCCAGGTGTTGCCCGGGTGCAGCTTGGCGTTAGCCTCGTGGGGAATTGCGGCAGCCTCGGCGGTCAGCACGCGCTGGCGTGCTTCGTCGGCACCCTTTGGAGTCCAGAAGCGCAGCAGGATCACTGCCGCGGCCAGGCCAACCAGCGAAGCGACGATATCGGTCAGCTCATAGGAGAAGTAGGTCGAGCACAGCCACTGGGCCACGCCGAAGGAGATGCCGATGGTCAGCGTTGCCGGCAGGGTCTGGCGCATGCCGCGCCAGCCATCGAGGATCAGCACCAGGATCGATGGGACGAACAGTGCCAGCAGCGGGGACTGGTGGCCGACGATGGCACCGATATCAGCAGCCGGGATGCCGGTCAGGGCACCAGCGGTGGTGATGGGGATCGCCACGGCGCCGAAGGCCACCGGGGCGGTGTTGGCGATCAGCACCGCGCAGGCTGCGCGCAGCGGGGACAGGCCCAATGCCAGCAGCATGGTGGCGGTAATCGCCACCGGTGCGCCGAAGCCGGCCAGCGCTTCAAGCAGTCCACCGAAGCAGAAAGCAATCAGCACGGCCTGGATGCGCACGTCGCCGCCGCCGATGACGTCAAAGACGCGGCGCAGGTCTTCGAAGCGGCCCGACTTGACGGTGACCTGGTAGAGGAAGATCGCCATGACAACGATCCAGACGATAGGGAAGGCACCGAAGACCATGCCCATCAATCCGGAATTCAATGCCAATCCAATCGGCATGTTCCAGCCGAAGATCGCAACGAGAATGGCTACTGCAAGCGAGCCGAGGCCAGCCCAGTGGGCCTTGACCTTGACTACCGCCAGGAGCACGAAGAATGCTACAAGCGGGATCAGTGCGACAAGCGCTGAGACAGCTATGCTCCCCGCGATTGGATCCGTGGAGGGTGTAAACACGGTGTGGGCGTCCTTACTCGAGATGGTCTGACCATATGTGGTCCGACCACCTAGAGTACAAGGTGAGAGCTATCACAACAAGTCTTGACTATTCTGGAGAACCTCGCATAGTATGGTCTGACCACACCTTGAAAGAGTCATTTATTATGCGAATTGCTCTCTTTGCCACGTGCATTGTGGATGCTATGTATCCGGAAACCGCCAAGTCGACCGTGAAAATCCTGGAACGCTTGGGCCATGAAGTAATTTTCCCCAAGGCGCAAGCCTGCTGTGGGCAAATGCACATGAATTCCGGCTATATGCCTGAAGCCCTGCCCGTGGTCGAAAACCACATCAATGCCTTCGACACCGAAGACTATGACCTCGCAGTTGCTCCCTCGGGCTCCTGCGTTGCTTCGGTCAAGCACCAGCACCCTTACCTGGCCGAGCGCCTGGGCAAGCCAGAGCTCAAGGAACGCGCAGTTGCCGTGGGCAAGCGCACCTATGAACTGAGCCAGTTGCTGGTGGATGTCCTGGGGATCACCAACGCGGCAGAGCAGCTGGGCAGCTACTTCCCGCAGACCATCACCTACCATCCTTCCTGCCACGGCATGCGTTCGCTGAAACTCGGCGATCGCCAGCTGGATCTGCTCAAGACCGTCGGCGGCATCACCGTCAACGAGCTTCCCGAAGCCGACCAGTGCTGCGGCTTCGGCGGCACCTTCTCGATCAAGAACTCCGATGTCTCCACGGCAATGCTCGAAGACAAGATGAAGAACATCTGCTCCACCGGCGCATCGGCCTGCGCAGGCGGCGACGCCTCCTGCCTGATGCACATCGGTGGCGGGCTTTCGCGCACCGGCGCCAAGCCAAAGACCCTGCACCTGGCAGATATCCTGGCCAGCACCATGGAAGAGACGGTGTCACTGTGACTCAGGTATTCCTCGGCATGCCTGCCGGCGGGCAGGGCAACCTGTTCGAAACCGAGCCGTTCCCCAAGGCGGCGCACCGCGAACTGGGCAACACCCAGATGCGCAAGAACCTGCGCCACGCCACCCACACCATTCGCGATAAGCGGCTGAACGTGGTCGGCGAGCTTCCGGACTGGGAAGAGCTGCGCGATGCCGGCAGCGCCATCAAGAACATGACGATGGCCAACCTCGAAGAGCGCTTGGAGGAGTTCGAGAAGAACTTCACCGCTCGCGGCGGCATCGTCCATTGGGCCCGCGACGCGGCCGAAGCCAACAAGATCGTAACCGAGCTGGTCAAGGCCACCGGCTCGAAAGAGGTCGTCAAGGTCAAGTCCATGGCCACCCAGGAAATCGGCTTGAACGAGCATCTGGAGACCGAGGGCATCGAAGCCTTCGAGACCGATCTCGCCGAGCTGATCGTCCAGCTGGGCAACGACAAGCCAAGCCACATCCTGGTTCCGGCCATCCACAAGAACCGCACCGAGGTGCGCGACATCTTCCTCAAGGAGATGCCGGTGGTGGATCCGAACCTGACCGATGAGCCGGCCAAGCTGGCCGAGGCCGCCCGCAAGCACCTGCGCAAGAAGTTCCTCTCCGCCAAGGTCGCGATCTCCGGCGCGAACTTCGCGCTGGCCGATACCGGCACTCTGGGCGTCGTGGAATCCGAAGGCAACGGCCGCATGTGCCTGACCCTGCCGGAAACCCTGATCACCGTCATGGGCATCGAGAAGGTCCTCCCCCACTGGGAAGACATCGAAGTTTTCATGCAGCTGCTGCCGCGCTCTTCCACCGGCGAGCGCATGAACCCCTACACCTCGCTGTGGACCGGCGTGAGCGAAGACGATGGCCCGCAGAACGTGCACATCGTGCTGCTGGATAACGGCCGCACCCGCGCCCTGGCCGACCGCTTCGGCCGCACCGCGCTGAACTGCATCCGCTGCTCGGCCTGCATGAACGTGTGCCCGGTGTACGAGCGCACCGGCGGCCACGCCTACGGTTCGACCTACCCGGGCCCGATCGGCGCGATCCTCTCCCCGCTGCTGACCGGCATCGAGGTCGAGGAAAACGGCTCCCTGCCATACGCTTCCTCGCTATGCGGCGCCTGCTACGACGCTTGCCCGGTGAAGATCAACATCCCGGAAATCCTCGTGCACCTGCGCGGCGAAGATGTGGATGCCAACCGCGGCAAGCACAAGCTCCCTACCCAGATGGATCTGCTGATGAAGGGCGGCTCCTGGGCTATGGGCAAGGGCAAGAACCTTGGCCTGCTCGAAAAGGCCTTGCCGCTGGGCCGGCTGATGTCCGGCAAGGAGAAGAAGATCAAGAAGCTTCCGGGCATCGCCGCAGGGTGGACCGCCAGCCGTGACATTCCCGCCCCGCCAAACAAGTCCTTCCGCGACTGGTGGAGCGACGAGAAGGAGTCCAAGTGAGCGCAAAAGACGAAATCCTAGGCCGGATCCGCTCGGCGTTGGCCGATGCCCCGGTCGCCGAAGAGGTTCCCCGCGAATACCGCAAGACCTCGGATATGGGCGAAGCCGAGCTCATCGAGCTGCTGGTTGACCGACTGGTGGATTACAAGGCCGGAGTGGAGGTCATTGACGCCGCGCAGATCCCGGAATTCGTAGCTGCCAAGCTGGCGGAAGCCTCCAGCGTTGTCTACCCGCACGGCCTGGACACCGGCTGGCTGTCGGGACTCGGCGCGAATATCGAGCAGCGCGTGGATGCTCCGGGCGCGCGCCTGAGCATCGCCGAACTGGATGAAACCAGTGCCGTGGTCACCTCGTCGGCCGTGTCGGTGGCCGAGTCGGGCACCATCATCCTTGATGGCGAGCCGGACCAGGGCCGCCGCGCGATCTCGCTGGTACCCGACCACCATGTGTGCATCGTGCCGATCTCCTCGATCGTGCGCCTGCTGCCAGAAGCCATGCCACGGCTTTCCATTACCCGTCCGCAGACCTGGATCTCCGGCCCGTCGGCCACCAGTGATATCGAGCTGGAGCGCGTCGAAGGCGTGCACGGCCCGCGTACCTTGGACGTCCTGATGGTTCGCGGCCTGTAAGGTTGGCGCATTAAGCTTTCGCGGCCGGTTCCCCCTCCTAAACCTCCAGGGGGAACCGGCCGCGAGTGCATTTAAGCGTGCATTTAAGCGTGCTATCGATTTCTGTGCCTAGCCACCGGCTATGAAATCCTTCAGGTCCGCCTCGATTCGATCGCGCGTTGCAAAGACCGAGGCCGGCAGTCCTGCTTCGAACATTTCGCGGAAACGCACCGGTGGAATGGAAACGCTCAACCCGGCGATGACTTCCCCGGCACCATCCTTGATGGAAACGCCCAGGGCATTTGCTCCTACTTCCGTCTGCTCCAAATTCACGCAGAAACCTCGACGGCTGGCGGCAAGAAGTTCTTGCTCCAAGCCGGCAAACCACGACTCGGAGAATTCATTGCCGTTGATTCTCGCTTCGCGCATATAGAGTTCCCGCACCGCTGGCGTCCCGAGCCCGGCGAGCATCGCTTTGCCAGCAGATGCGAAATGCGCTGGCATCACTTCGCCTTGGCGGTCTCCCACGCGCAGGAGTCGAGCCCCCTGAATTGTTGCCAGGAAACGTACCTGGGTACCGGCACGGACCATCAGGTTCACCGTTTCATCCAGCTCACCGCTAAGCACCTGCAAATGCGGCAGCACGCGGCGGCGCAGTTGCGCAGTCCAGCTCATCCCTGCCGGAGCAACGCCCAAGGCGGGACCGGGAATGTAGCGTTTGGCTGCATCCTGCTCGGCGAATCCCCGGTAAACCAGCATGGCCAGCAGGCGGTGAGCGGTTGAGCGCGAAATCCCCAATTCCATCGCGGCATCACTCAGTCGCAGGGCACCGAAGTCGCGCAATAGCTCCAGCAGCGCCAACACGTTGTCCACCGATTCGATCGGGTACGCCGGTTGCTTGCGCCGATACCTTTTGAACTTCATAGCCTGCATCTTACGTGTTCCGCCAGCTAGCACCGCGCTTCGTGCCACGATTCAAAATTCTGCACAACAGAACTGCATGGTCCCGGATCCCGGACGGACACTAGCCTCAAGGTAATCCACCACTCCTCCCACAGCGACTCCCGGGCGCTGGCAATGCAAAGGCTAGACATGCAGTATTACCTCAACGGCTTCCGCACCGGCAGCCCCGATATCCACCCAGCCCAGCGCGAACACAACCCTGCCGAATTGCCCGCGCAAGTCGATGTGCTGATCGCCGGCACCGGTCCAGCCGGCGCGATCTTGACCGCGCAGCTGGCTGAATTCGGCGACCTGCACACCCTGGTCATCGAGAAGAACGAGGAACCGCTGCTGATGGGCCATGCCGACGGAGTTGCCTGCCGCACGGTGGAAATGTTCAACGCCTTCGGCTTGGCCCATCGGCTGCTGCGCGAAGGCTACTCGGTCAACGAAACCGTCTTCTGGGGCCCGGATTCTGGAAACCGCTCGCAAATCACCCGCAACGGCAGGGTCAGGGATGTCGCCGAGGGACTGAGTGAATACCCGCACCTGATTGTGAACCAGGCGCGCCTGCAGGACTTCCTGTTCGACAAGGCGGCCAAGAGCCCGAGCCGCACCGTGCCGTACTATGGCGTGGAATTGCTGTCGGTGGAGAACACCAACGAGGGGGATTACCCAGCGATCGCCACGGTGCGCCGCGGTGGCGAGCAGATCCAGATCCGGGCGAAGTACGTGGTGGGCACCGATGGAGCGCGCTCAAATGTACGCCGCAGCCTGGGCATCAAGCTGGATGGCGATGCCCGCAACCACGCTTGGGGAGTCATGGACATCCTGGCCACCACTGATTTCCCGGATATCCGCTTCAAGTCCGCCATCCAGTCAGCTGATGGCGGCAACATCCTGTTGATCCCCCGCGAAGGCGGCTACATGGTGCGCATGTACGTGGATATGGGTAGCCTGGATCCTTCCGACCGCGAGGCACGCGGCCGCTTTACCTCCGACCAGCTGATCTCCACCGCCCAGCGGATCATCCACCCCTACACCCTGGACGTGAAGGAAATTGCCTGGTGGTCTGTCTACGAGGTGGGCCAGCGAGTAGCAGCCCGATTCGATGACCTCGCCGAGGATTCCGCCCTAGACGTATCGCCGCGCATCTTCATTGCCGGGGATGCCTGCCACACCCACTCGGCCAAGGCCGGCCAGGGCATGAACGTGTCCATGCAGGACAGCTTCAATCTCGGTTGGAAGCTGGCCGCGGTGCTCCAGGGCCGTTCCCATGATTCCTTGCTGCGCACCTACTCCCAAGAGCGCCAGGGAATTGCCCAGGAACTGATCGATTTCGATACGCGCTGGTCCAAGACCATGTCCACAGCGCCGAAGGATCCACTCAATCCTGAAGCTGGCGGATTGGACCCGGACCAAGTGCAGGAGCAGTTCCAGCGCGGTGGCCAGTTCACCGCAGGCTTCGGCACCCGCTACACCCAGTCCCTGCTGACCAGCGGCGGCGAATACCAGCATTTGGCTACCGGCTTCCCCGTGGGCGAGCGCTTCCATTCATCGGATGTCACCCGCATTGCCGATGCGCAGCGTGTAGGACTTGGCCATACGGCGCAGGCTGATGGCCGCTGGCGCTTCTACGCATTCGCGGATCGGGATGGCCACGGCGCTTCGTCGAAATTCGATACCTTGCTCAAATATCTGGCCTCCAGCCCGGCATCGCCGATTCTGCGGTTCACCCCCGCTGGCGCAGATGCAGATGCGGTCTTCGACCTGCGTGCAGTGCATCAGGGTTCGCATACCGACAACACTGTGGATGCTCTTCCCGCTTTGCTGGTACCAGCGAAGGGGAAATACGGCCTGAGGGATTACGAGAAGGCCTTCGCCGCGAAGCTAATCGACGGTGGGGATGAAATCTATGAAGCCCGCGGCATCGACCGCGCTAATGGCGCATTGGTTGTCGTTCGCCCGGATCAGTACGTGTCCATGGTGTTGCCGCTGGACGCGACCGGAGAATTGAGCGAATTCTTCGCTCAATTCATGGCTGAAGCACCAGCTACTGCCTAGCTGCCATTGCGTCATGTGCCCGTTGCAGCTGTCA
This sequence comes from Glutamicibacter sp., assembly GCF_050701915.1. NCBI lineage: Bacteria > Bacillati > Actinomycetota > Actinomycetes > Micrococcales > Micrococcaceae > Glutamicibacter > Glutamicibacter sp. Next base: position 1,878 of record NZ_JBOGEG010000030.1, on the reverse strand, counting down.
TCCAAAACAGCATCACCGGGCACATTCTGCTTACATTGGTAGGCAGGTAGAAGAATCTCAAGTGAAGGGCCGGCATGGAGAAACAACAGGGCCTTCAGATTTCGGTACGCGCCGTTCCCGATTCGGCTTTGCGCTTCGTCGGTTTCCTTTCCTTCTTTGATCGCTACGGTACCCCTCCCATGCTGGTCGCTCTTTCACTAGGCACCTCGCTCAGTTTCGCCCAAGCTGTCCAGCTGGTAGCTTCCTATGCCTTGTTCTATGCCATAGGCCAGCCGATCTGGGGCGTGCTTAGCGATCGTTTCGGTCGCTTGGCGGTTTTGCGCGCGGCGCTCATCGGCGCTGGCCTCGGCGCGGTCGCCAGCATCCTGTTCACCGGCTACTTCCCGCTGCTCATTGCCCGCTCCGTCACCGGGCTCATGTTCGGCGCACTGTATCCAACCCTGATGACGCTCCTAGGTGATACCCGTACCGGGGTGGAACGCGCGCGGGGCCTATCTGATTTGCAGATCTATTCCTCGCTGGGCACCACTCTGGCGACATTAGCTTCAGGAGCATTGGCGACGTATGCGAACTGGCGGTTGGTGTTCCTGTTGCCTGCACTGGGTTGCGCAGCGGCCCTGTATTCCTTGCGGAAGGCGGCAGAGCCCGAGCATTCGCGTTCCGGATTCAAGTTCCGCGCAGCTTTGCGTCCCATGAACTTGGCCCTTTATGCCATCGTCTTCCTCGAAGGCGGGCTGCTAATGGGATTGCTGACCTATATCGTTCCCGCCTTGCAAGATTCCGGTGTCGCTATTGGCTTGGCGGGAGCGCTAGGTTGCGCTTTTGCCTTGGGAGTCATTCTGGGTGCACGCTTGATGCGCCGATTGGTGGCACGCTTCTGCCGGACGTGGCTTATTGGCGGTGGAGGCCTGGTGCTTTGCGTAGCTTTCCTCCCCTCGGCGTTCGCCCCATCCCCTGTCTCATACACCCTCACCGCGTTCTTCCTGGGTGCCACGAACGCGATCATGCACTCATCGATGCAAGGCTGGGCGACCGATATCTCGCCTGACGCGCGGGCCACCACCGTTTCACTGTTCGTTTTTGCCCTGTTTGCCGGTGCATCTGCGGCGGCCTACCTAACTGCAGGTCTCGCGCAGAATGGTCACTACGGCCAGATCTTCGGGATCGGGTTGGCACTTGGCCTTCTGCTCGTGGTGTTGGCGACTGGCACTCATGCGCTGTGGCGCAGAATGCATCCTGCCAGCTGATTTCCCTTGCAGGTAAGGGGCATCCTGTTCATTGCGGAGAGTTCTTCTAGAGATTAGACGTTATTGCCGGTCGCGTGTGAGAATCTTGAATTAAGCGCACGAGCATCAAAAGCGGAAAGCAGGTTGCCATGACCAGTCCAGGCGAAGAACCACGAAACCCTTATTCTTCGGGGCACCAGGGGCAGAACCGTCAATACCAGCAGCCGGGTTCCTACGATCTCAACGGCGTCCCGCAGCAGCCTTACTACAATCAACAGGCTCATGGCCAGCCGGGCCAATATCCCCAGGGAAACTTCGGCTATCCGCCAGCATCCCATTTTGAAGGTGCCCAGCTGGCGCAGACCTCGATGATTCTTGGCATTTTGTCCTTATTCGTTGCAGGCGTGATCCTTGGCCCGATTGCTATTTCCAAGGCCAATAAAGCCGAAAGGGAATTCAGCACGGTGTCCACGGTCGGCAAAGTTACCGGTTGGATCGGCACCATTTTGGGCGTGCTGTGGGTCCTCTATATCGCCTTCATTGTCATCGGCACTATCGCATTTTCCATGGACCCGTCATTCAGCGAGTCCTAAGCACTTCTTCCCGCGAATTTAACGGCAAAGCCTCCGGCTCACTTTCGTGAGCCGGAGGC
>NZ_JBOGEG010000029.1:0-44832 GCF_050701915.1 Glutamicibacter sp. | reverse complement strand
GCTTTTCACAGCACTTCAACCCACGCCCTTGTCTTGGGCTTTTAGCCCTGCGGCGGGGTTCTCAGGAACCCGGTAAAGCGCCCAGCCACCTGGCCGGCGTCGGTCGCCACAATGACTTCCTGCGTTGCCGGGTAGCTCGTTTCGCCATCAACCACGGCCAAGACCGCTTCCGGGTCAACGTTGCGCTTGATCACGGCCAAGGCGATGGGCCCGGCTTCGTAGTGCAAGGTCGCGGAGGTGATCCGGCCAACCGTGCGCTCCCCCAGCTTCACTTCGGCGCCGGTGGCAGGCAGCGTGTGCATGGATCCGTCTAGGTCCAAGAAGACCATGCGGCGAGGCGGGTGGCCAATGTTGTGCACTCGGGCGATCGTTTCCTGGCCCTTGTAGCAGCCCTTGTCCATGTGCACCGCGGTACGCAGCCAGTCCAACTCGTGCGGAATGGTCTTGTCGTCTATCTCGGCACCGAAGCGTGGCTCCCACGCGGCGATACGCAAGGCTTCGACAGCCATCATGCCGGCCAACTCTTCGTCAGCGACCGCTTCAACGAGCTTCTCCAGCTCCACGATGTGCAAGAACCACGGACGTTCCTTGCCCGGGTGATCTTCACGGGAATAGGCCCAACCACCCTCGGTGATTCCCGGCCATGGGTTCTCCCAGACCAAAGACCCGGCCGTGCCAATCTTGCGGGTAGCTGCCAGTACGCCGTAGCTTTCGGAAAGGTCATTGACCTCAACGCGCAGCATGAAGCGCATTGAGTTCAAGAACTGCCCCAGCGCTGCTCCGGAACCCGGTTCAACGATCAGCAGCAAGCGGTCTTCGGTGGCGAGCACCTTCATTTCGTGCTCAATGCGTCCTTGCACGGAAAGCAGCAGCGCCTGGGTGCTGTCCCCTGGCTTCAAGGTGGAAATGCGCTGGCTGCTCAGTGTATCGAGCCAGCTCTGGCGGTCTTCGCCGCGGATCTCCACTACATCAAAGTGGCTCAGGTCGGCAATTGCCTGGCCCTCAGCGAGTTTGCGAGCTTCACGGGTCGGAGCGCCGTAATGGGCTGCGACGCCGGCATCAACGCCGCCGGCTTCCACAGCAGCAGCGCGGTCCAGCAGTACCGAATGGTATTCAGTGGCCATGCTCAGTTCGCCGTACCTTCCACCGTGACGCGCTTGAGCGCCGCCGAGGCGTGCGCCTGAAGATCCATATTGCCCTTGGAGACATCCCAACGCCAGAACAGCTCACCATTGACCAGACCGTAGATACGGGTGGAGGATGCGTAAGCCTGAGCGTTCTTGCTGCGCAGCAAGCTCTCGGTGGCAAGCTGAATGCGTGGCCCATCAATCAGGCCGTAGTACAACTCTGAGATGCCGTCTGGTCGGACAATTTGTGCCTGGATCTTGAAACCGTCCTTGGTATGCAGCTTCTGCACATCGTCGGCCGAACGCAGTACCGGGAAGATGTCCCCCGGCTCCATGCCAGGACCGGCATCGGCTTCCTGCTGTTCGCGGTCCAACGACCAGAATCCGGTTTCAACAGCTAAGATCCGCAGCTTCGTGCCATCGGCTTCGGTCAGCCAGGCTTCACTGCGGTATTCAAGGTATGGCCCGCCAACGTCGCGGAAGGTGACTTGCTGCCAGAAAAACTCGTCCTCGGCTTCGCCTTCGCCAAGACGTCCGGCACCTTCCCAGGTGCCAATGAGCCAAGCGAAAGGTACAAGTTCCGGTGTGAGGTCCGTAGGTAGGTCAAAAGCCATGGACTACTCGCTCCTAATTCAGGTTAGTGATGAAATGAAAACAGCGCACACGTTGTTGTGTGCGCTGTTTCTACTTCTGGCCCTGGAAAAGGCGCTTCACTACCAAGCCTGCGAACCCAGCCATTCCGAGACCGGCGATCACTACAAGTGCCTGGAAGAAAATTTCGATTGCAAGGTAATTTTCATTCATGGCTTCATCTTAGCGCGCGAGGCAGGAGAACTTCGACACGCGTGACGCAGCTTGCATCATATTTGAACCGCTCACCGTTAAATGAATGCCAGGACTTCCATCGCGTACCAGCTGACAGCACCGCTCATCAGCAAGATGGCGCATGTCAGACCAAGGATTCCGCTGAGGTTTCGTACACTGCGGCTGACCAGGGCCAAGGCCCGTAATGAACCTACCAGCAGGCCGGTCAGCAGCCCCAGGATCGCGCCCTGGTACCAGAGCATATCCATTGGAAGTGCGCTGGAGGCCGCCCCCAAAGCGGCAGCGACCACAGGAGCAAGAATCATGGTCATCCGGTTTGGCAGCCGAGTTACGGCAACCGCACCGGCCCCAAGCAGGGCGATCACGGTGGTCACGGTCAGTCCAAAGCCGTACGGCACGTAAGCGCTAGCGGCCCAGGCAGAACCGAGCACGCCCAGGACTATGCCGGTCACGCCAGACACCACACCGGCCAACCGGCCTTCGGCTTCTGCCCCGCGCAATACTTGGCTGATAAATACCAGAAGCACGCCAACGGCGATTGCTTCGACACTATGTGACATCACTGACCCGCCTGGCATGAACATGGTCGAAGCCGTAGCCGCCAACGAGCACAGCGCCAAGATGATGGTGATCGGCCATGGCGCATCGGAGCGGACCATGCGTGGCCAGGTATAGGCGAAAATCAGCTGTAAAACCGCGGTGAGCACACCCATCAGCCAGCTCATCGAATCCAGACTTGCAGCAACGACAAGCAGTGCCGCTGCGACGAGTCCACTGAATAAAACCTTGATTCTCAAATTCTGATTCCTGACGGTAATGTGTCCGCACTTGCGTGTTCACATGCGTGCTTCAACTGATTCATTCCTTATACTGTGACACGTAAAAGTGATTTTTTCGCAACTATCTGGCAGGAGGAAGACCGATTGGCTCACCTACTGCTACTAAGTAATCATGCCGAAAATGCCGCTGAAGTTCTTCCGGCACTCGAACTGTTATTGCACGAGATTTCTTTCTTCCCTGCAACCACGGAGTCGCTAAGCCAAATCCCGGAGTGCGACGCGGTCATCCTCGATGCCCGTACCGATCTCATTCCGGCGCGCTCCTTGGCTCAGCTATTGCACACCAATTTGAATCTGCCCTTGCTGCTGGTTGTCAGCGAAGGCGCACTGGGCATTTTGAACTCGGATTGGTACGCGACGGATTTCCTTTTGCCTTCCGCCATCCCTGCCGAACTCGATGCACGCATCCGCCTGATGCTCTCGGGCGCAACGGCTCCCGCCCCCGCACCGGTGGCCGCCGAAAGCACTTCGGGCCTGCGCATCGACGAGTTGAGCTACACCGCCCGCATCGATAACCGCATGCTGGATTTGACGTACAAAGAGTTTGAACTGCTCAAGTACCTGGCGCAGTTCCCCGGCCGAGTCTTCACCCGCGAGCAGCTTCTGCATGAAGTGTGGGGATACGACTACTACGGTGGCACGCGTACCGTAGACGTGCATGTGCGGCGTTTGCGCGCGAAACTCGGCACCGATCATGAGCAGCTCATCGGAACGGTGCGCAACGTCGGCTACCGCTTCCACACCGAATCATAACTTTCAGATAACTCCTACCCACTTCGCACATTTTACGACTATCGTGAAATGCATGAGCGAACTGCCACAGAACACTGTTTCCATCCAGCACGTCCCCGGTGAGCTTGATGAACGGGCGCTATCCGACGTGCGCCAACTAGCCCTCGATGCGCAGAAAGCCGATGGCAACCCGCCGTTGAGCGACCAGACCCTGGTGGCTTTGGCAGCGGATGAGCCAAGCGAAAATCTGCTTGCGCTGCTCGCTGAAGCCGGCGAAGGCGCGGAATCCACGTTGGCCGGTGTTGCCATCGCGGTTCGGGAATCCCCGGATCATCCTTGGGTCCTGGAACTGGTAGTCCACCCCGAGCATCGCCGCGCTGGCATTGGCCGGGCCCTGCTGGGCAAGCTTGGTGAGCTGCTGGATCTCTCGCAGATCCAGGCGTGGGCGCACGGCGACCATGATGCGGCTAAGAAGCTGGCCGCAGGTGTGGGTCTGGACCGCGTACGCGAGCTGTTCCGGATGCGCCGCGAAGGCACCGATTACCTTGAAGAGTCTCCGATTGATCGCCGCATTGCGGTCCGCACCTTCCGTGTTGGCGAGGATGAACCGCAGTGGCTGGAAGCTAATGCCAAGTCCTTCGTGCAGCATCCCGAACAGGGTTCGCTGACCCTCAATGACCTCGAAGCTCGCATGTCCGAGGACTGGTTTGATCCAACCGGCTTCTTCCTGGCCTTTGACGCGGAGGAGAATCTGCTCGCCTACCACTGGACCAAGATCCATCCTGCTACCGCAGACGCGGTCCGCCCTACCGGCGAGGTTTACGTTGTCGGCGTCGTTCCCGAAGCGCAGGGACTGGGCTTGGGCCGTTCCTTGACCACCACCGGTGTCAACTACCTGCTGGAATTGGGCGTCGACGCGGTGATCTTGTACGTGGATGCCGATAATGAAGCTGCAGTTAAGCTCTACCGCTCGCTGGGCTTCACACTTTGGGATGCGGACATTATGTACGGTCCGCAGAAGATAGACTAGGGGTACCGGCAGTTCCGAATTTTTCGGGACTGCCACTAGCGGTGTCTTTAGCGTCCACTTGCAGGAAAGAAGTGAGTTCAGCCGATGAATAGCTACCCCAAGGAAACTGGTACTCAACTACGTGATGTTCCTTCTTCGAAGGTCAATGAAGATCGTATAGAGCCTGCAGATTCACTGCCGGATCTGCATCCTGATGGCGGATTCAAAAATGAACGTTTCCTTGACCGTGAGCTCAGCTGGCTGCATTTCAACGCCCGCGTTCTCGAGCTGGCCGAAGATACCGATCTTCCTCTGCTTGAACGAGTGAACTTCCTGTCCATCTTCGCCTCGAACCTTGATGAGTTCTTCATGGTTCGAGTTGCCGGGCTGAAGCGCCGCATCCACGCTGGACTGGCGGTGCCGGCGGCTAACGGAATGAACCCGGTAGACCAGTTGGAGTTGCTCCTTTCCTCGGCCCATGCGCTGCAGACCCGCCATGCCAAGGTCTTTGCCGACTCGGTTTACCCGGATCTGACCGAGCAAGGCATCCGCATCACCACATGGGAAGACCTTTCAGCTTCCGAGCGTGACCTGCTTTCCAAGTGGTTCGTTTCCCAGGTATTCCCGGTGCTCACCCCGCTGGCGGTTGACCCTGCTCACCCATTCCCCTACATCTCAGGCCTGTCGCTGAACCTGGCTGTGGTGGTCCGCAACCCCCTGACCGGCAAGGAACTCTTTGCCCGCTTGAAGGTGCCGGACACCATCGCCCGCCTGATCAGCATCGACGGCACCCGCGCTGCGCACTCTTCGTTGCGCACCGCCCGCTTCATCCCGCTCGAAGCACTCATTGCGGTGCACCTGGAGCTGTTGTTCCCGGGTATGGAAATCGTCGAGCACCACTTCTTCCGTGTCACCCGCAACGAGGACCTGGAAGTTGAAGAGGATGATGCAGAGAACCTGCTGCAGGCGCTGGAGAAGGAATTGTTGCGCCGCCGCTTCGGTCCTCCCGTTCGCCTGGAAGTCGCCAATGACATCAACCCTGAAATCATGGAGCTGCTCACCCGCGAGCTCGGTGTTGAAGAGGATGAGGTCTTCAAGCTTCCCACCCCATTGGACCTGCGCGGTTTGGGCGTTATTGCTTCGCTGGATCGTTCAGAGCTGCACTACACCAAGCATGTGGGCCATACCTCGAACTACCTGAACGAATCGGAAACTGCCAAGGCCGCCAACGTGTTCGCGGCCGTTCGGCGCCGCGACATCCTGCTTCACCACCCTTATGATTCCTTCTCCACCAGCGTGCAGGCCTTCTTGGAACAGGCCGCAGCTGATCCGAAGGTCATGGCCATCAAGCAGACCCTGTACCGCACCAGCGGCGACTCGCCAATTGTCGATGCCCTGATTGATGCGGCCGAAGCTGGCAAGCAGGTCCTGGCTCTGGTGGAAATCAAGGCCCGCTTCGACGAGCAGGCCAACATCTCTTGGGCGCGCAAGCTGGAACAGGCCGGCGTCCACGTGGTCTACGGCATCGTAGGCCTGAAGACCCATTCCAAGCTCTCCTTGGTGGTACGCCGCGAAGGCGACAAGCTGCGCCGCTACTGCCACATCGGAACCGGCAACTACCACCCGCGCACTGCGCGCTACTACGAAGACTTCGGCCTGCTCACCTGTGATGACGAGGTTGGCGAGGATATCTCCAAGCTGTTCAACCAGCTCTCGGGCTACGCCCCACGCTCCACCTACAACCGCCTGCTGGTCGCTCCGCGCTCGGTACGCACCGGCTTGCTGGCGCATATCGAGAAGGAAATCGTGAACGCTGCGGCCGGCAAACCGGCCAAGGTTGTCATCAAGGTCAACTCCATCGTGGATGAAGCCATCATCGATGCGCTGTACCGGGCCAGCCAGGCAGGGGTCAAGGTAGAAGTCATCGTTCGCGGCATCTGCGCCCTGCGCCCAGGAGTGCCGGGACTGAGCGAGAACATTGAAGTACGTTCCATCTTGGGCCGGTTCCTTGAACACAGCCGCGTGTTCATGTTTGAAAACGGCGGAGATCCACTGGTGTACATCGGCTCCGCAGACATGATGCACCGCAACTTGGATCGTCGCGTGGAAGCCCTGGTCTCGCTGCGCAACCAGGAAGACATCGATCGCATGATCACCCTGCTGGCCCGCTACATGGATAACAAGACCGCTTCCTGGCACCTGAACTCCGATGGCGACTGGATTCGCCATTACCAGGACGAGGATGGCAAGCCGCTCTCGGACGTCCAGTTCTGGTTAGTTGAAGAACATGCCCGCCGACGAAACAGTGGACGTAATAGCTAGTGACCGAACCAGAGCTGCGCGACACCCGCACTAGGGCTCGTGACATCATCCGTTCTGTAGATGCCGAGGAAATCCGCCTTGGCGAATACGACATCGTGGCCGCCGGGGCAATCCCCTGGCGCTTGAAGGACGGCAAACTTCAAGTTCTTCTAATCCACCGCCCAAAGTACGACGACTGGTCCTGGCCCAAGGGCAAACTGGATCAGGGTGAATCCATCGCAGAGTGTGCGTTGCGCGAGGTCCGCGAGGAAATCGGGTTGCGCATCACCCTGGGCATCCCGCTTTCAGCCACAGCCTACACGGTGGGTCAGAAAACCAAGGTTGTCTACTATTGGGCAGCCAAGACCGATCCGCAGACGGTGATTGAACCTGATGGCGCAGAATGCGACGAGGCCCTTTGGACCAGTCCCAAGAAGGCTGCCAAGATGCTGTCCATTGCCACCGATAACCAGCCGCTGGCCGATCTGGTTCTGGCCTATGAAGCCGGCGTGCTCGATACGCACCCGGTGCTCATTGTCCGCCATGCCAAAGCCAAGCCTCGGAGCAATTGGACTCGTGCCGAAGGGGACCGCCCGCTGGCGGCGACTGGACGACGCCAGGCGCAGGCAGTTTCCCGGATGCTCGAAGCATGGAAGCCGCTGCACGTGGCCTCTTCTCCGTGGATGCGGTGCGTTCAGACGATCACGCCCTATGCCGCCTTGCACGCGTTGAAGCTCAAGAGCGTTAAGGCCCTGACCGAACATGCGGCAACACGCAAACCGGAGCGAGCACGCAAGGCAGTGCAAAAGCTGTTCGACAAGTACCGTTCCCAGGTGATTTGCACTCATCGCCCAGTGCTGCCATTCGTGTTGGAGGTTCTTGCCCAGAACTCCACTGATGAACTGGCCAAGGCCCTGCCGGATCAAGATCCCTATTTGGAACCAGGATCCCTGATCGTTGCACAGCAGGTCTATGCTGGCAGCCCGCGTATTGTCTCTTTTGAGATTCATACGCCGTACCACGATTAGCATTATGTGACCGATGCCCGGCATTGCATGCCGGGCATCAGTGTTCTCTCAGGGCGTGGCACAAGCCGTTGCATCTGTCTCCGATTAGGGATAAGACTATAAATAGGAGACACGTCACAGCCAAGAATGAGGTAATGCCATGACTGCCCAGCAGCCGAACCAGCCAGTCGAGAAGATTGTGCACCATGGCCTGCGTTTGGATCACGACGCCAGCCGCGGCCGCTATTCGCTGTGGCACGGTTCCACTTTCGTTGGTTTCCTCGGCTACCACGAAGAAGATGGCATCGCCACCATTCAGCACACCATCGTCAATGAAGAATTCGGCCGTCGCGGATACGCTCGCGCACTGGTGACCCTGGTCCTGGACAAGTTCCGCGGCGAAGGGCTGAAGATCATTCCCGAATGCAGCTACGTCCAGGACTACCTGCGCCGTTACCCGGAGTATAACGACATGGTGGTTGCTGCGAACTAGGCCGTCGAATTTCCGGCGTTTACTCTGGCACGTTTTTAGGGTGGCACGGATTATCTGAACTAAACTGGGGTGCGTGAACATCGCGACCCCTTATGAAGACCTGCTTCGAGACGTGCTGGAGAACGGCGCCTCCAAGGAAGACCGCACCGGAACTGGAACCCTGTCGGTGTTTGGCCGCCAGATCCGCTTCGATCTGAAGGATTCTTTCCCCCTGATCACCACCAAACGCGTGCACTTCAAGTCCGTGGCAGCAGAACTCTTGTGGTTCCTGCGCGGCGAATCCAATGTGAAGTGGCTGCAGGACCAGGGCGTTCGCATCTGGAATGAATGGGCCGACGAGGCCGGTGAACTAGGACCTGTCTACGGTGTCCAGTGGCGTAGCTGGCCAACTCCCGATGGCGGCCATATTGATCAGATCTCACAGCTGGTCGACTCGCTGCGCAACAATCCGGACTCACGCCGCCACATCGTCTCGGCGTGGAATGTCGCAGAAATCCAGAATATGGCGTTGCCTCCATGCCACGTGTTCTTCCAGTTCTACGTGGCCGAGGGCAAGCTTTCCTGCCAGCTCTACCAGCGCAGTGCTGACATGTTCCTGGGCGTACCGTTCAACATCGCTTCCTACGCCCTGCTCACGCGCATGCTTGCGCACCAGCTCGATCTGGAACCGGGCGAGTTCATCTGGACCGGTGGCGACGTGCATATCTACACCAACCACTTGGAACAGGTAAAAGAGCAGCTCTCCCGCGATCCTTATCCATACCCGACGCTCAGCTTCAATTCCAAGCCTGAGTCGATCTTCGACTACACGCTGGATGACTTCAGCATCAACGACTACCAGCACCACCCGACCATCAAGGGAGCCGTAGCCGTATGACCCCCAAGGCTCGCCACGCACACGACGTTGAACCGCTGATTGGCGCCATTTGGGCCCAAGCCGAGAACGGCATTATTGGCGCTGATGGCGCCATGCCTTGGCACGTTCCCGAGGATTTGGCCCACTTCAAACGTACAACCGCTGGCCACCCAGTGATCATGGGTCGTGCCACATGGAATTCTTTCCCGGCTAAGTTCCGTCCTTTGCCAGGGCGCACCAACATCGTGCTGACCACGCAGGCTGACGCCCACGGGCAACTGCGCAAAGATGGCGCAGTTCCCGTCTCCAGCTTGGAGGAAGCCATCGCGTTGGCACAGCGCAGCGCCGGCGGCGAAGAAGTATGGATTATTGGCGGCGGAAAGGTCTATGCCCAGGCACTGACGCTGCTGGACGTCGCGGTGATTACCAAGCTCGACGCGTCCCCGGCTGGAGATACCTCCGCGCCGAAGCTCACCGCTGACTTCGCTCTTGGCGCATGCGATCCGTCCCTAGAATCGGAAGCTGCCCACTGGCACGCTTCCTCCACCGGTACCCGCTACCGCTTTGAAACCTGGCTTCGCCAAAAGGATTAGAACGACCATGAAAAAATACATCGGAGAGCTCAAGCAGCACCCCGAAGCACTCTTCATTCTCGGATACATGCTCTTCCCACTGTTGGCCTTAGTGGTGGCCGTACTCGGCTTCTTCATGGTTCTCGGCGGCCACAAAGTATTCGGCCTGATCATGTTGCTGGTCCCAACGCAGATCTTTATCTTCTCCGCCATGTGGGCGATCAAGAACCGCAAGCTGCTGCTTGAGGAAAAGTAAAACTTTCGCTGCGCCGAATCACACCTGAACCCTGCTGGGGCTTGGGTGTGATTCTGCTTTAACTGCTGTAACGAACCGGGCTCTGCCGGATAAACGCCCCTACCATGGAGACATGACTTCATCTGTTGGTTTTGTAGGTTACCGAGGCATGGTTGGTTCCGTGCTGATGCAGCGCATGCTCGACGAGGGCGATCTCGCCCAGATTGACCCGGTATTTTTCTCGACTTCCAATGCTGGCGGCAACGCCCCGGCATTCGCTGAGGGTGCTGGCCCGCTGCAGGACGCATTCGATATTGAAACGCTGTCCAAGTTGCCGATCATCGTCACTGCCCAGGGCGGCGACTACACGACCAAGGTCCACACCGAGCTTCGTAAGTCCGGTTGGGACGGCCTGTGGATCGATGCGGCGTCCTCGCTGCGCATGAATGATGACTCGGTCATCGTCCTGGACCCGGTCAACCGCGCCGTGATCGATGAATCCCTGGCTTCTGGCGTCAAGGACTACATCGGCGGCAACTGCACCGTCTCGTGCATGCTCATGGGCTTGGGCGGGCTGTTCAAGAACAACCTGGTCGAGTGGGGCACCGCGATGACCTACCAGGCTGCTTCCGGCGGCGGCGCACGCCATATGCGCGAACTGCTCACCCAGTTCGGCGACATCAACGCTTCGGTGGGTAGTGAATTGGCTGATCCGGCCAGCGCCATCCTGGAAATCGACCGCAAGGTTCTGGAAACCCAGCGCGGAAACCTCGATGCTACTCAGTTCGGTGTTCCACTGGGCGGCTCGCTGATCCCATGGATCGACGCCGATTTGGGCAACGGCCAGTCCCGCGAAGAGTGGAAGGCAGGCGTTGAGACCAACAAGATCCTGCAGACCCCCGGCGACAAGCAGATCATCATGGATGGACTGTGTGTCCGTATTGGTGCCATGCGCTCGCATTCGCAGGCCCTGACGCTGAAGCTGAAGGAGGACCTGCCGGTTTCCGAAATCGAGTCGCTGCTGGCAGCTGACAACCAGTGGGCCAAGGTCATCCCCAACGAGAAGGAAGCCACCGTGGATCAGCTGACTCCGGTCGCCGCTTCGGGCACCTTGGACATCCCGGTAGGACGTATCCGCAAGCTGGAAATGGGCCCAGAGTACATCTCGGCTTTCACCGTTGGCGACCAGCTGCTGTGGGGCGCTGCAGAGCCGCTGCGCCGCATGCTCGCTATCGCCCAGGGACGCCTCTAGGTTCCTTAACGGCAAAGCCATGGCAAAGCCCAGAACAGAATTCTCTGTTCTGGGCTTTGCCATTTCCCATGCAGATGCGCGCTATTTAGCCCACTCGTCCCTGAGTACCGAGTAGATCAGCTGATCATGCCACTCACCGGCACGCCACTGCGCTTGGCGGATGACGCCCTCGCGGGTGAACCCCAGCTTTTCCAGGCACTTCTGCTCAGCCGCATTTTCTGCGGCTGTCGTAGCTTGGATCCGATGACGGGGGTAGTGGGTGAACAAGTAGTCGATGAGCATCTTCTGCGCTTGGGTTCCAAGGCCCTGGCCTCGAAATTCGGCAAAGATGCCGATGGCTATTTCCCAGCAGGCCGAGGTGTTGGCCCGGCCCCACGACGAGACAGTGAACCAATCGACTTTGCCGATTACTCGCTCCCCCAAGCAGACCGCCAGTGCGCCATCAGCGTTGCCAATCATCTGGTCCTGGGCTAAACGGGCGCGCAGCCTGTTGGTATCCCAGAAGCCGAACCATTGGGCATCGCCGGCGCCCTGGACGGATTGGAAGTTTGCTTCCAGCAGGTCGATATCCTCTAGACCGAGCTTGCGCAATGACAAGTGCGCCATAGCTTTCCTCCCTTGTTCCGGCAATGGCACGGAAGCAGCTCGCCTAGAGAGCCACGCCAATCAGCAACGGCTCGTTGACCAGTTCAATGCCAAAACGTTCCTGCACGCCGGCACGAACTGCACGGGCTATGGCCAGAATATCCTGGGCCGTGGCCTCACCGCGGTTGGTGATGGCCAGTGTGTGCTTGGTGGAAAGCGAGGCGCGGCCGCCAGCGAGCTCGAACCCCTCGGTCCCCTCCAAGCCGTAGCCCTTGGTGAAGCCGGCCTGGTCGATGAGCCACGCGGCGGACAGCTTGAGGTAGCCGGCTTGTTCCACCGGGTAGTTCGGAGCGTTCTCGGGAAGCTTGCCCATGAAGCTTGATTCAACGATGGGGTTGGTGAAGAAGGAACCGGTGGAGTGCGAGTCAGCGTCCTTGATGTCAAAGACCATGCCCTTGGAACGGCGCAATTCCAGAACTCTCTGGCGCACTTCGAGGGCGTCGGCGCGTTCGCCAGCTTCAACGCCGAGCCGGCGGGCCAGCTCGGCGTAGCGGATAGGAGCCGATTCATTTTCACGGGTCAGCAGGAAGGCCACTTCCAGGACCACGTAGCGGGGGGATCCGTTGGTGCTGGTGCGCTTGATGACCGAATCGCGGTAGGCGAAACCAAGCTCGGAGTTATCCAGCTTGAGCACCTGGTTGCTCTGGCGGTCGTAGGCACGAACCCACGCCAGGGTCTGGGAAATGTCCGCCCCGTAGGCTCCGACGTTCTGCACCGGGGTGGCACCGGTGCACCCTGGAATACCCGAGAGCGCTTCCAACCCGCTCAGGCCCTCAGCCAGGCTGTATTCAACGGTCGTGTCCCAGTTCTCGCCGGCGGCAGCACGCAGCAGCACCTTGCCGTTAGGCTGCTCGTCCAGGTGCAGTCCGCGGGTGGCAATCTGCACAGCGACGCCCGGGTACCCCTCATCGGAGATCACCAGGTTGGAACCCCCGCCAATGAGCAAAACGTCGTGCCCTGCGGCATCTGCTGCCGCAACGGCTTGAGCCAGTTCAGCTTCGCTGGTAGCGGTCACCAATTGCTGGGCTGGCCCACCAACGTGGGTCGTGGTCAGATTCTTCAGCATTGCTTCAGTTTACTTTCCGTATGAGGACGAATGGTGCGGTCAGGCCGGCGTTCTACGCTTTTCCTTCGCCGCCGGTACGGTTTCCGGCGGCATTCGAGGACAAGCAGAAGGCCACAACCACCAGGATGGAAATGGAACCCAGGGCAGGTAGCAGGCCGATGACTTCAGCCAGCAGGCCCAAAAGCGGCGGGCCTCCGAGGAAGGCGCCGTAGCCGATGGTGGACACTACCGAGACGCGGGTCGCTGCATGAACAGGATCATCCGATGCTGCGCTCATGGCCAGCGGGAAGGTCAAGGCCACGCCCATGCCCCAGATGGCCAAGGCCACGAAGGCCAGCGGCAGGTTGTTGCCAAAGGCGAAGAGCAGAACGCCGATCAGGGCGCTGATGGCGCTGGCCCGGATCATGACGACACGGCCCAGGCGCAAGATCAGATCCCCGGAGAGCAGTCGGGTCAGGGTCATGGCGGTGACGAAGACGCCGTAGCCGATGGCTCCCACGCCTTCCTTCGTCTGGTATCCATCCACCAGCGCCATGGCCACCCAGTCGCCGGCAGCGCCTTCAGCCAGGGCCATGCCCAGAACCAGAACGCCCAAGAGGACTGTCTGCGGTTCGGTCCACGCCTTCTTCAGCGTGGTTCCGCTGCTGGTGCGCGGGGTCCGGCTGTAGTCTTCTCCGTAGAATCGTGCACTGTAGAGCACGGTGAAGACGATAACCAGGCCCATGAAACCGTAGTGGTACTGCAGCGGGACCTGCAGACGGGCACCTAGCGCACCAGCACCGGCGCCGATCACGGTGCCGATGGAGAAGAAACCGTGCAGGGCAGGCATGATGCTCTTGCCCAGGGCACGTTCCATGGCAGCGCCTTGGACATTGGAGGCGACATTCCATGATGCGGTACCCAGGCCCTGGGCGAAGAGGAAGATGCCGCAGATGAGGGCACTGCCAAAGACTCCGGCACCCACGCCTACAAGAATCAGTGAACCGCCGGCCAGCGTCGCGGCGATGCGCATGACGCGCGTGGCGCCAAGGCGCAGAACCAGTTGCCCTGAAACCGAGACGGACAGGAAGGATCCGGCGCTCATGCACAGCAGCAGCAGGCCAACGCTGGCGTGGTCGAGCTGCAGGGCATCACGCACCGCCGGCAAGCGCGAAACCAGGGCCGAGATCAGCAGGCCGCTGGCCAGGTAGGCTGCCATCAGCGCGTTGCGCCACTGGGTTACTGGCTTCTGCGCATCACCGGGAAGTTGCATGCTTAGAGCTGTACCACGGCCTGGCACTTGAGCAGTACCTTGCTGTCATGGGCCGAGACTGCCAAGTCGATGCGGGCGGTGCGTGCTTCGGCGTCCAATGCGCCGACCTTGCCTTCCACCGAGATGGTGGTGCCTTCGTGATCTGACGGGTTGGACCCTTCAGGGTCCTCGACGACTACCGGCTTGGTGAAGCGGGTCTGGTAGTCGATGATGGCACCCGGGTTGCCGACCCACTGGGAGACCAGATCAATGACAGATCCCATGGTGAACATGCCGTGGGCGATCGCCGAAGGCAGTTCCACTTCCTTGGCGAAGCGCTCATTCCAGTGAATCGGGTTGAAGTCGCCCGAGGCACCTGCATAGCGAACGAGGTCCGCGCGGTTGACCTGCACCGTGTGCGAGCCAATGACCTGGCCCTTTTCGAGGCTTTCGAATTCAATCATGCTTAGTCCTCAGCTCGTACCAGTAGCGATGAAACGGTGGTTGCGATCTTCTCGCCAGCCACGGTGGTTATTTCGGCGCGGGTGGTGATCATGGCACCGGCACCCATTTCACGGACCTGGTCCACGTAGAGCTCGGCGAGCAGTTCATCGCCGGCAACGATCGGACGGTGGTGGGTGAAGCGCTGGTCGGCATGCACCACGCGGGAGAAGTCAATGCCGCTGGCAGGATCGGCAATCAGCTGCGCGTCAGCGCGCTGGGCGATGATGATCGCGAAGGTTGGCGGGGCAACGACGTCGCTATAGCCCAGCTCGCGAGCGGCCTGCACATCGTAGTGCGCCTGGCTGGCGGCCTTGGTGGCCTTGGCGAATTCGCGGATCTTTTCGCGGCCTACCTGGTAGGACTCGCCGGCAGGGTAGATACGCCCTACCAGGTCAGGGTTGATGCCCATGGATTCTCCTGAACGTTGTTGGAAGTGACCAGGCGCAGCTGCCGCAGGATACGGAACCCGGGCGCAACTGACCGGTCACACTGTGGAATTCTTTCGGAAGCCTAGTTCTGCCCGTCGGCCGGGCGCTTTTTGGCGCGTGGAGCCGCCAGGCCATTGGCAATGCGCCACTGGCGCGCATCCTTGGCACGGACAACCAGGCTGGCGATATGGCAGAGCATGCCGATGACCATGATGCCGATAGCGGTGTAAACCGTTGGCAGTGATGGAATGTTGGCGCCGATGATGGCCAAGATGATGCCTGCGCCCATGATGCCCATGGCAGCGAAGACGAGCTTCTTATAGCGTGGCGAGGCCGATTCCCAAGGAGTGTTGGTCATGATCCAAGTCTAGTTCAGCTCCGGCTGTGTCTGCTCATTGCGGCCGGGGCATTTCCCCGTGACTCCCCCGACAGCTCCGTGCCGCTTTCAGAACAGAGCGGATTGTTCTTCCTTGAAATCTCCTCGGTTCTCCACGACAGTGACCTCACGGGTCTTCAACTCGGCAGCATCCAGCAAGCGCACGGTGGTGCCTTCGCCACTGTCGGCTAGGATGCTTTGCCCCAGCACGCCGCGGATGCGCAGATTCACGGTGTTGCCGGGCAGTGCCGTATTCCAGGCATGCAGCACATGGGCATCCCAGGCGTCAATGACCGGGCGGGCGAAGGCCGGTTGCGCCCACAGCTCGTCGCGCAGCTGCAGGCCATAGGTCTCCAGACCCCGCTGGGCGCCAATGAAGGCCTGGGCCCTACTTGCCGCTTCGGAGTTGATCTGGTCCAGTTGGGCGTAGTCCAGTTCCCAGCTGGCCAGTCCCTTGATCTTGGACTTCTGCCGGACTTGTTGGCTCAGACCCACGTGTTCAGTCACCAGGTCTTCGAGCACTCGAATAGCGGCGCCATCAGCGGCGCGGGCAACATAGCGGGCGATGACCGCGCCCTGCTGCGCCAAGCGAGTCCATTTGCTCTGGGTCGAGGTGGTACCGACCTTGGTCGCCCCGTGGGCGAAGCTTGCGACATACAAGAAGTGCGGCTGCTCCAGGTACTTGCGCATGCCCTCCGGCGCTTCGCCGGTCTTGTGGAAATGATGCATGAACTTCGAATGATCCAGCCGGCGGCAGCGTTCGCACTGGGTGCCGGTACGCAGCGCTTTGTTCTTCGGGCAAGGCAGGTTGTTGCGCGAGCCATCGCTGTTCATCGTGATGTAGCCCAGGCAGAACTTCAGTTCGCCGATCTGCAGGCTCAGCGAACGATTGAGTTCCAAGTATTCGGTGCTCCATTTTTCGGCTTGCCGGAGCCTGAGCATGGGGGCGGGTTCGTGCTCTGAGAAGCTGATGCCGTGGCAGAGCTGCCGGTGGTCGCTGGCGAATTCCATCGATGCCTTCCTCGAAGTTACCCCTTCAACGATAGTTCACCGGGCATGGCAAGCTCCTGCACTGCAGGTTGGCCGACGCCTGAATTCCGAAAGTTTGCTGGACAAATTCCCGACTGGTTCTGGCCTAATTCTTAGGAGAAGCCCTTAGGCTGAAACTGCACCGGCACCGTACCGCGGGTCGGGCCACAATCTGCTGAGGTGATCCAGGATTTCTGTCCCATTTGATGACGAGACTCGCGCAGTGGCAATAGCAGCTGCCGAGAGCGCCCCTTCGCCGGCCGAACTGCAGCGAATGACGCAGGCTTTCCGCCATGATTTCCAGCGTTTCATGATGGAATACCAATTTGCGGTGGACGAGGTGTTGACCAAGGTCTCGATCTTGCGTGAAGAGTTCCTGTACCTGCACAATTACAATCCAATTGAGCACATCACTTCCCGGGTGAAAACTCCGGAGAGCATCATGCGCAAGGTCTCCCGCCGGAACATCTCCCCGTCGCTTCCTGCCATTCGCGAAAACATTAGCGACATTGCCGGCGTGCGCATTACCTGCAGTTTCGTCAAGGACATCTACAAGGTTCTGAACACCTTGACCTCGCAGAATGACCTGAAGGTCATCCAGATCAAGGACTACATCAAGAACCCGAAGCCCAACGGGTATAAAAGTGTCCATGCGATCGTGCAGATCCCGGTCTTCTTGTCCGACGGCCCGGTCGACGTCGTGGTGGAGCTGCAGATCCGCACCATTGCCCAGGATTTCTGGGCAAGCCTGGAGCATAAGATCTTCTACAAGTACGAAGGCGAAGTTCCGGAGCATCTAGTGCAAGAGCTCGCCGATGCCGCAGCAGTGGCAACGAAACTCGATATGCAAATGCAGCGCCTGCATACCGAAGTCCACGGCCACGATGCCAATCAGGCGCCAAGCCAGGAAGCTGATTTCGATACGAAGGCGATCCAGGGGCTGCTCTCGCTGGCTCAGCAAGCCAAGGCCGGGAGCCAGGAGAAGGACACGGGCAGCTAGCCGTTCCGGCGCCGAAGCAACATGTTGCTTCAGGGCCTGGAAACCAAAAAAGATCCTCAGCCGAAGCTGAGGATCTTTGTTTTGGTAGCGGCGCCGGGACTCGATCCCGGGACCTCACGATTATGAGTCGTGCGCTCTAACCAGCTGAGCTACGCCGCCACAAGTGAGAAGCAATCCAGTAGAAGCCAAGAAAGCTTCTCACTCAGAGCCCCCTGCCGGAATCGATCCGGCGACCTCGTTCTTACCAAGAACGCGCTCTACCACTGAGCTAAGGGGGCAACGAGTAAATACTCTACACGGGTTTCCCTGCAAAGAAAAATCGGCAGATCGG
Source organism: Glutamicibacter sp. (assembly GCF_050701915.1). Classification (NCBI taxonomy): domain Bacteria; kingdom Bacillati; phylum Actinomycetota; class Actinomycetes; order Micrococcales; family Micrococcaceae; genus Glutamicibacter; species Glutamicibacter sp. The sequence continues at coordinate 26,974 of NZ_JBOGEG010000029.1, read as the reverse complement.
CCCGGTAAACACTCGGAAAATTCAATAAAACACCTAGTCAGCAACTATTTGCGAACTGACATCTGGTCATCAGGGACGAAGGATGGGACAAAAAGTGTCCAGGTGACGATGCTCACTAGATCATTCCTTGCGGTCAATCGCGGATTCCCCCAGGGGTGCGGGATAAAATCTCGCGAACTTCCACCGATGGCCAACCGGCGGATATCCCGACTCGGCACTCCCTGACCTCAGCCCGATTCCCCACTCCCGATCCCCGGGCAAAGACAGTGCTTGAATGCACCCGGTCCACCATGGGCGCAGGCACTGCTCCGATGCGCGGCAACTGGAATCCAGGCCGCGAACCGGGATCCCGGCAACCGGCATGATCGCATCGGTTCCTTGTCGCCCATTCCCGACTTGAGTAGGAATATTGTGACCTCAGCAACAAATCCCCGACGGATTTTGCAAACCTCAAAAACCTGTGTAAAGTATTTACCTGTTGCCCCCTTAGCTCAGTGGTAGAGCGCGTTCTTGGTAAGAACGAGGTCGCCGGATCGATTCCGGCAGGGGGCTCGAAATAAGAGAGGCAATCTGGTTCCAGATTGCCTCTCTTTTCGTTACTCCCCAGATGCCGCGAACTCATCGTGCGGCTATCGGCCATGCCGTGCACCCTGGATTCCTGGTGCCCCTGGCAAGCGTTCTCCGGCCAACGCAAAGAATCCAGGCCCGCAGGAACCAGCACCTCGCCCTTCCCTTGATGTCAAGGCTCTGACCACCGGATTTGCGTTTCTTCCTCCCAAGCGTGCTAAGTTATTCGCGACCACACGGGTGCCCTGGCAAGGGCTGAGATCGGGCTATCGCCGTCCGCGACCGTTGAACCTGTCCGGGTAATGCCGGCGAAGGAAGTGAGTTTCCCCAGTGGAACAATTTGAACAGCACCCTGCCCACACCCTTGCCTACCGCGAATCTGCGGGAATTTCTGTTCCCGTCACGCAGATCGAATTGGCAGACTCCCCCAATGGAAAGCCCAACGAGCCGCTGGCGGTATATCGCACCAGCGGACCGGGAAGCGAACCCACCCAAGGCCTGCAGCCCTTCCGCGAGCGGTGGATCCTGGAACGCGGGGACGTGGAAACCTATGCAGGTCGCGAGCGCAACCTGCACGACGACGGGCGCTCAGCGGTCCGCCGCGGCACGGCCAGCGCGGAATGGGCTGGACGCTCAGCCCCACCGCTGCGGGCCGTTGGCGGAGCCCGAGTGACGCAAATGCACTACGCGCGCGCCGGGATCATCACCCCGGAAATGCGCTATGTGGCCCTGCGCGAGGAATGCGATGTCGAGCTGGTGCGCAGCGAGCTCGCGGCCGGACGAGCCATCATCCCGGCGAACATCAACCACCCGGAATCCGAGCCGATGATCATCGGCAAGGCGTTCCTGGTCAAGATCAACGCGAATATCGGCAACTCGGCGGTGACCAGCTCAATCGCAGAAGAAGTCTCCAAGCTCCAGTGGGCGGCCAAATGGGGCGCGGACACGGTAATGGACCTGTCCACCGGAGATGACATCCACACCACCCGCGAGTGGATCATCCGCAACTCCCCGGTGCCCATCGGCACCGTGCCGATCTACCAGGCGCTGGAGAAGGTCAATGGCGAAGCCAACGAACTGACCTGGGAGATCTTCCGCGACACCGTCATAGAACAGTGCGAGCAGGGCGTGGACTACATGACCATCCACGCCGGCGTGTTGCTGCGCTACATCCCGCTGACTGCCAACCGGGTCACCGGCATGGTCTCGCGCGGCGGATCCATCATGGCTGGCTGGTGCCTGGCGCACCACCAGGAGAATTTCCTCTACACCCACTTCGATCAGCTCTGCGAAATCTTCGCGCAGTACGACGTGGCCTTCTCGCTGGGCGACGGGCTGCGCCCGGGCTCCATCGCGGACGCGAACGACGCCGCCCAGTTCGCCGAACTGGACACCCTGGCCGAGCTGACCAAGCGCGCCTGGAAGTACGATGTGCAGGTGATGGTAGAAGGCCCGGGGCATATCCCGTTCCATCTGGTGCGCGAGAACGTCGAACGCCAGCAGGAGCTGTGCGACGGGGCCCCGTTCTATACCCTGGGCCCGCTGGTTACCGACATCGCCCCGGGCTACGACCACATCACCAGCGCCATCGGTGCCACGGAGATCGCAAGGTACGGGACCGCAATGCTCTGCTACGTCACGCCCAAGGAGCATCTGGGGCTGCCCAACCGGGATGATGTGAAGACCGGGGTGATCACCTACAAGATCGCTGCACACGCCGCCGACCTGGCCAAGGGCCACCCGGGGGCCACGGCACGGGATGATGCGCTGAGCAAGGCGCGCTTCGAGTTCCGCTGGAATGACCAGTTCGCGTTGTCCCTCGACCCGGTCACCGCGCAGGAATTCCATGACGAGACGCTGCCGGCTGAACCGGCCAAGACCGCCCACTTCTGCTCCATGTGCGGGCCGAAGTTCTGCTCCATGCGCATCTCGCAGGACATCCGCGACGAGTACGGCTCGGCCGAGGCGCAGGCCGCTTTGGCCGGGATGGCGCAGAAAAGCAAGCAATTCATGGAAAGCGGCGGCACGGTCTATCTCGGGGACGGGATCCCTGTGGGAACCCCTGCTCCGTAAATAGCCTGTGGCGTACGAAAAACGCCCTTGGGGCAAGCTTTCGGCTTGCCCCAAGGGCGTTATTCAATGCTGTTCAGCTGCGTGCGACAGGCTTAGTAGTCGCGACGTCCACCGCTACGGCCCGAATCGCTGAAGCGATCCTTGCCGCCGCGTCCGCCGCCACCGAAACCGCCACGTCCGCCACCGCGTCCGCCACCGAAACCGCCACGTCCGCCACTGCGTCCGCCGCCGAAGCCGCCACCACGGCCGCCACGGAAGCCACCGCGGTCGCCTTCGTCGTCGCGACGTGGGCTGCGGCCATTGTCGAGCTCAAGCTCGATGGCCTCGCCGCCGATGCGGGTCTTGGACAGTGCACGCCACTGGTCCTTGCTCAGCTCTGCTGGCAACTCGACCAGGGTGTGGTCCGAACGGATCTCGATGCCGCCGATTTCCGAAGAATCGAAGCCACCCTCGTTGGCCAGTGCGCCAACGATCGAGCCTGGCTGCACGCGGTTGCGGCGGCCAACGGCCAGACGGTACATGGCGTTGCCCTCGGCAGCGGTCTTGCGGGCACGTGGACCGCGATCGCCACGGTCACCGCGGTCGCCACGCTCGCCGCGCTCTGGGCGATCCATGCGCGCCTTCTTCGAAGGGGACATGACTGGTTCGGTCATCAGCAGCGGGCGGCCGCCCTGGGCCATCAGAGCCAGTGCAGCTGCGATTTCCAGCTGGTCCAGATCTTCGTGCTCGGAAGCGAACTTCTCCACGATTTCGCGGAAGGTGGTCAAGTCCTGGCCGCTGATGGTCTTATCGATGCGATCAGTGAACTTCTGGATACGACGGTCGTTGACCGAATCCAGCGAAGGCAGCTGCATCTGGGTCACCGGCTGGCGGGTAGCCTTCTCGATGGCACGCAGCAAGTACTTCTCGCGCGGGGTCATGAACAAGATCGCGTCGCCCGAGCGGCCGGCACGGCCGGTACGGCCAATGCGGTGCACGTAGGACTCGGTGTCATGCGGGATGTCGAAGTTGATAACGTGCGAAATGCGCTCAACGTCCAAACCACGAGCTGCCACGTCGGTAGCAACCAGGATGTCGATCTTGCCCGAGCGCAGGTTCTCAACGGTGCGTTCGCGCTGCTGCTGCGGGATGTCGCCGTTGATGGCTGCGGCGGTGAAGCCACGGGCCTTGAGCTTGTCGGCCAGGTCCTCGGTAGCCATCTTGGTGCGGACGAAGGTGATTACGCCTTCGAAGGACTCGGATTCCAGGATGCGGGTCATGGCGTCCAGCTTGTGGGCGCCCATGACCTGCAGGTAGCGCTGGGTGATGTTGGTGCCGGTGGACTGCTTGGACTTCACGGCAACTTCCTGCGGGTTGCGCAGGTATTCCGAAGCGATGCGGCGGATGGTGCGTGGCATGGTTGCCGAGAACAGGGCAACCTGCTTGTCCTCTGGGGTGGCTTCCAAGATCTTGTCGACCTCTTCGGCGAAGCCCATGCGCAGCATTTCGTCGGCCTCATCCAGGACGACGTACTGCAGGTTCGAAAGGTCCAAAGAACCCTTGTTGATGTGGTCGATAACGCGACCTGGGGTACCAACGACTACCTGGGCGCCACGGCGCAGGCCGTTGAGCTGAGGACCGTATGGCGAGCCGCCGTACACTGGCAGAACGGTGAAGTTCGGCAGGTACTTGGCGTAGGAGGTGAAGGCCTCGGCGACCTGAAGGGCCAGCTCGCGGGTTGGAGCCAGAACCAGGATCTGCGGGGTCTTGGCTGGACCATTGGTGTCAGCCAGCTCTGCCATGCGGGACAGGGCAGGAAGCGCGAAAGCAGCGGTCTTGCCGGTACCGGTCTGGGCCAGGCCGACAACGTCGCGGCCTTCGAGAAGCAGTGGAATGGTCGCTGCCTGAATTGGCGATGGCTTTTCGTAGCCAAGGTCAGCAAGCGATGCAAGCACGCGGGCATCCAGGCCAAGTTCGGAGAAGAGCACGGTTGGCTCTTCCGGGGTCTGGTTGTCATCGGTGTTTACGGGCATGTCAGAAGACACGAAGAATTACCTCATTCGTTAGGGGATAGGCCTTGGCCGTCCCCAAAGAAACGACGTATAGGCTGCACAGTCAGATACAAGTCACGCTCATCAAGCGCTCCCCTATGACATAAAGACCCGCACACACTTTGCGGAAAATACAACACGAGAAGGCTCCGGCCTCAAAAATTGGGCTGGATGCGAGAGGGATACCCTGATGTTCGCGAACACTTAATGCTAGCTTGAACAGACCACTATTGTCAGTGTCGAGAGCGTGTGAGATCGGGCACCGCGCCAAAGCACGTAGGGTTAAGAACGTGAAGAAACCACTTTTTCCACGACGTCCCGATGAGCCCACCCCAGGCGGATTGTTCATCGCCCAAATGCTATGGCTCCTAGCCGGAGTGCTTTTTCTCGGCTTTGGCGGCTTCCTGGCCTACGAGCATTTCCAAGAATCCGCACTGGATTTCGGGACCATTGCACTGATGGTCTTTTTCGCCGCCGCCGGCCTTGCCTGCTGTGTGCTGGGTTACCGCTTATTCACCGGAGACCGGGCCGCGCGCGCCCAGCTGTCCTGGTTGGGCCTGATTACCGCACTGCCGCTGCTGCTGCGATTCGGCCGCTATTCGCTGTTGGCGGCCATCATCATGTTCAGCGTGGCCCTGATGTGGATGCCAGCGAGCAACAGGTATTTCAAGATCGTCGACCCTAAACCGGCCAAGCGCCGCCGATAGCCGACCCGGAACTCGGTTCAAAGCACTAAGGACCTGGGTTCCGTTGCCCTTGGCAGGCAGCGGACCCCAGGTCCTTTGCGCTTTGGCCTTACAAGTTGGTGAAGGCCTTCTCCAGATCTTCAATCAAATCTGCTGGGTCCTCGATGCCAACGGACAGGCGCAGCAGGTTCACCGGAACTGCCAGCTCGGTACCCTTCACCGAAGCATGGGTCATCTCCGATGGGTAGTTCATCAGCGACTCGATGCCGCCCAGGGATTCTGCCAAGGTGAAAAGCTTGGTGCGCTCGGCAATCTTGCGGGCCGCCGATTCTCCGCCCTTGAACTGGACGGACACCATGCCGCCGAAGCCTGACATCTGCTTCTTGGCAATCGCGTGGCCCGGGTGGTCTTCGAAGCCCGGGTAGAGCACGCGCTCGACTTCGCTGCGCTCGCGCAGCCACTGGGCGACCTGTGCGGCGTTCTCCGAGTGGGCGCGCATGCGAACGCCCAGGGTCTTCAGGCCGCGGGTGGTCAAGAAGGCGTCCATTGGGCCCGAAACGGCACCCACGGCGAACTGGATGAAGCCGATCTTTTCTGCCAACTGCGCGTCCTTGACGATCACCGCACCGCCCACCACGTCAGAGTGGCCGCCGATGTACTTGGTGGTCGAGTGGACCACGATGTCGGCGCCGAGGGTCAGCGGCTGCTGCAGGAACGGGCTGGCGAAGGTGTTGTCCACGACCAGCAGCGCGCCGGCAGCGTGGGCAATCTGCGCGACCTTGGCGATGTCGGTGATGGTCATCATCGGGTTCGAAGGGGTTTCAACCCATACCAGCTTGGCCTTGTTCTTTTCGATGGCAGCGGCCAGGGCTGCTTCATCGCTCATGTTCACCGGGGTGTTGCCGATGCCCCAGGCACCCAATACGCGGTCAATCAGGCGGAAGGTTCCACCGTAGGCGTCGTTGCCCAGCACAATGTGGTCGCCCGGACGCAGGATGGCGCGGATCAGCGAATCCTCGGCGGCCAGGCCGGAGCTGAATGAGAAGGCATGGTTGCCGAATTCTGCGCCGGCCAGCTGCGCCTGCAGCGCGTCGCGAGTCGGGTTGGTGCCGCGACCGTACTCGTAGCCATTGCGCAGGCCGCCAATGCCGTCCTGCGCGTAGGTCGAGGAGAAGTGCAGCGGTGGAACTACCGCACCGGTGACCGGTTCGAATTCCTGGCCCGCATGGACAAAGCGGGTGTTTGCTCCCTGGTGGTTTTCAGTCATCGATATCAATCCTTTGTGGTGAAGTCTTTAGCGGGTGGAGTAAGCCAAGAGGTCAGCTGCGGTAGCTGCGGCGATCACTTCGCCGTCCCTGGTCAGCAGTACGGCCGGGTGGCTCTTGAGTAGTTCTTGTGCATGTTCCGGGGTGTCTGCGGTGCCGATGAATGGCTTTGCCAGTTCGCCCAGGTCTGCCAGCGTGCTGGATGGTTCTGCGCCAGCCAGCAGTGCGTCGGTGATGTCCCCAGCTCCTATGACACCGCGGATCTCGCCGATACGCGCTGGCAGCGGTGCGGTGGCAACAACCAGCGCGTCATCGCCCTGCTCGCGCAGTGCCTTGGCCGCTTCGGCCAGGGTGGTATCCAAAGCCACCGTGGTGGTGCCCTGCTTGGCAAGAGCCGCGCCGATGAAGTCCAAGGCGGAGTATTCATCGGTGGTGAAGCCCTGGTCCAGCATCCACTGGTCGTTGAAGATCTTGGCCAGGTAGCCGCGGCCGCCATCCGGGGCGATCACTACAACTACGTCATCTTCGCCCAGGTCCTTGGCTGCGCGCAGCGCGGCGACTACGGCCATGCCCGAGGAACCGCCCAGCAGCAGGCCCTCCTCCTTGGCCAAGCGGCGAGTCATTTCAAAGGCCTCGGCGTCGCTGACTGGTTCCACGACGTCCGGCACGGATGGGTCGTAGTTCCCTGGCCACATGTCTTCGCCTACGCCCTCGACAAAGTATGGGCGTCCGGTGCCGCCGGAGTAGACCGAGCCATCCGGGTCAGCGGCGATGATCTTGACCGGGCCGGAGGCCCGGCCGGCGGAAACCTGCTTGAGGTAGCGTCCGGTGCCGGTGATGGTGCCGCCGGTGCCTGCGCTGATGACCGCATGGGTCAGTTTGCCTTCGGTGTCATTCCAGATTTCGGGGCCAGTGGTCTCGAAGTGGCTGTCGGGCGCTGCCGGATTGGAGAACTGGTCGGGCTTGTAGGCGCCGTCGATTTCGGTGACCAGGCGGTCCGATACCCCGTAGTAGGACTCTGGGGAGTCCGGAGCTACCGCGGTTGGGGTGACTACTACCTTGGCACCATAAGCGCGCAGTACGTCGCGCTTTTCCTCGCCCACCTTATCCGGGGTGACGAAAATGGTGTTGTAGCCCTTGAGCTGGCCTACCATGGCCAAACCCACACCGGTGTTGCCGCTGGTTGGTTCCACGATGGTTCCACCCGGCTTGAGCTGGCCGGATTCTTCGGCGCGCTCGACCATCTTCAAGGCGATGCGGTCCTTGATGGAACCACCCGGATTCAGGTATTCGAGCTTCACCAATACGGTGGCTTTGATCCCGTCGGTGACTCGGTTGAGCTTCACCAAGGGGGTATTGCCGATCAGGTCTAGGACTGTGGACGCATACTTCATGTCAAGAACTTTACCGGCGGTTGTCATACATGTCGTTCCGACGCGTAGCGAAACGTCACGCAGTGGACGGACGCTTTTCTTCAGTGCTACCTATGGTGTCCCCGAAATCTTGGCGCCCGAAGCTATAGGATGCGTTTTATGGAGAAGTCGTTGAGCGCCCGCTACGATCCGCAGCGCCCCGTGACCTTGCACAAGACACTGGGCATCTTGCGCCGCGGCCTGGGAGATCCGACTATCCGTCTGGCGAAGTCCGAGGCCTGGCTCGCCTTCGCGACGCCGCTCGGGGATGCCACCTTGCATATCCATAAGCCCTCCCCCACCTCGCCGGCGGCATTGCAGGCGTGGGGTCCTGGCGCCCAGTGGGCCATGGGATCAGCACCGAATTTGCTGGGTGCGCAAGATAACTGGGCCGATTTCGACTTGGGAATCAAAGAAGGAAGGTTCCCGGAGATCATCGCGCGTTCCCGTGTCGAGCATCCAGATTTCGTTCTGCCCAGTACCGGCAGGATCTTCGAGCACGCTGCCGGCGCGATCCTGGAACAACGCGTGACCGGGATTGAAGCGAATCATGCGTGGCGCTGGCTGATCCGCCATTTAGGGCACCGGGCCCCGGGCCCGGCGCCAGAAGGCCTGATGATTTTCCCTGGACCGCAGCGCTTGGCCTCAATGAAGCGGTGGGACTGGCAGGAGGCCCGCGTTGAAGGCCAGCGGGCCAACACCATGGCGCGCCTGGTGCAGGTTGCCGGCAGCTTGCAGTGGTGGGCCGATAAGCCGATAGAGCACGCAAAGCCCGCGGCGATGGCGCCGGGAACCCTGGCGGCTGCGTTGGGATCGGTGCCCGGCATCGGACCATGGACCATTGCCGAGACCTTGCAGCGTTCCCACGGATCTGCTGATCATATTTCGGTGGGCGATTTCCATCTGGCTGATTTCGTTGGCCAGGTGCTTACCGGTTCAAGAATCAGCGATGCACAGATGCTGGAACTGCTAGCGCCCTACGCCCCGCACCGGCAACGCGTAGTGCGCTTGCTGCTGCTCTCGGGGCAGAAAAAACAAAGCTTCGGGCCCCGTTACGCACCGCTGGATCACCGGCGGCGGTAAGGAACCCGAAGTATCCAGAAAATTCTTAGGAGTCAGCCTGCGCGGCTTCCTCGGCGATCTGCTTATGCACTTCGCTCATGTCAATGCCCTTGACTGCGGTAACGAGATCTTCGAGCTGGGTCTGGTTCAGCGCACCAGCCTGCGAGAAAACGAGTACGTTTTCGCGGAATGCCATGATGGTGGGAATCGAGGTGACGTTCGCAGCGCGGGCCAAACCCTGCTCCGCTTCGGTATCCACCTTGGCAAATACTACATCGCTGAACTTCTCGGAAGTTTGCTCGTACACCGGCGCAAAATTGCGGCATGGACCGCACCAGGCAGCCCAGAAGTCCACCAGGACGATGTCGTTCTCATCAATCAGCTGCGCGAATTCGTCTTCGCTCACATTTTTCGTTGCCATGGTTATACGGTAGCCGATCCTTATTTGAAATACGTAGAAAGGTGATCTTGGTTGGACCCGGGAATAGAAACGATCCCGGTTGCCGCACATACTCGCCGGATGCAAAAAACTCCCGGATCCTAAGATCCGGGAGTTATTTTGTGGCAGATACTGGATTCGAACCAGTGAAGGCGTTGCCAGCTGATTTACAGTCAGCCCCCTTTGGCCACTCGGGTAATCTGCCGAGTACGTTCGCTTCAAGAACATTTGCTCTTGTCGGAACGAGAAATAACTCTACAGGAGTTTTCCGATGTTGTGAAATCGAGAGGCGCATTTTTGCTGTAAGCCTGATCACACCCCGAATCGAGGGGTTAAAACCGGTAGGCTATGAAGCGAATCAGACCCGTTTCAACTAGGAGTATTCACATGGCTAGTGATTCCACATTCGACGTCGTAAGCAAGGTTGATAGCCAGGAAGTCGCCAACGCGATGAACCAGGCGCAGAAGGAAATTGCACAGCGCTACGACTTCAAGGGCATTGGCGCTGAACTTGATTTCAGCGGCGAGAAGATCCTGATGAAGGCCAACTCGGAAGAGCGCGTCAACGCCGTACTGGATGTTTTCCAGTCCAAGTTGGTCAAGCGCGGCATTTCCCTGAAGTCGTTGGATGCCGGCGAGCCATTCGCCTCCGGCAAGGAATACCGCATCGAAGCGAGCATCAAGGAGGGCATTGCCCAGGATGTCGCCAAGAAGATCAACAAGCTGATCCGCGATGAGGCACCTAAGGGCATCAAGTCAACCATTCAGGGTGACGAGCTGCGCGTTTCTTCCAAGTCCCGCGATGACCTGCAGGCCACCATGGCTCTGCTGCGTGACTTCGAAGAAGCAGATCTGCAGTTCGTGAACTTCCGCTAGGACTGACCTAGCGCCAGGCGATCGCGCAATACACAGCGAGGGCTGTTTCCCGTTAACCAGGGAAACAGCCCTCGCTGTCTTTCTGCGCACCACTCGAGCATGGGCCCGGGAAGGATCAGCGCTGATCCTCGGCGCGCGTCTGCCTCTTTAGCCTCTTTGCTTCTTCGCGGGCTTTTTTCGCGTAGTACTGTTCGCGAGTCCTGTCCCTGGCCCGCCGCTTGATCTCAGCAACATCATCAGCGAAGTGGTCCTTGGTCATGGCTTTGAATTCCTTGAACTTCGCGTCCATCTCTTCCGGCGAAGGGCCCGGCACCCATGGTTTGGTCCAGATGATCTCAGCAGCGTTGCACGCGGCTACGAGCACTGTCACAAAACTGCTGTCACGCAATGAGCTGGTAACCGCGTAGGATGCGGCAAAGCTGACCATGATGGACACAGCGAATGGAAGGACGACGTACCGCACTCCCCCGGGGCTGGGACGGCGTTCTTTGAGTACGATCGGTCGAACGATGATGGCGCCGAGGATTTCCGAGACGAGATACGAGATCGCCAGTGCGATAGCGATTGTGCCGAAAGCAGTATCGAGGGCAATCCATGATGAGCAAATCCAGGCCACAAGCAGGCAAGCCAATCCCTTGACCGTTCCGATGGCCAGGTGGCCTGCTATGGCATCGCCAAGCCTCGGCAGAAGTCCCGCGTCGGCATCTCGCATCCTTGCCCCTTCGTTTCATCCCCAAAAGGCAGAAAGCCTTCACTTCGGTACCGCTTCGACCAACCTATCCCCGGTGACTAGGGAAGACAACGACCATCAGCTCATCCTTTAGTAGGAGGGGCAATAACTATTCCTTCAATGGAAAAGGGCCGAAATAGGCTAAAGGCCGCATCTCACTTGCCAAATGAGATGCGGCCTTTAGCCGAAGAGTGGCTTTGCCCTTAGTACCGGCGTCCGCCAGCCATCGCTTCAAGCCGTGCAATGCGATCGTCCATTGGCGGGTGGGTGGAGAACATGCGCTTGAGGCGCGAGCCGAAGGGGTTGGCGATCATCAGGTGCGAGCTGTTGACCAGCTTCTGGTCGTTGGAAGCCAGCGGAGCCTGCGTAATCCCCGATTCCAGTTTGCGAAGTGCGCTCGCCAACGCCAGCGGATCATTGGTCAGCTTGGCCCCGTCCTCGTCTGCATCATATTCGCGGGTGCGGCTCACGGCCATCTGGATGATGGACGCTGCCAGTGGCGCCAGCAGCGAAAGGGCAATCAAGGCGATCGGATTCACCCCGCGGTTGTCGTTGCTGTTGCCGCCTCCGAAGAACATCAGGAACTGGGCAACGGAGGTGATGACGCCCGCTACCGCGGCGGCGACCGAAGAGGTGAGGATGTCCCGGTTGTAGACATGCATCAGCTCATGGCCCAGCACCCCGCGCAATTCGCGTTCGTTCAGCAGCTGCAAGATGCCTTCGGTGCAGCACACCGCCGAGTTCTGCGGGTTGCGCCCGGTGGCAAAGGCGTTCGGCGAAGTAGTTGGCGACACGTACAGGCGCGGCATCGGCTGCTGCGCGTTCATCGACAGCTCTCGCACGATTCGGTACATTCCCGGCTGTTCTGCTTCGCTGACCGGGTACGCGTGCATCGAACGCAGAGCCAGCTTGTCGCTATTCCAATAGCTGTAGGCGGTACTTCCCAGGCCAATCAAGGCAAATATCCAAATGAACATTGAACGGCCGGTACCCGCGGAAATCAGCGAGCCAATGGCCAGCAGCAAGGCGAACATCCCGCCCATCAAAAAGGCGGTTTTGAGTCCGTTGTTATGTCCATGCACGGCGATGCACTCCCTCAATGAAGCAAACCAAGTTGGTGTTCTCTAGTCTAGTCAACGACTGGAATTCCAGTTATGTTCCGGTGAAAAGATCACATTGCCGCGTGACTTTGCAGGCGCCGGCGGCTTAGGGGAATATCCCGACGGCGTGGACGTTGTAGTTTTAAGATGCGGTTCCACAACTTATTTCCGGGTGGGCCGCTTCCCCGATCCATTTTTGTTTCTGAAAGTGTGCGCCCTGCATGTCCGTAAGTACCGCTAAACCGATCCGCTCAGAACATAGTTACGGACTGATCCAAGGCACCGCCGCGTACCTCATTTGGGGCATGCTCCCGGCCTATTTCTTATTGCTGCCTAAAATCTCGGCCTTCGAATTCGTTGGCGTTCGCGTGATCTTCTCGCTGGTTTTCTGCCTGTTGCTGCTGGCGTTCACGCGCCAGTTCAAGCAGTTCCTTGCAATGTTCAAGGATTCCAAGACCATCTGGCAGTTGGGACTGGCTAGCGTGCTGATTGCAGCCAACTGGACTCTCTACGCCCTGGCGGTCTTGACCGGACATGTGCTGGAAGCATCGCTGGGCTACTTCATCAACCCTATTGTGGCAATCCTTCTGGGCGTCGTTGTCCTGAAAGAAAAATTGCGTCGGCTGCAATGGATCGCTGTTGCCGTAGCCACCGTTGCTGTTATTGTCTTGACGGTCGGGTTGGGACGGGTCCCGTGGATTTCCCTCGGTTTGGCTTTCTCCTTTGGCTTCTATGGCCTGGTGAAGAACAAAGTGGGCCAAAGCGGAACTGCGCTGGGGTCCTTGACCATCGAAACCGTCTGGCTGACGCCGCTGGCCATCGGCTATCTGATTTGGCTGGCCGTTGCCGGGAAGTCGGCGCTGTTCTCGGCTGATGTTCCTGGCCTCTTGCTGTTGGCCGCGAGCGGCATCATCACCGCTGTTCCGCTATTGCTCTTCGGGGGTGCGGCTCGCCGCTTGCCTTTGAGCACGCTGGGCTCATTGCAGTTCCTCGCCCCGCTTTTGCAGTTCATCCTGGGCTTGCTGGTCTTCGGCGAACACATGCCATTTGAACGCTGGGTTGGCTTCGCCTTGGTATGGGTCGCGGTGCTCTTCGTGCTCGTGGACATGATGCGAACTCCACGCATTGGCTCCATGCCCGAACCGAAAAAGCTGGTCTGAACACCCGGTTGCAGTAACCGCCGATAAAGCGAATGCCTCGAATCTCCCGTGGGAGGTTCGAGGCATTCGCCGTTCTCAGGCTAGAACGCGGCTACTTAGGCAACAGCCTTGCGGATCGCGTCTTCCAATACGTTGAACGCATCTTCGAGCAGCTCGTCGCCGATCACCAGCGGAGGCAAGAGGCGAACCACGTTGCCGTAGGTGCCGCAGGTAAGGATCAAGACGCCCTGAGCCAAGCATTCGGCTGCGATTGCCTTGGTCAGCTCAGCGTCTGGCTCTTTGCCACCAGCCTTGACGAATTCCATTGCAACCATGCCGCCACGGCCACGGATGTCGCCCAGTTCCTTGATGTCCTTCTGGAGCGCACCGAAGCGGGTGAAGAACTTCTCTTCGATCTCGCGGGCGCGGCCTGCCAAGTCCTGCTCTTCCATGAACTTGATGGATTCCAGGGCCGCGGCAACTGCAACCGGGTTGCCGCCGTAGGTGCCGCCCAAGCCGCCGCCGTGCACCGAGTCCAGCAATTCGGCACGGCCGATGACGCCCGATAGCGGCATGCCGCCGGCGATGCCCTTGGCCAGGGTGATGATGTCAGGCTCAATACCCTCGATGTCCGAGGCGAACCAAGCACCGGAGCGTGCGAAGCCTGCCTGGACTTCGTCAGCGACGAAGACAATGCCGTTTTCCTTGGCCCACTCGGCGATGCGTGGCAGGAAGCCGGTGGCAGGAACGATGAAGCCGCCCTCGCCCTGGATCGGCTCGATGATGATCGCAGCGATCTGGTCGCCGCCGATCTGCTTCTCCATGGCCAGGATCGCACGCTCGGCTGCTTCCTTGCCGGAGATATTCGGGTTCTCTTCACGGTATGGGTAGCTCATTGGCATGCGGTAGATCTCCGGTGCCAGTGGGCCGAAGCCGCGCTTGTATGGGGCGGCCTTGGCGGTCAGGCCCATGGTGAGGTTGGTGCGGCCGTGGTAGGCGTGGTCGAAGGCGACTACTGCCTGGCGGCCGGTAGCAATGCGGGCCACCTTGATGGCGTTCTCTACCGCTTCGGCACCGGAGTTGAAGAAGACTGCACGCTTCTCGAAGTTGCCCGGGGTGATGGTAGCCAGCTTCTCTGCCAGCTCGATGTAGTTCTCATACGGAGCCACCATGAAGCAGGTGTGGGTGAAGCGCGCGGCCTGTTCGGCGACAGCCTTGGCTACTGCCTGGTTCGAAGCGCCAATGGTCGTGACGGCGATGCCGGAGCCCAGGTCAATCAGCTGGTTGCCGTCGACATCGACAATGATGCCGCCATCAACCTCTGCTGCGTACACCGGCAGGCTGGAAGCTACGCCGGCAGCAACTGCCTTGGCTCGGCGTGCGGTCAGTTCCTGCGACTTCGGGCCGGGGAACGGACCATCGATCTTGCGCTTCTGATCAATGCGGTAGGTAACGTCCATGTGCTTGTCCTTCCAGAACTTATTCGTGAGCTCTCTGGCCCTGTTTTCTCTATAACTAGAGAGTATTCTCCTGGACCCCCGGCCACTACGCGGATCGGCACAACACATTTCGTGTCGCATAGTGCATCTGCACAGGAAAAGGCCTCTTCGTTTCAAGCCGGAACTTGAAGCGAAGAGGCCTTCAATCTTGATGCAGATTACAGGTTCTAGTTGCCTGCCGAGCCAGCTGGCTCGATCACATCATCATCGTGCTTTTCAGGATGGCGATTCAGGCTGATCAAGGCGATGGCCAGGCCTCCCCAAATGGTCAGCATGGAGATAATCATGAAGACAATCGCGATAGGACTCATGGCTAGTATTCCTTCCTGGACACTTCAGGGACTTCTTCTGCCTCGACGTTCGCACGATGCTGATCGAACTCGGGGTCGTTTTTCTTGGAGTTCTTGCTCCAAGGAACCAGGGACATCAGGACCGCGCCGACAATCAATGCCCCGGCCATGCCCCAACCGAAGACACCGTTGAACCAAACTGGGTAGCCGCTGTAGGACTCGCTCATCTTGGTCTGCAATTCGTTGATCAGCATGTAGCCCAGTGCTGCCGGGCCAACGCCGCCAACCAAGACCATCCAGCCGGTGCCCAGCTTGATGGAGCTGTGGCGGTTCAAGTGCTTGGCCAGCTTAGGCAGCATGCCCAGGCCTGCACCGAAGACGATCACGATCACCAGTGCGCAAGCCAGGATGCCGAACTGGTTCACGAATGCATCCATGGTGTCCAGCAAATACAATCCAGTGGTGGTTGGGAACAAGATCATGGAGATCAATGCCACTGGAATGACAACAACCAGGGTGGCCGACTGGCGCTTCCAGCCCAGCTTGTCCTGGAAAGCCGCAACAATCACCTCGAGGATCGAGATCAAAGAGGTGATGCCGGCGAAGACCAGCGAACCGAAGAACAGCACGCCGATGACGCCGCCCAAGGGAGCCTGAGACACGATGGTCGGGAAGGCAATGAACGCAAGGCCGATGCCGCTGGTTGCCACTTCGTCAACCGAGCTCCCGGCGTTGTACGCCATGAAACCCAGGGCCGCGAAGACGCCGATGCCGGCGAGCAGCTCGAAGCTGGAGTTGGCGAAAGCTACAACGTAGCCCGAACCGGTGAGGTCGCTCTTGCGCTTCATGTACGACGAGTAGGTCACCATGATGCCGAAGGCCACCGACAGCGAGAAGAAGATGTGGCCGAATGCCGCTGCCCACACCGAAGGATTCGACAGCGCTTCGAAGTTCGGCGTGAAGAAGGTATTCAAGCCGTCCACAGCACCTGGCAGGAAGACCGACTGGATAACGAGGATCAGGAACATCACGATCAGCAAAGGCATGAAGATCGCGTTGGCCCGCGAAATGCCCTTGTTCACGCCGGCAACCATGATCACGATGGCGATCAGCCAAACGCACAGCATCGGGAAGAAGACGTTGCCGACAAAGTCGAACCCGACGGTGACATCGTCCGCGACCTGCAGGAAGTCGCCCATGAAGAATCCGGCAGCGCCGTCCGGGTTCTTATCCCACGCCTTGGTGACCGAGAACCAGCAGTACATGGCGGCCCAGGCAATGATGGCCGCGTAGTAGATGGCGATGATGAAGCAGATCAGCACCTGCCACCAGCCAAGGACTTCGGCCTTGCGGCTGGCGCGACGGTAGGCCAGCGGAGCAGAGCCGCGGTAGCGGTGGCCGATGGAGTAGTCGAGGAACAGCAACGGAATACCGGCGCAGAGAATTGCGACCAGGTAAGGGATCAGGAATGCGCCGCCGCCGTTTTCGTAGGCGACATAAGGGAAACGCCAGATGTTTCCCAGACCAACGGCCGAACCAATCGCTGAAAGGATGAACAACTTTCGGGAGCTGAAAGTCTCACGCTTCTCGGTTGCGAGTGGAGCGCCCTGTGATGAAGATGGAGTGCTCATGTGTCTAAGCTACTGCAAAATTTTCACATTGTGGTCATTTTTCGAGGTCGCGTGTCCATATTTTGAGCAATTTGCTGAATCGGGAACTTTTCGCTGTCCCTCTAGAATGGCTACATGGCAATTAGTTTACGCGGTCTTCTGGAACATGACGAGCTCGATCTTCGACCGCTGACTGAACACATTCACCGCGATCGCATGGTCATCACCTGGGGTGCAGTGACCGAGCTGCTCGATCCCTCGCAGTTCTTGACCGGGCGAGAAATTGTCTTGACCACCGGGGTGCGCCAGAAGACGAAGGCCGCGCAGCGGCAGTTCGTCAAAGTCCTTGCAGCCAATGATGCCGTAGCTTTGGGCTTCGGAACAGGTCTGGAGCATGCTTCGGTGCCGCAGGCCACCGTTGAGGCCGCCCGTGAGGTAGGGCTTCCGGTCTTCGAGGTGCCTTATCAGGTGCCCTTTGCCACGATTACCAGGCTGATCGCCGAAGCGCTGAATTCCGACCACATCAAGCGTGTAGAGAATCTGCTCAAGTCCCATCAGAAGCTGGCCCAGACACTGCTTGCCTCGGATCTGGACAGCATGCTCGAGGAACTCGAACGAATGCTCGGCACCCAGGTAGCGCTGACGCTGCACGGCGAAGTGATCAGCGGAGACTACGATCCGGCAGGTTCCTGGAATGCGCGCCCGGTGGCCACCGGGCTGCGCGACAAGTGCACCCTGCATATTGCAGAACCCTATGTCCACCATCCAGTAGTCGATTACGCGCAGTCGCTGATCGGGCTGGAACTGGCGAATAAATCCCGCCTGCGCGCTTCGCAGCGCCATGCCAACGGCCAGGTGCTCGAGGACCTCGCCGCCGGCACCTTGGTCGGTGCCGATGCGGCTGGGCGCCTGGGCGCTCTTGGCTTGAATACCCAGCGAGAGCATTCGGTCATCCTGGTCCAAGCTCCAACCCAAATCGAACGCTTGCAAACCCTGCCGCTGCCCGCCGATCTTTCCTCGCAGGTCTCGGCGATCATCGACGGCCGCTTGGCGATCATTGTTGCGCACAGCAAGCTGCAGCTGTCCATCAAGCACCTCGACGAGTATCTGCTCGCGGCCGGCATTCCGGCCCGCGTGGGCTACGGCGGGCGCTACCCGAATACCACCGGCATCCGCTGGAGCTACTTCGAGGCCCTGGAGTCCTTGCGCCACGGAGAGCGGGTCAACGAACCCACCAAGCTTTCACTCACCTCGCTCTTGCTCGCCGCCCACGATGTTCCGCTGCAGGATCTGGCCATCGAAGCCTTGGGACCACTGCAGGAATTCGATGCCTCCCACGATTCTGATCTGTTGCTGACCTTGCGTGAATACCTCAACCGCGATGGCTCGGTGGGGGCGGTAGCAGAGTCCTTGGGCCTGCACCGCAATACGGTGCGCTACCGAATCCAGCAAATTTCAGATCTTTCTGGCTACGACCCGAATGTGACTAGCGACCGAGTCCAGCTCTGGATCGCGTTGAGCGCCCTTGAGCTGGGCTAATCTCGATAGGATAATTACATGGCAGACATGTTTCTAGAGAAGTTCTGTTCCCTGGTTCCCAAGTACTTGGAAGACCAGTGGAACGAAGCCGACGGCTTGAGCGCCGACGAATTGCGCGAAGGGCTGGCACAGTCCGAGGTATCGATTCCTTTTGTCCTTGAAGAGTTCTACCGTGCTCTGGGCAACAATGAAGATTTCATGGAGGCCTACCACTACTTCTTCGACCCGGAAGAACTGGAAATCGAAGACGGCTATCTCCTGTTCCTGGAGGACGAGGAAGAGAAGTTCGTGTGGGGCTTCAAGGCCTCCCAGCTCGATGTTCCGGATCCAATCGTCTACCGCCGCAGCAATGCCAAGGGAAAGTGGACCAGCGAGGAAGGCACCTTCAGCGAATTCACCTTGGACATGTACACCTGGGTGTTTGAAGAGCTGGCCGCCGAATTGGAGGACTAGTGCTCCACCGTTCCCATGAACCAGCCAACTACCAGTGTCCTTTCTGCGAGCTGGTCAACGACCAGCCTTTCAGCCAGGACAACTTGTGCGCGCCCACGGATCTGATCTACCAGACAGATCTGGTGGCAGCAATCATGGCTTGTGATGGGTTCGGGAATTACGGCGGGCACGTGATGATTATTCCTACCGCGCACCTGGAAGCCCTCTACGACCTGGATGAGCTGACCGGCGCCGCGATCATGCGGGAGACCAAGCGCGTTGCCCTGGCGATGAAGCTTGCCTGGAATCCCGAGGGCACGAGCACTCGGCAGCATAATGAGCCTGCGGGCAATCAGCATGTATGGCATTACCACCAGCACGTTTTCCCGCGCTACGCCGATGACGAGCTCTATCGGCAGCTGCGCCACCGGGTATCAATCCAGGATCGGGCCGGCAAAGCGCAACAGCTGCGCCAGGCGCTCTTCTCCCCCGAGCATCCGCATCCGCTGGCTCCGGAGAATATAGTCCGATAAGAACAAGTCCATGACGTTGACGCGAGCAGGACCTGGGGACGAGAGATTCGTTGCCAGGGCCTGCTCCCGCCTTCGGCGCCCCTGGGCATTTTCTTATCCAGCCCGGGAGCAGAACTTCCGGTTTCCGGAAAATCATCATTATGACGGCGGCGCATCCGCCGGTGCCTGCATAAGATGAACCTATGAACCCCTTGGTCCCCAACACCTACGAATTGATCGTTTTCTTCATTATCCCGGCCCTCGTGGTCATTGGCCTGGTCATTTTCGCCGCCAAATTCTTCACCGCCAGCAAGAACCAGTCTGGGGGCAGGGCGGAAACTGACGATGGTCAAAACTGCAACGATCAGCTCTAGCAGGGATCGTGCAGCAGCCATTGGCATGACGAAACCCCGGAGGACTTTTGCAGTCTTCCGGGGTTTCGCTTGTTCTAGCTTGCCTAGGCTTCGCGGGTGACAACAGCATCCGCGAAGGAAATCAGCGCCTGCTTCACGGTACCCTCAGGCAGTGGAGCCAATACGGCAATCGCGTCATCGGCCCACTGGCGTGCGGCCTTCCATGCATCATGGATTGCCGGGTGCGCGGTGACAGCTTCCACAGCGGCCGCCAATGCTTCGTCGCTGGCCAGATCCGCATCAACCAGCTCGATAGCCTGCTGCGCTTGCGCGTCGCCCTCAGCAGCCGCCTGGCGCAGCAGCAGGATTGGCAAGGTCGGCACGCCTTCACGCAAATCGGTGCCCGGAGTCTTGCCCGAGTCGGCTTCCTTGGATGCCAAATCGATCACGTCATCGGCGACCTGGAAGGCAACGCCAACCTTTTCGCCGTACTCGCGCAGTACCTCAATGTATTCCGGGGCGCCACCGAACCGGGCGCCGAAGGCACCGGAGGTGGAGAGCAGCGACGCGGTCTTGTCGCTGATCACCTGGATGTGGTGCTCGATGGCATCGTCGCCCTCGCGCGGGCCGATGGATTCATGCAGCTGTCCGAGGCACAAGCGTTCGAAGGTGCGCGACTGCCACATGACTGCTTCTGGGCCCAGCTCGGATCCGAAGACCGATGCACGGGCGAAGATCAGGTCGCCGGCGAGAATGGCCACAGAGTTGCCCCACACCTCGTGAGCGGTGGGTGCACCGCGGCGCATTGGAGCAGAGTCCATGACGTCATCGTGGTACAGGGTTGCCAGGTGGGTGAGTTCCACGACGGCAGCAGCCTTGATGACATCGTCATTCACGCCTTCGCCCAGCAAGGAAGTCAGCAGCACCAGCAGCGGACGCACGCGCTTGCCTCCGGCCTCAACGAGGTGGCGGCTGGATGCGTCGATCAAGGGGTCGGAGTTGGCCAGCGCGTCGCGCAGCAGCTTCTCCACCTTTGCCATGCCCATGGAAATAGCCGGACCGAAGTCCGGGTCCTCGGCCAGCAAAGCGAAGCCCGAGGGAAGATTGATGGCCGCAGCTAATGCAGCGGTTTCAGGATTCAGCTCAATCGAGTCGGACACATCATGTCCGGCTGCGGTCCAGTTGCTCTTCGAATCAGTCACTGTTCTACGGCTTACTTATCTTTCATCGGGTTGGCCATCGCGGTATGCGAAGGCAATCTTGCCTGCAAGATGCACGCAAACATCTCTTCACTCTAGCCGATGCTTTCCACTGCACATTGCTGGCATGGCCAGACCGGGCAGACCGGTCTGGTACCAGCGACCTAGGAGGTCGATTTAGAGTTTACCGGGTTCCCCCAGCACTTCTCACCAGACCCGGCCGATCTCACAGGGGTGACCACGGACACCCGCAAGCCTTTTCCCCCGGCATTGCGCGGTAGGCTTAGCGTTATCATGTCTGCAGATTCGCCCGTTCTCAGCGCCAGCGCTCATCAGCCGTCGGCTCCTGTTCTCACCAGCATCACCTTTGAATACCTTGATGCCCCCGAAACACTAATTGCCGACTCATTGCGTCACCGAAGCTTGGTCTGGACCCGCAATGGCCACGGGTTGGTTGGATTTGGCACTGCGGCCCGCTTGCACACCCACGGCGAAGAGCGCTTTGCGCGTGCCCGTGCCTGGCTTGCACAGGTCATCGAACAGGCACAGATCATTGACCCGATCGCCCGCCCCGGCAGCGGCCTGGTTTCTTTCGGTTCTTTTGCGTTCTCCTTTACCAGCGTCTTCGAATCGCGCATGGTGATCCCGCAGCTGGTGATTGGCCGCGATGAGGAAAAGTCGTGGATTACCATCACCGGCAGCGCCGAGGAACTCGACGGGCTGACTTACCAGCAGGCTTTGGCGCGTGCTGAAGCTGCAATGGCCGATGCGTTATTGCCGGCAAGCGAACCGGGCAGCATCGAGCTGACCAGCGGGCAGCTGACCGCCGGCTCCTATCTTGAAGCCGTAGATCAAGCGCTGGGCCGTTTTGAGGAACGCGGAATTTCCAAATTGGTGCTGGCCCGTGACGTTTTGGCGCATAGCTCCACCCCGATCAATCTTGCCCGCGTGGTCGATGCGTTGACCGAGCACTACGGCAATTGCTGGACCTATTCGGTTGACGGCTTGGTAGGCGCTACCCCGGAGATGCTGGTACGCGTTACCGACGGATTGGCTGAAGCCCGTGTATTGGCTGGCACCCTGGACCGTGCTGCTGCTGGTGCCGAGGATCCTGGATTTGCGCACCTCAACCTCTTCGAAGATCCGAAGCAGCGCAATGAGCACCAGCTGGCCATAGATTCGCTCACCGCTTCCTTGAATCCCATTTCGCACGGCATGAGCGCGCCGGAAGAACCTTTTATTCTCCAGCTTCCCAATGTTTGGCATTTGGCCAGCGACGTACGCGCCCAGTTGCGCACCGATGCCGCCGGCATTGTGCCTACCGCACTGGATGTTGCCGAAATTTTCCATCCGACCGCTGCCGTGTGCGGCACGCCGACCAAGAAGGCTGGCGTGCTCTTGCGCGAGCTGGAAGGCATGGACCGCGGACCGTATGCCGGTCCCGTGGGTTGGGTTGACAGCCGTGGCGATGGCGAATTCGGCATCGCGCTGCGTGGCGGAATCCTGGAAGACGAAAAGCTGATGCGCCTGTACGCGGGTTGCGGCATTGTTCCAGGCTCGGTGCCTGAGGATGAATTAGCCGAGTCATGGGCGAAGATGCGTCCCATGCGCCAGGCCCTGGGAGCCGAGTAGGCGCAGGCTACGCAGCGGAATAGGGTCGCCAGGATCAAGCTGAGCATAAACAATACTTAGTCTCGGTGCGACATGTGTGAGGTGAATCTCAGCCTAGTGTTGCCCCGGTTATGATTGTGGCTACGCACTGATCCACTCGCATAACCCGAAAGTAGGTTCTGATCCTATGCGTAGTCTCAAGAAGAAGTTCGCCTCCGCTGTTGCCGTCACGTCCGTTGCACTGCTGGCACTCACCGCCTGCGGTTCCGGCTCCAGTTCTGAAGGTGAAGCCGAAGCTGGTTCCTTCCCAATCAATGCAGGCAAACTCACCATTTGCTCAGACATTCCTTACGAGCCATTCGAATTCGTCAAGGATGGCAAGAACGTCGGCTTCGATATGGATATCGCAGCCGAGATTGCCAAGGATGCTGAACTGGATCTGAACGTCATCGACGCCAGCTTCGACTCCATCGAATCCGGTCTGTTCAGCACCCAGTGCGATATCGCGATCTCCTCGGTATCGATCACCGAAGAGCGTTCGGCCAAGATGGATTTCTCCACCCCTTACATGGATGACGATCTGGTGCTGATTTCGGCTGACGATTCAGGCATCAAGGATCTTGAATCCGCCAAGGACAAGAAGGTCGGCGTCCAGCAGGCCACCACCGGCGAGAAGTACGCCAAGGAACAGGGCCTGAGCAACATCGTTGGCTTCGAGGATGCCGGCCTGCAGACCCAGGCACTTCTGGCTGGCCAGGTGGACGCGCTGCTGGGCAACCAGTCGGTGCTGGGCTACTCGATCAAGGACAAGAAGGGCTTCAGCGTCGTTGGCGACTTCAAGACCGGCGAGCAGCTGGGCATTGCAGTTCCACAGGACCAGCCCAAGACCCTGGAATTGGTCAATGGCACCCTCAAGCGCCTGACCGATGCAGGAACCATGGAAGAGCTGACCGTGAAGTGGTTCGGCGAGAAGTAATTCTCGAGCATCATCTGATTTCAAAGCAAGCGGGGGCACGGACTGCACCCACAGGTTGGCAGTCCAGCCCCCGCTTCCTTTATGAGAGGTAATCAAGCATGGCAATGACCACACGTCAGCGCGCCCGCATGAGCAAGACCATTCAAATCGCCATCTTCATCCTTGCGATAATCGCACTGGTCTTGGCAGTTGATTGGGACAAGGCCATTTATGCCTTCTTCTCCTTCGACAAATTGGGACCGTTGTTCCCAGGCATGATTTTGGTCGGCCTGAAGAACACCATCTTCTACACCATCATCTCCTTCGCCTTCGGCCTCATCCTGGGCTTGCTTCTGGCCCTGATGAAAATGGCGTCCTTCGCGCCTTATCGCTGGTTCGCTACCGCGTTTATTGAGTTCTTCCGCGGCATCCCTGCCATCCTGGTCCTTTTGGCCTTCGGCTTGGGCTTGCCACAGGCCTTCGGCACCCAGTGGCCGCAGCCGGTCAATGTCATGTGCGCCCTGGGCCTGGTCTCGGCCGCCTACATCGCTGAGACCCTGCGTGCAGGCCTGCAGGCGGTGCCCAAGGGGCAGACCGAAGCTGCACGTTCGTTGGGCATGCCAGCGTGGCGTGCCATGGTCACTATCGTGATCCCGCAGGCGTTCAAGATCGTCCTGCCGCCCATGACCAACGAAATCATCTTGTTGACCAAGGACACTTCCTTGGCCTTCATCCTCGGCGCGTCGATGGCCCAGTACGAAATGACCAAGTACGGCCGCGATGGCATTACGCAGCTGGATGCCGGACTGACTCCGCTGGTCGTCGCCGGCCTGTTCTACCTGGTGATCACCATCCCGCTGAGCTTGGTGGCCCGCAAGTTTGAATCCCGCTCCGCCAAGACCAAGCGATAGACAGGACTTGAAAATGTCGAGTGACACTAATGAGATTTCAGTCCATGCTTCTGGCGTGGAAATCAACGGACTGCGCAAGTCCTACGGCAGCAATGAGGTGCTCAAGGGCATCGACTTGAACGTTGCTCCGGGCGAGGTTGTCTGCCTGATCGGTCCATCCGGTTCAGGCAAGTCCACCCTGCTGCGTTGCGTGAATTTGTTGGAGCAGCCAAACGGGGGAACCATTATGGTCGGTGGCTTCAACGTCACCGATCCCGATGTGAACCTGGACAAGATGCGCCAGCAGGTGGGCATGGTCTTCCAGCAGTTCAACCTGTTCCCGCACCTGACCGTGCTGGAGAACTGCACCGTTTCGCCTATCAAGGTGCTCAAGCGCAAGAAGGCCGAAGCCCAGAAGGTCGCGTTGCGCAATCTGGAACGCGTAGGACTGGGCGACTTCGGCGAGCGCTACCCGGATCAGCTTTCCGGTGGCCAGCAGCAGCGCGTAGCTATTGCGCGTGCGCTATCCATGGAACCAACCCTGATGCTTTTCGATGAGCCAACCAGTGCATTGGATCCTGAGACCGTCGGTGAGGTTCTGTCCATTATGAAGAATCTGGCCCAGGCAGGCATGACCATGCTGGTGGTCACCCACGAGATGGCTTTCGCCAAGGAAGTTGCGGACCGCGTGTTCTTCATGGACGGTGGAGTCGTAGTGGAAGAGGGCAAGGCCGTGGATGTCATTGGCAATCCGCAGCAGCCACGTACCCAGGACTTCCTGCGCCGCGTGCTGGATCCGACGCACGTCGATATCTAAGCTCAGCAGCAAGACTTCCCCTGCGTTGCCCGTCTTTGCCGACGGGCAACGCAGGGGAATTTCTTTTGCCCTAGGGCGTTGGCCAGGAAAGCTGCCCGATCTTCCGGTTCAACTCAAGATTCTCCGCGCGCAGGCTGCTCCGTGATGCCGGCACTTCAATCAGGCGCAGGTTCGCCGGCTGCCTTGCAGCCAAGATGGCGCTAAGCTCTTCCTTGCTTGCCGCCATGGCGTACTGCCAGCCATAGGCTTCGGCGAGCGCAGGCAGGCTCAGCTGCTGCGGCGTGGCAAAGAGGCGTTCCACCGCATTGGCGTAGCGGCCCGAGGCATCCACGGCTCCGTGCTCCAGTGTGGAGAAGATTGCTCCTCCCCCGTCGTTGTAGACCACGATATCCACCATTGGCTGCTCCTCGCCGGGGGTCCAGGACAGCGAACTGGCGTCATGGGCGAAGGTGATATCTCCCATTACCGCCAGCGTGCGCCGCTTGCCGCCCTGGGCCAGGCCCAAGGCGGTGGCAATGGTTCCATCAATTCCGGCAAGGCCGCGGTTGGCATGCACGGTCATGGTTCGTCCCGGCGCGGGGCGGGCCGCCAAGTCGAAGTCGCGAACTATATTCGATGAGCCAAGCAGGAGAACTTCTGGTGCGTGTTCCCAAATGGCGTCGGCGACATCTACCCCGTTAATCGCCGATTCGCGGCTGAGGCCCTGGCGCACGGCCAAGGCCTGGGCATCGAGCTGCTGCCATGCTTCCAGCCACCCCTTTGCACCGGTGCCGGCGAACTCCTGCAATTCGTTCCAAGAGCTGACCGGGGTTTCGCGACGCCGGCCCGCTTCATACCAGGCCACCGGCTGAGGCTGCCAAATCACCGATTCGATCGCCGGGTTGGCCAGAAGCTGGCCCACCGGGCGGCTCAACGTCGGACGGCCAAAGAGCACCACGCGTTCAATGCGGTCCATGCCCGCCGTGATCAGGGGACGGTAGTGGCCAATGGCGTTGGCCGAGAACCGTGCGTTGGAAGATGGCTCGGCAAACAATGGCAGCCCCAGGCCATGGGCGAATCGTTGCGCTTCCTGCCCGGCGCCATGCCCGGCGACGACAATGCTCCGGCGTGGCTTCAACTGCTGCACTGGCAAGCTCGCCATCTCCGGCTGGTCGTGCGCCTTCCACTGCCCGGGCTCAACAGCCGTCCAGCTTTGCAGCTCGATCCGCTCGTCTTGCGCAGGGGTCAGCGGATCCCGGAACTGCAGGTTCAAGTGGACCGGACCGGGCGGATCCTGCTGGTCGCCAGCCAAGGCTTCCAGCGCCTGCTGGACCTGGTGCTGCGGGTCTGCGCCAGCATGAACATTGATGGCCAGACGAACATGCTCGCCAAAGAGGGTTTTCTGGCGCGTGCTTTGGCTGGCTCCGGTGCCATGCAGTTCATCGGGGCGGTCTGCGGAAAGTACCAGCAGTGGTGTCGCGGTGTGGTTGGCTTCCATCACTGCAGGCAGCATCTGCCCGATGGCCGAACCGCTGGTGGCGGCGAGCGCTACCGGCTGCCCGGTGCTTTGGGCTAGGCCCAGTGCCATGAAGGCCGCGGAGCGTTCATCGATGCGCACGTGGATATCCAGGATCCCTGCAGCTTCTGCCTCGGCCGCGGCATAGGCCAACGGCGCACTGCGTGAACCGGGAGAAATCACCAGATCGCGGATTCCGGAACGGATCATTGCGGAGAGTACATGGCGGGCCGTGGTGATGGCGCGTTGCTCGTCGGGTTGCTGCATTCCCACGCGGCATGACTCCTTAGATTCCATAACTGAAGGCAATTATCCAAGTCTATGCCTTGCATTGCCGGAGAACCGACTTGGAATGCGCAAGGGCGCCGGCAGGATCCCCGAATGGATCCTGCC
>NZ_JBOGEG010000028.1:0-50589 GCF_050701915.1 Glutamicibacter sp. | reverse complement strand
GCGCGAACCAGGGCCTTGGTCCCAAGCCGCCCGAAGGCTATATTTTCCGTCCGGCCAGATGCGCCGAGATCGCCTCGAACGCACGGATGGTCGGGAACAGCTTGGAAGCATCCTGCGGCAGCGGCCAGCTGGAAAGCTTGACCGCAACCAGGTTGGTCGCCGGATCCATGTAGATCATCTGGCCATGGATGCCCAGGGCCACCGCGGCCCCGGTAGCAGGGTTCGGGAACCAGATCTGGTTTCGATAGTGCCCGCCGGGCATCATGTTATCGCCAGGGGACTGGGCGAATGCCTGGACCAGCGCCGGGTCGGTGACGAAGGTGTCGGCAATCCATGCCTCGGAGAGCACCTGCTTGCCGGTCAGCGCACGCCCGCCATTGACATAGAGATGGCCGAAACGCGCCAAGTCACGCAGGCAGGCGTTGAAGCCGCCATCGAACATTCCGGTGCCGAACTGGTCAATGCCCATGACCAGGTCCTGCTGGGCACCGAGCTTGGACCAGACGTAGTCCGAAAGCAGTTCCTGCAGCGGGGCGCCTCCGGCGGCTTCCAGCACCCAGCCCAGGGCATCGGTTTCGCAGGAACGGTATTCGAAAACCGAGCCGTGCGGTCCCTTGGCCTGCAAGGTCAGCAAGAACTCGTACATCCCGATAGGCCCGATGCCGCCACGCGACGGGGCCCAGCCGATCGCTTCCTCCAGTTGGCGCACCTCGGCATTGGGATCCAGGTACTCCTCGGAGAATTTGATCCCGGAGCGCATATCCAGCAGGTCCCGCACGCGGGCACCGGCATAGCCGCTGCGTTCCAAGGCCGGTACGTAGGTCGTAACCGCCTGCTCGGTATCCAGCTTTCCGGCGTCCACCAGCGCGCCAGCCAAGCTGCCCACCAGGGTCTTGCTGACCGACATCAGCAGATGATCGGTCAGCGAGGTCATGGTGTTGTAGTACTTCTCCCAGAGGATCCGTCCATTGTGCATGACCAGCACGGCGTCGGTATTCGTCGCGTGCATTACCCCGCGCACGGTCTGTGCCGGGTCGGTAATGCTCGCTTTGGCGACTTCCAGTTTGCCCAGCTTCTCCTCGGCCAGGTGCAGCTTGACGATCGGGCCATCGCCGCGCGAAACCTTCACGG
Source organism: Glutamicibacter sp. (assembly GCF_050701915.1). NCBI lineage: Bacteria > Bacillati > Actinomycetota > Actinomycetes > Micrococcales > Micrococcaceae > Glutamicibacter > Glutamicibacter sp. Next base: position 49,458 of record NZ_JBOGEG010000028.1, on the reverse strand, counting down.
TGGGATGGATCCTGGCGATGTTCTGGAATGAGCGCTTGATATTCTGCGGGTACTGCCAGGTAGCGATGTTCAGCGCCTTGCTGGGAGGACCTGCCAAGTTAGCCGCCATGTGCCCGGCGGCATCAGTCGCTTCAGTTGCCATGCTCTGATGGCGGAACGTCAATTCCCTTGTATTGGGATCGGATGCAGGAAATGAAGTGCTTGGCATCGATGCTGAGCTTGGTCTTCTTCTTGCCTTCGTACTGCAGCTTGGCCTTGGTGACCAGGACCCCAAGATCGGCTCCCTTCCATCGGTAATCCTCTACGCCGTAGATGCGCAGGAAGAATGCTTCCTTGTGGGTCTGCAGCTGGTGCCAGTCCAGGGCGGAACGGGAGAACTGCAGCTTGCCGCGCGAATCGAGGTAGTAGTTCCCGGTGCGTGGGGCATGGGTGATGTACTGCAAGATGTCATCGGTTTCCTTGATGATCATGTGGCTCCAGACATCGGCCCCGCTCATCTCTTCCCAGCGGGCATTGATCTCGTCAACGTCCAGCTCGAATTCCACATCAAGGAATTCAAGCAGGTGGAAGAGGAACAGCGGCACGTCGGCGTAGGCGCCGGCTGTAACGTTGGTGATGGCGCTGGCCCCGGAGATGCGCGGGTTCAGTTCGCCCAGGTACACCTCGTCGGTGTCGGTGTCCACCAGCACGTCCACCTCGAAGAAGCCGCGGTAGCCGGTGTCCTTCAGGCCATTGCCCACCTTGCGGACCAGATCGATGGCGCGCGAACGCTGCGAATCGGTGACCACATCCGGATGCATCTCATTGCCGCACCAGCCGCCCTTGTACGGGGTCAATTCCTTGTAGCCAGACAGTTCGGTCAGGATCGGGCCCACCACCGTTCCGCATTCGGTCAGCACGGCTTCAACGGCCACCGGCTGGTTGTTGATGCGCTTCATGACCTTCAGCTGTTCGCCGATGATGTTCTTGGAATGCGCCTTGAACTGCGCCTTGGAATCGATGAAGAAGGTCGTCTTGCCCGAATCGCCGTAGGGGGTTTGGACTACCAGGTCCTTGCCCAGGCCGGCGTCCTCGGCCAGCTCCATGAGCTCGTCGTAGTTATCCGCTGTGCCCAGCACATTGGGCACCGATGGCGCGCCGGCGGCGTTGCCCAGCTTGGTGGTGACGATCTTCGAATCCAGCTCGGTGCGCAACGCGGCCGAGGGCAGGATCAGGTCGTAGCCCAATTCCTCGCAGATTGCTTCGGTTTCCTCGTCGAAGAAGACCATCGCGATTTTCGGCCGGGGACCGCCCGGGGTGCACTGGGCATCGATGTATTCGCGGACCTCGGAGTTCTCCAGCAGCCAGTTGTTGATCTCTTCCGCGCTCTGGAAATCGACATAGGGCTTCTCGGCGGGGGTGAAGACCCGCGGGTGGTGACCGTCCCAGCCATCGTAGTAGGTGATGTAGCTGAATTTGCGGACCCAGCGGTCCAGGCCCAGCAAATTGACCGGGGTGGCGCCGAGGAAGAAGATCGGGGTGGTGTTGGTGCGGAAGAAATGGCGTACTTCGCTCATGTTCTTCAGCTTGCGGTCCATGCGCAGGACCTTGGCCGGGAGATTCGCGGGTTCGGATTCGTTGTAGGCGGCGTCTACCGCGACGTTGGCGCTGAGCTGATCGGTGACAGTGCGCGCCTTGTGGCGCAGCTTGTCGAGATCGCTGGGTTTGGGCATGCGGTGGCGAGAAGCCGGGGCGTGGGCTTCAAGAATGTTGGCCATGATGTGCAGATGTCCTTTGAAACTGTCCGAAGAAGGGCGATGGCACGGCGCAATGCGTGACAGTTTCATGCTCAGCGCTGATCGTAAGCAACGGCACACGTTCTGCTTAACGCGTGGTGAACATTGAGCCCGCACCCGCCATTGCGGCCTGTGACTTGGCATGCAAGGGCAAATGCGGGCTCAAAGCGAGGTAAAGGTTACTCCTTATTGCGTTAGCTGGCGGCGGCTAGCCAGCCACCGTCGAGACGAAATCCAGCTGCTGGAATTCGAATCCGGCCTGCTGCAGCACTTCGCTGGTGACCTTGCGGCCGGTCAACGCGACCCGGGCGTTGGAGCCCATGACCGCCGCGCCAATCTTGGGCAGCACCGAACCGGTGGGCAGGCCAGGCAGACCCGCGATGGAGCGCAGGGCGGCCATGACCTCGGCATTGCGCAGCGGCTTCGGGCAGGTGGCATGGACCAGGCCGGCAGGGATCGAGGGCTCTTCGAAGCCGAGCAGGCAACGGACCAAGCGCAGCCAGTCTTCCAGCCCAATCCAGCTGAACCACTGCTTGCCGTCACCCATGGGACCGCCCATGCCGGTGTTCACCAGCAGGTTCAGCGGGCCAAGCAGGGGAGCATCGGGGTGCATCACCAGCGAGGTGCGCAAGACGTAGCGCTGCTTGGCATTGACCGCCGCTTCGGCGAAGGCCTGCTCCCATGCCGAAGCGACCCCGGTCATTTCCGGCAGGGCGCGCTGATCGCTGGGAACGGGGCTGGACTCGGTCAACTCTTCCTCGCCGGCATCACCGAAGATGGCGGTGGTGCTGGCCTGGATCCAGGTGGCCAGCTGGGGTGCCGCGGCTGCGGCTTCGGCCAGGGTCTTGGTGGAGGCCACGCGCGAGTCGGTGAGCGCTGCGATAATCTCCGGAGTGTTGCGCTTGTCGACGCGCTCGCCGGCCAGGTTGACCAGGTGCACCGGATTCTTGCTGGCCAGCACATTGGCCCAAGCACCCTGGTGGACGCCGTCCCAGCTGTACTGCTCAGCGGGGAAATCATTCTCGGGGTTGCGGGTCAGCACCGATACGGAAATTCCGCGGCAGACCAGATCGGCGACGAGATTGCGGCCAAGGAAACCGCGCCCGCCGGAGATCACCACATGGGCATCGCGTTTGCGGTGCGCGCTGGGGGCGATGATCCGGTACAGGCGGGCCGCCGCGATGGCGAAGTCCTTGCATAGCGCGTTGGCCACGGTGAATTTGAAAGCTGTGGTGCCCGGGCCGTTGAGCTCTGCGGTGAAGCGCAGCACGGATCCGTGCTCATGCGGCTCTACCTGCCAGCGCAAAACCATTTCACCGGCCGGCTGCGGCTGGGTGAACTCCACCATGAGGGTGTCCTGGTTGCGCCGGGTGATGGAGCCCGAAGGGGCGGTGCTGCGGTGCAACGGGCCGAAGAACTTGCCCGGCGGCAGCAGATCGACCTTGGTGCCCACTCCGCGCTGGTCGTCATGCACGACGAAGCCATCGAAGCTCTTCATCCACTGGCCGGTCTGCGACAGGTTGCCCACGATCGAGTAGACGGCCTGCGGTTCGGCGGCTAGGAACTGGGACTCGGTGCGCTGCCAGTGCGTGAATTTACTCGTGGTGCTCATCTTGGAATAGTTCCTTCCAGCTCGGTTCCTCGGCCATAATCCTAGGCTACTGTGCCCGGGGCACTTAGTCGGCATAGACATAGAAGCCTGCCCGAACTGTTATGCCAAGGTCCCGGAAAGGGAAAAGCCCCCCTGGCCCGTGCGGACCAAGGGAGCTTTGAACAGGGGCGTTGGCTAGACGGTAACCTTCGCGCCGACTTCCTTTTCCATCTCGGTGAACTCGGCATCGACGGTTGGATTCGGGCGGTGAGTTGCCCGCGAAACCAGCCATGCAACAACCAGTGCGGCGATGAATCCGGGAACGATTTCGTACATGTTGCTTGCCAGGGCATCGACGTTGCCCCAGACGAAGACGACGACTGCACCGGTGACCATGCCCGCGAAACCGCCCACGGCGGTCAGCTTGCGCCAGTACAGCGACAGCAACACGATCGGGCCGAAGGCTGCACCGAAGCCGGCCCAGGCGAACGCGACCAAGTCCAGAATGGAGGAGTTCGGGTTCAATGCCAGCAGCACGGCGACGATGGCCACCAGCAGCACGCCGGAGCGGCCCAGATTGACCAGGGCCTTGGGCGAGGCCTTGCGGCCGGTGATGTTGTACAGGTCCTCCACCAGCGCGGAGGAGCAGACGATCAGCTGCGAGGACATGGTGGACATGATGGCCGCCAGTACCGCTGCCAGCACCAGGCCGGCAATCAGCGGGTGGAAGAAGATCTGGCTGAGCAGCAGGAATACGGTTTCGCTGCTGGACTTGTCCAGTGGCTCGCTGGCGAAGTGGGCAACGCCGATCAGTGCGGTGCATACGGCGCCCACGCTGGTCAGGAACATCCATCCGATGCCGATGCGGCGTGCGGTCTTCGCCTCGCCCGGGGTGCGCAGCGCCATGAAGCGCACGAGAATATGCGGCTGGCCGAAGTAGCCCAGGCCCCACGCGGCGGTGGAGAAGATGGCCACGGCGGCCAGGATGGCGCTGTTGTCGTTGAAGGACGAGAACAGATTGAAGGCGTCCGGGTTCACAGCGCTGATCTTCGATCCCAGGGAATCGATATCCCCGATGCGGATGGCAGCGACAATTGGCACGGCAATCAGGGCCGCGAACATCAGCACGCCCTGGACCATGTCGGTCAGCGAGGCTCCGAGGAAGCCGCCGAAGAGCGTGTAGAGCAAGGTGATGAAGCCGACGAAGAGCAGACCGGAGAGGTATGGCCAGCCGAAGGAAGCCTCGAAGAACTTGCCGGCGGCAACCATGCCGGAGGAAACGTAGAAGGTGAAGAACACCAGGATGATGACCGATGCGCCGATGCGCAGCAGGTGGCTGTTGTCCTTCAGGCGCTTTTCGAAGAAGCTCGGGATGGTGATGGCGTTCTGCGAGATCGCGGTGTAGGAGCGCAGTCGCGGAGCGACGAACTTCCAGTTCAGCCATGCGCCGATCAGCAGGCCGATGCCGATCCATGCTTCGTGCAAGCCGCCGAGGTAGATGGCGCCGGGCAGGCCCATGAGCAGCCAGCCGGACATGTCGGATGCGCCCGCGGAAAGCGCTGCGACCCATGGCTTCAGGCCGCGGTCGGCCAGCATGTAGTCGTCAATGTTGTTGGTGCGGCGATATGCAATGTAGCCGATGCCAAGCATCGCGGCCATGTAAATTGCGATCGCAATCATCTGGAAAGTCTGGTCGGACATTTTTCCTCATTACCGTTTGTGCCTGCGGCTTGTTCAGCCGCCATAGGCGCGGATTTCTGTGGTGCGAGTCACCACTATGGCACTAATTCTCCGGTTTGTCGCCGGGTGCCATTTGGTCTGTGATCATTCTGTTATCTAGTCGACCGTATCGAAGTCTGCGGGGGTAGCCAAAATCGCGGAGTTGCTTGCATCACTCATACCGGGCTGCGCGTGCAGCGATTTTCGCACCGCGCGGATGGCCGGGGACTGGGTGGAGGAATGCCTCATGGCGGTGAAGATGGTGCGCTCGGGAGAGCCGGGAAGATCCACCGTGCGCAGGCTGCCGCGCTGGTCGCGCAGCACCAGCTCAGGGAGCATCGCCACGGCGTTGCCTGAGGCGACTAACTGCACGTGAGCCTGCAAATCAGCGGTTTCATAGCGCAAGTCCGGCTCGAACCCTGCCAGCCGGCAAGCCTGCAGGGCCCAGTGCCGGCTGGCGGCGCCCGCTGGCTCCACCACCCAGGGCATGGAGTTGGCATGCTCCAGGGTGTGCACGCGGTCGAATTCGGCGTTTCCGGCCGCTCCTCGTGCCGGCAAGGCCAGGCGGATCGGATCGTGAGTCAGAACACGTCGATCGAGGTTGTCGTAATGCGGTGCAGAGTGCCCCGAATATTGCTCTGCGACCACCAAATCGAAACTTCGGCTGCTGGTTTCATTCAGCGCGTCGGCTGGTTCCTGCTGGCTCATTTCCACCCGCAGGTTGGGGTGCTTGGTGCGCAGTTCGCGCAGTACCGGTGGCATGAGGCGAAGCATCGCGGTCTGGAAAACCGCTAGTCGGACGGTTCCAGAGACGGTGGACATGGCCGCGGACAAATCCGCTTCGGCGCGCTCCATGGAGTCGAGCAGTTCTTCGGTGTGGGCCACCAGGATCTGCGCCTGGGGAGTGAGCTTGAGGGTGCGCCCGGTGCGCCGCAACAGCTCCACTCCGGTTTCGGTTTCCAGCTGGCTCAGTTGCTGCGATACGGAGGAGGGAGAATAGCTCAGCGCATCGGCCACCTCGGCAATGGTTCCGCGGATATGCAACTCGCGAAGCAAGCGCAATCTTCTCAGTTCAAGCACGGATTTCCTGCCATTCAGTTAATGGGGACTCACGGAGTCTAAACACTTTGGCAAAACCGAACGAAGATCTTCGGTTTTGTTCACTTTTGCTTAAGACAATATAGGTTCATACTCGATCTTGCACACAGCTTTTCTTGGCGGTTCACTGGCGACAGCGGAACACCGGATTAGCCATAACGAAATCAGCGTTCGGTGCCGAACCACAAGTACGAATTGCATCGAAGGGACCACCAGTGTCTTTCACCTCCACCCAGCACGTAGTGCCAGCCGCACTAGATGCCAACGGCAACCCGCTCACCTCGCCGGCCGAACTTGCTGACGACGTCATTAGGCTGGTGCGCCGCTGGCTCACCGAAGCTTCCGAATACCCTGTAGATGCTGCCGCGGCCCGCCTGGCCGGCGTGCTCAAGGACCCCAAGGGCCTGGACTTCACCGTAGGCTTCGTCGATGGCGTGATCCGCCCCGAAGACCTGAATGTCGCGGCAGCCAACCTCAAGCAGCTGGCTCCAATGGTTCCAGGCTTCCTGCCTTGGTACATGCGCAAGGCCGTCGCAGTTGGCGGCGCCATGGCCCCAGTTCTGCCGCAGGTAGTTGTTCCCATCGCCCGCAAGGTATTGCGCGAGATGGTCGGCCACCTGATCATTGACGCCTCGGATGCCAAGCTGGGCGGCGCGATCACCAAGATCAAGCGCGAGGGCGTGGATCTGAACGTCAACCTGCTCGGCGAGGCCATCCTCGGCGAAGGCGAAGCCGAACGCCGCCTGGGCGGCACCATCAAGCTGCTGGAACGCGATGACGTGGACTACGTATCGATCAAGGTTTCCTCCACCGTCGCACCGCACAACCACTGGGCCTTCGATGAAGCCGTGGAGCACATCGTGGAAAAGCTGCAGCCGCTGTATGAGCTGGCTGCCAACAGCCCGAAGAAGAAATTCATCAACCTGGACATGGAAGAGTACAAGGATTTGGAGCTGACCATCGCGGTCTTCACCAAGATCCTGTCCAAGCCGGAATTCAAGGACCTGCCTGCAGGCATCGTGCTGCAGGCCTACCTGCCAGATGCCCTGTCCGCAATGATCGAATTGCAGGAATTCTCCGCAGCCCGCGTCGCCGAGGGCGGCGCACCGATCAAGGTCCGCGTGGTCAAGGGCGCCAACCTGCCAATGGAAACCATGGAAGCGGACATCCACGGCTGGCCGCTGGCCACCTGGCACACCAAGCAGGACTCGGACACCAGCTACAAGTCCGTGCTGGAATACGCGCTGCGCCCGGAACATGTGAAGAACATCCGCATCGGCATCGCCGGGCACAACCTCTTCGACGTGGCCCTGGCCTGGCTGCTGGCCAAGTCGCGCAACGTCACCGACGGCATCGAATTCGAGATGCTGCTGGGCATGGCTACCGGCCAGGCCGAAGCGGTGCGCAAGGAAGTCGGCTCGCTGCTGCTCTACACCCCGGTGGTGCACCCGCAGGAATTCGACGTGGCCATCGCCTACCTGATCCGCCGCCTCGAAGAGGGAGCCAGCCAGGAAAACTTCATGTCCGCAGTCTTCGAGCTGTCCAAGAACGAGACCTTGTTCGAACGCGAGAAGAACCGTTTCCTCGCTTCCCTGGAAGCCATGACCAATGTGGTCCCTGCCCCGCACCGCGTACAGGACCGCCGGGTCGAGGATCCGGCGCTGAGCACGCGCGTGGCCGGTTTCGCCGACGGCTCCACCGAATTCTTCAACACCCCGGATACCGATCCGGATCTGGACCAGAACCGGGCCTGGGGACGGGAGATCCTGGCCAAGATGCAGGAATCTGCATTGGGCAAGGAACTGGTCAAGAACAACACCCTGAACAGTGCCGGCGAGCTCGACGAGTCCATCGCCATGGGCGTGGACGCCGCTGCCGGCTGGCAGCAGCTGGGCTCGGGCAAGCGCGCGCAGATCCTGCACCGTGCCGGCCTGCTCTTCGAGGAGCGCCGCGCCACCTTGCTCGAGGTCCTGGGCTCCGAATGCGGCAAGACCATTGACCAGGGCGACGTGGAAATCTCCGAGGCCATCGACTTCGCGCACTACTACGCGGAACAGGGCCGCGAACTGGATGCCGTGGATGGCGCGAAGTTCGTCCCGTCGAAGCTGACCGTGGTCACCCCGCCATGGAACTTCCCAATGGCGATCCCGGCCGGTTCCACCCTCTCGGCCCTGGCCGCCGGTTCCCCGGTCATCATCAAGCCTGCCAGCCAGGCCGCCCGCGTGGGTGCCGTCATGGTGCAGTGCCTGTGGGATGCCGGCGTGCCGAAGGACGTGCTGCAGCTGGTCTTCGTGGGCGACCGCTCCCTGGGCCAGCAGCTGGTCTCCGATGAGCGTGTGGACCGCCTGATCCTCACCGGCGGCTACGAGACCGCGGAACTGTTCCGCTCCTTCCGCAAGGACCTGCCGCTGCTGGCAGAGACCTCCGGCAAGAACGCCATCATCGTCACCCCGAATGCCGACCTGGACCTGGCCGCGCGCGACGTCGTGCAGTCGGCCTTCGGCCACGCCGGCCAGAAGTGCTCGGCTGCCTCGCTGGTGGTGCTGGTTGGCTCGGTGGCTGAATCACGGCGCTTCAACAACCAGCTGATCGATGCGGTGAAGTCGCTGAAGGTCGGCTACCCGTGGAACCCAGAATCCCAGATGGGTCCATTGATCGGCGAGCCGGGCGAAAAGCTCAAGCGGGGCCTGACCACCCTGGGCGCTGACGAGCGTTGGGCCATCGAGCCAAAGCAGCTCGATGACTCGGGCAAGCTGTACTCACCGGGCGTGCGCTACGACGTGGCCCGCGGCAGCGAATACCACAAGACCGAATACTTCGGCCCGATCCTCGGCGTGATGACCGCGCAAACCCTGGAAGAAGCGGCAGAAATCGTCAACGAGGTGGACTACGGCCTGACCTCGGGCCTGCATTCGCTGGATTCGGCGGAGATGGGCTACTGGCTGGAGAACATCCAGGCGGGCAACATCTACGCCAACCGCGGCATCACCGGTGCCATCGTGCAGCGCCAGCCCTTCGGCGGCTGGAAGAAGTCGGCCATCGGCGCAGGCACCAAGGCCGGCGGCCCGAACTACCTGGTCGGCATGGGCTCCTGGGTGGATGCCCCCGCCAAGCAGGGCGCAGCGCTCTCGGCATTCGACGAGCGCCTGCTGAACACCGCAGAACTGGATTCGGAGCAGGCCCAGTGGCTGGGCTCGGCACTGGCCAGCGACAAGCTGTGGTGGAACAACGAGTTCAACCAGGCCAAGGACCGCTCGGGTCTGATCGCCGAACGCAACATCTTCCGATACCGCGCCGTTGATGTGACCGTGCGCTTCGAAGAAGCCACCAGCGGCCACGGCCTGGCCGAGGCGCTGCGCGTAGTTGCCGCCGGTGTTACCGCAGGTTCCCGGGTGATCTTCTCCGCTGACGTGCAGCTGCCCTTGGGCGTGCGCAACCTGTTGGCCGAGAACTCGGTCACCGTGGTGCGCGAAGACGTTGCGGCTTTCGCCGCCCGTGCGGCGAAGCTGGCTGCGAAGACCGGCCCCGAGTCCGCTGCCCGCATCCGCCTGATCGGCGGCTCGATGAAGGCAGTCGCAGAGGCAACCAACGGCAAGCCTGATGTGGCCATCTACGGATCGCCAGTCACCGCAGCCGGCCGTGTGGAGATGCTTCCGTTCCTGCATGAGCAGGCGGTATCCATCACCGCGCACCGCTTCGGCACCCCGAATCACCTCAGTGATTCGCTGATCTAGCCAGCAAGCGCAAAAAGCAGTGGCCAGCATCCATTCATGTGGATGCTGGCCACTGCTTTTTGCCTGAAAACTCCTACTTCTTGCGATCCTTGAGCTTAGCGACCAGGAAATCTGCGGTGGCGGAGAGGACCGCCGGAAGAATGTAGCGCGCCAAGGTCACCAGGGTGAAGGCGAATACTGATCCGCTGGCCGAACCAGCCACCGACAGGGCCGCGAATCCCAAGCCCACCGCGGAGAGCAGGCCGACGATCCAGCCAGCGAGCTTCCGGGGACGCAAGACGAACCAGCCGACCAGCGAAAGCACCGGAAGGGCCAGTCCCCATACGGTGAAGTAGCCGGTGTACATCCCGCTCAGATCCAGCGCGGAGACCAAGAACCAATCGCCATACTCCACGGTGTCCAGCACCGGCAGCTTCAGCAGGATATCCAGGACCAGCGAAAGCAGGACCAGCAGCATCGCAAAGACTTTGGTGTCCTTGCGCGCTTCGAGCAACCAGAAGCTGCCGATCGCCACGAGCCTGATCACCCATAAGGCGATCAGGGAGAGCAGGCTGCCGCCGGTGACATAGTCGGCGGTGGACAGCAGCGTGGATCCGGTGATGCCAACGATCAGCACCAGCCAAACAATGATCAGGCGGGCCGGCAGATGCAACAAGGGTTTTTCTTCGCTCACTTAGCCAAGTCTAATGACGCTGGCTGTGCATCTTCTTGGTTTCGCCCTAATGGAGTACCGATTAGTAGGCCATTGCAGTGGCTAGGATGACTTGCATGGCGCGTTCATTCACTCTGATCCAGTTGCGGTATTTCATTGAGGTTGCTCGATTCGAAAACATGCGTGCCGCAGCAGCGTCCTTGAATGTCTCGCAATCGACATTATCTGCCGCCATCAACCACTTGGAACACGACTTGGGCGTGCAGCTGTTCCTGCGTTTGCCAAACCGTGCTTTGAATCTGTCCGAGGACGGGAAACGGCTCGTGGCAGGTGCCCGGAACCTTTTGGAAAATGCGGAGATCTTGCACTCGTCGTTGAGCGGGGCAAGCCATGAACTTAGCGGAAGGTTGCGCGTAGGTATTTTCGCGCCGTTGGCACCCTTCGTTGCTCCGCGGTTGCTCGCAGCATTCAAATCGAAATTTCCCGGTATTGAACTGCAGTTCATTGAAGGCGAGCAACAACAAGTTCTCGATGCCTTGCGCAAGGGCGAGTGCGAATTAGCGCTCATGTATGACCTCGGCGTCGGGGCAGAGTTTTCGATGGACCAGGTCGACCGGCTAGGTGCGCACGTCATCGTGGCTCATGAGCATCCGCTGGCGCAAGGCAACGGCACAGTATCGCTTGAAGAGCTCGTTGACGAGCCCCTGGTTCTGCTTGATCAAGAGCATTCAAGAGAGTACTTTCTCAAGCTCTTTTCGTCGTTAGGGCTGCAACCAAATGTGGCGTATTGGGTTTCCGGATACGAGACTGTCCGCTCCTATGTGGCCATGGGGTTGGGATATTCGGTTCTCAATCGGCGGTTGTCGCATGACCTGACATATACCGGCAGAGCTGTAGTGCCACTGCAAATCAGGGATCCGGTTATTCCTATTTCAATTGTCGTCGCCTATCCGAAGGAAATGCAGATGACGCGAAAAGCACGGGCGTTTGCCGACCTTGCGGGCGAGATCCTGAATGACGGGTAATAGCTGATCGCTTTTAACGATCAAGCTAATAAAACTTTTGCGTTGGACGATATGGCGTGGATCACAGATCGTTGAGTACTAAGAGGCCGGACTTCTCGTCCGCTCCTTCCCCAGCCGCTTCCTGAGAAATCGGTGGAGCTTAGCCCGAAAGAAGGCAGACTCGTGACCCTGAATAGCATTGATGCCGGCTCTGTGCCGTCCACGACGCAATCCGACATGAAACAGAAGCGCCGTGTGCTGGCCGGTGGCAGCATCGGACAGTTCATCGAATTCTATGACTTCACGCTCTACGGTTTGTCGGCAGTCACGCTCTCAGCACTCTTCTTCCCATCAGACAGCCCGCTGGCAGGCCTGCTCGCTACGTTCGCGACCTTCGGAGTCGCCTTCTTCGTGCGACCACTTGGCGGAATGTTCTTCGGCGTGCTGGGAGACAAGCTCGGCCGCCGCAAGGTCCTGTTCATCACCTTGATGACCATCGGCCTGGCAACATTCGCTATCGGACTGTTGCCGACCTTCGCGCAAATTGGCGCCCTGGCTCCAGCACTTCTAGTGCTGTGCCGACTGATCCAGGGATTCTCGGCTGGCGGCGAATCTGTCGGTGCACCAGCCTTCGTCTTTGAACATGCGCCAATTGATAAACGAGGCTTCTGGCTGAACATCACGCTGGCAGCAACCGCATTGCCATCGGTAATCGGCGGCACCCTGATCCTGGTGCTGTCCACAACGATGGACCCCGCAAACTTCGCGTCGTATGGCTGGCGCATACCATTCCTGCTCGCACTCCCGCTAGCACTTTTCGGCCTTTGGATTCGCTCCAAAACCGAAGAGTCGGAAGCCTTCCAGCAGGTGCTCAAGAAGAACGAGCACAAGGAATACAGTCCTCTGCGACAGACATTCGCACAGAACAAGCTTCGGATGCTCCAGGTCATCTTCGTCATGGCGCTGACAGCCATGGGGTTCTACTTCCTCTCCGGATACTTCGTGTCCTATGTCCAGGTAACCGGAAACCTGAGCCTGGAAATGTCGCTAGTGGCCAACGCCGTAGCCATGGCCAGCTACGCGGTCCTGCTGCCTATTGGCGGACGGTTCAGTGACCGCTACGGACGTAAGCCGATGCTTATCGCAGGTTCCGCGGCACTGATGATACTCAGCATTCCATGCTTCATGCTGGTCACCAGCGGATCACTCGCCCTGGCAATCATCGGGCAGTTGCTCTTTGTGGTCCCCATGTGCATATACGGCGGCGGTTGCTACACCTTCTTCGTGGAAATCTTCACCACTAGAACTCGATACACTTCCTCAGCCATCAGCTACAACGTTGCCTACGCGATCTTTGGCGGCACTGCTCCATTTGTCGGAACGTGGTTGGTCTCGGGCACCGGTATCGCGATGATTCCAGGCGTGTACATGGCCGCAGCCGCACTTATCGTGCTGTGCCTGCTGGTCTTCACCCCGGTGCCAGAAACCCACCCGTTATATGCCAAGTCCTCGCCAGCTACCGGCCAGTAAAAGCATCGAACTTTAGCTTCACAGAAAGGAATTCACCATGCACAACGAATTTCTCGTTGACTTCCACCACGTTGCCGAATTCGGAGCAACGGAGAAAAACGGTGTCGATCGGCAGGCAGCGACTCCCGAGGACAAACTCAGTCGAGATTGGTTCGCGCGATTCACTCGGGAGCACGGTTGGGAACTTCGTGTCGACACTATTGGCAACATGTTCGCATTGATCGAACTTACGCCAGGCGCCCCGTACATATTGCTGGGATCGCACTTGGATTCGCAACCACTGGGTGGACGCTTCGATGGTGCCTATGGAGTCCTCGCAGGCCTGCACGCTGCCAAGGCCATCGAGTCAAGGTTGAAAGCGGAATCCCAGCAGGCGGTCTTCAACATTGGGGTAGTCAATTGGTTCAATGAAGAAGGCGGCCGGTTCGCCCCGTCCATCATGGGCTCTTCAGTGTTCGTGGGGTCCATGGACGAACAACAGATGCTGCAAACCCGGGATCTGGCGGGAGTCAGCGTCGCAGAAGCCCTGGAATCTATTGGATACCTCGGCCACGACCAGCGTCCAGAAGTTGCAGGCTATGCGGAGATCCACATCGAACAGGGACGCATCCTGGAACGGGAATCGATCAGCATCGGAGCCGTCGACTTTTCTTGGCACACGCAGAAGCTGGACGTCGAGGTACTCGGGGAACAATCCCATACCGGTGCAACGGCCATGGCCGATCGCCATGACGCACTTGTTGCTGCGAGCAAGGTGATCTTGAAAGTCCACGACGTCGTAGAACACTTTGCTGAGGGCAGCATCGTGTCGTCGGTCGGGCAAATGACGCTGGAACCGAATTCCCCGATTGTCGTAGCCCGTCGAGTGCACTTGGTTGCTGATCTTCGCGCCGAGTTGAAAGCCGACGTCCTGCGGGCGCGACAGATTCTGATTGGGCAAATTGCGGAGATTGCCCGCGAACACGACATCAGGATCAACGTCAATGATTTCGATGTTCGAGAGATTCAGTACTATCCGGAGTCTGGGCTTGAATTAGCCGAGAAAACGACCGCTAATCTGGGCAAGAGCGTTCGTCGTATCCGCACGATGGCTGGGCATGACTCGGTTGCAATGAACCGAATCGTGCCGACGGTCATGCTCTTCATTCCCTCAATCGACGGCGTTAGCCATTGCGAACGAGAATTCTCTACAGACGACGACATGATCCATGGATTGGAAGTCCTCACTGAGATCGGCTGGGAAATGATCTTCGGTGCTTTGGAGGAAAACGCGGCACTTGCTGGCAATGAGAGCAACTCGATTCATGGGATTCCCGCATGAAGGCTGATCTGGCTTACCTCAGTGCCACGGAACAATTACCAGCTTTCCGCAGCGGAGAAATCTCTCCGGCGGAGGTGCTTGAAGCACAGCTCGAATTGATCAATGCCGACCGGGACCGCGGGGTCGAGAAAATCAACGCGTTGACCGAGACCATGGAAGCCGAAGCTCGTGCGGAAGCAGCCAGAACTACGGAAGCGTACGCCAAAGCCCGTCGCGCAAATGAAGTGCAACAGCTGCCGGCATTGTTAGGCATCAGTGTCGTCGCAAAGGAGAAACACGGGCTAGCCGGGCACAGCCTTTCGATGGGGCTGCTTTCGCAGAAACAGTTCGTTGCTGACGTCGACCATCCGATCATCGAACGGCTCCGAACTGCCGGAGCCATTATCCACGGGCGGGCGACAAGTCCCGAGTTCAGCTGCGCCACTGTAACGCACTCTCCGATCTGGGGAGTCACGCGCAACCCTTGGAACCCCCAAATGTCACCGGGCGGATCATCCGGGGGATCGGGTGCAGCGCTGGCGGCCGGATTTACCACGTTGGCTACCGCCTCGGACATTGCAGGATCAACCCGAATCCCGGCCGCCTTTACCGGCACCGTTGGGTATAAGGCACCGTATGGAAGGATCCCCGGGGCTGGGGAACTGGCCGCTGATCGCTACCGAGGCGATGGGCCAATGGGAAGAACCGTCGCGGATGTTCTGCTCATGTCATCAATCATCAGCGGTACGCACCCGGCCGATTCGAACTCTTGGGGACCGACAAATCCCAGCCCCCAACTTGAAGAAGCGTCTCTCGCCGGATTGAAGATCGGGGTGTCCCTGGAACTGGGCAATTACCCGGTAAGCCAATCGGTGGCCGCAGCGTTCGCCTCGACGATCGAGCGGTTGCGGGATCTGGGCGCGAACATTGTAGAAGTCGACCTGCCCTGGACGACGGATCAGGTCAGGGAAACAAGCTTTGCCCACTTCGGCCAAATACTTGCCCCAGCGATGACCCAGATCATCGGCGACTCGAAAGATCCGAGAGCCGCTTATACCGATCAATTCATTGCCGACGCATTGGCCCAGGCAGAATCAACGCCATTGGTCGATTCGCTTCGCTTGGACGCACGGTTCAATCAGCAATTGAACACGGCAATGTCAGGCGTGGATGTCTTGCTTTGCCCGACGAACGCAGTCGACTGGCTGCGGGCCGACGGAGACTACCTGGATGGGATCAGCGCGGCAGGACGGAAGCTCAAGCACTATTGGGAGGGTCATATGACCAGTCCTTTCAACATCGCCAATCATCGACCGGTGATGAATCTTCCGTGCGGTGTGGGAGAAGCCAACGTTCCGATTGGAATACAGATTGTCGGCCAGCCATGGGATGAAAAGACCGTATTCCAAACTGCACTCGCTATGGAACGAGTCATCCAATTTTCCAGCAGCAATCCATACCCAGCACTGGAAGGAACACTGACCAGTTAACCCCAGGGAAAAGGTGGGGACCGGTTCACAGAACCGGTCCCCACCTTTTTCTTGCTAGCTCAGAGCTCAAGCTTCAGGGCCTTGCGCAAGGTCAGCGCGCCACCGGTGTGCATCACTGCCCGGCGGTAGATCCTCTCCGCGAACAGCAGCACGAGCCAGCAGGCTGCCAGGAGAATTACCAAGGAAAGAATCGGTTCCCAGACCGCTACCTCGCCCGAGAGCAAGCGGATAGGCATCGCCGCCGAGGAGACGATGGGGATGTAGGAAGCGATCACCAGGAAGCTGCCCTTGGCATACAACCCGATGAACAGGACCGCCATCAAGAGCCCTACCACCGGTCCGCTGGATTGCTGCAGGTCCTCGGTGCGGGTAGCCAAGGAGCCCAAGGCCGCCCAGATCCCGGCAAGAAGCAGGAAACCTCCGAAGAAGAACACCACGAACCACCCGGCCACCTGGGTGACAATTCCGAGGAAGGGGATCTGAATCGGGGAGAGGTAGGCAGCCAGCAAGCCAATGCTGAGGAAGGCCAGCAGCTGGATCATCGCGAGAATGACGTTTCCGACGATTTTTCCCGCCAGCAGCTGGCGCAGGCGAATGGTGCTGGCCAGGATCTCGACCACACGGTTTTGCTTCTCTTCAATTACCGAGTTGGCTATGGGCATGCCGAAGAGGAACGCGGCCATGTAGAAGAGGAAGGAGAAGACCAAGGCCATGACACTGACCATTGCGGATCGTTCGGAATCGCCATGAAGCTGGTCGAGGACGAGGTTCTCGTTATCGGGCAGGCTCGCTGATTCCAGACCGGCCTCGGCTAGCAGCTGATCGGCCATCACCGATTTCATTGCCTCGCGGACCAGGGAGCTGAGTTCTTGGTCGACCTCGTTGAAACCGGTCAGCGTGAATTCCTGCGCATCATCGGAACTGGACAAGGTCGCGTTCAGCTGCTCAGCGGATAATTGCTGCTCGGCCTGTTCCGCGGTGAGCCTTGAAATGCTCAATTCCACGTCTTCGGGACGATCCTGGATGACCTGCTCCAGCACCTGGAAACTAGTATCATCGGTGGCCGCCACGGCGAAATTGGAAGTGCGATTTGCGAGGAAACCGGTAACGGCGACTGAGCCAATGATGAATAGCACGGTAACGATGGTGCTGACGATGAAAGCCTTGTCGCGCAGCTTGGTTTCGACTTCGCGCAGGGCAACAATGAGCCATGGAGCTGTGGAGGTGTTCACTTGATGATCTCCCGGTAGATATCGGCCAGCGAAGGGCGGTGGACCGCGAACTCTGCGACGGGCCCGCGGCTCATGGCGGTGGCGAGCACGCGTTGGGCATCTGATTCGGAATCGAAATTCACCAACGCCTCATGACCTGAAATATCGATGACGGTGACGCCCGGTTCATTGCGCAGCCACCCCGTGTCGGAGCCCAGGGACAACCGGTGCCGGGAAGCCTGCGTCGCACGGAGCCCTGCAGCCGAAGAATTTGCGAGGATCTTGCCGTGCTGGATGATCACCAGATGGTCCACCAGCACATCGAGCAGATCCAGCTGATGCGAAGAGAAAAGCACCGGAACACCACGCGCCGCATAGTCACGCAGGATGGAGCTCATGGCGTCTACCGCGATCGGGTCAAGGCCGCTGAAAGGCTCGTCGAGGATGAGCACGTCGGGTTCGTGCAGCAGCGCTGCGGTGACTTGCACGCGTTGCTGGTTGCCCAGGGACAAGGATTCGAGCTTGGACTTGGCGCGGTCAGCCAAGCCGAAACGGGCCAGCAGTTCCATGGCTCGTTTGCGTGCCCCGGGGCGGGATATGCCATGGAGCTGTCCAAGGTAGACCAGCTGGTCAATGACCGGTTGCTTGGGATACAGGCCGCGTTCCTCGGGCATGTAGCCGAAATTGGGGCGCGTGGGTCCATCGAGCGTGAGGCCGTTGAGCGTAACAGAACCGGAATCGGCGCCGAGCAATCCCATGATGATGCGCATGGTGGTGGTCTTGCCGGCACCGTTGGCACCAACGAATCCGGTTAGCGCGCCGCCAGGTACGGTGAAGCTGACGTCATCGAGCACCAAATTCTGTGCAAATGACCGTGACACATCGTGTAGCTCAAGCATGTTTTCCTCTGCCAAGTAATGTTTCTACTCATCAGCTTAGGAAAGGAAGCCGCATCTGCGCTCCGTCTGAGGAATGAAACTATTGGATGAGTCCGGCACGGTGGGCGAATAAGACACCCTGCACCCGGTCGCGCAGGTGCAGCTTCGCCAACAGGTTCGACAGGTGGGTTTTCACCGTGGCCTCCGACAGGCAGAGCACCGCGGCGATTTCCTGGTTGTTCTTGCCCTGGGCCAGTTCGCAGAGTACCTGGCGTTCGCGTTCGGTGAGTGTTCCAAGCTGCTGGGCCTCGGTAGTTGCGGCTGCCGAATCCGTGGCAGGGACCGCCCCGGTGCCACGCTGGATGAGCTTGAGCGTGACTTCGGGGGAGAGCAACCCGTGGCCGGCGGCTACCTGGTGCACGGCGGTGACCAGCATTTCAGGCTCTGCATTCTTCAGCAGGAAACCGCTGGCACCGGCGTCCATGGCATCAAAGAGGTAGTCGTCGCGGTTGAAAGTGGTCAGCACGATGACCTTGGTCTGCGTGGTGCTGGCGATGAGCTTCGTGGCCTCGATGCCGTCCATCTGCGGCATCTGGATGTCCATCAGCGCCACCGTGGGGTTCAGCTCGCGAACCATTTCCAGGCCCGCGTGGCCGTTGTCCGCTGTGCCGATGACTTGGATCTGCGGATCGGTTTGCAAGATCAATTTCAACGACGAGAGGATCAGCGACTGGTCATCGCAGATCACCACGGTAATTTTGCTCATGTTGATAGTCTAGTTGCCGCGTCGGAAACCACGCGCAACCGGGCTCGGGTACGCCAACCATGCGGAATGCGCGGACCGATTTCCACCAGCCCGTGATGCAGCTTGGCGCGTTCGCGAATGCCACGCAGGCCGTAGCCGCCACCGGCGGAATCTGGCCGGGGACGGCCGCTGTCGGTGACCTCGACTTCTATCCATGCGCCATCCGCATCGGTTCCCGAACGCAGCGACAAGGTGGCGGTGCGGGCCGTGGAATGCGCACGGACATTGGCCAAAGCCTCGCCGCTGATGCGGTAGAGCGCGAGCGACAGGCCGGCTGGCAGGGCAGAAATGAAGCCGGGCTGGTGTTCATCGCGAGAGAGCTGGATGCTCAGTCCCTGCCGCTCATTCGCGCTGATCAGCTCATCCAGCTGCGCCATGGATGGTTCGGGGTTGCGTGCCCGCTCAGTGGAGTTCGGCACATCGCCCGGACCGTCATGCTCACGCAATACGCCTAGCAGTGCCCGCGTTTCACTGACTGCGCTGCGTGCCGAGGATTCAATGCCGCGCATCAGTTCAATTGACTGCTCGGGATCTCGCTCGTGCACCATGCGGGCGGCCGAGGCCTGGATTCCCACCGAGGCAATGTGGTGGGCAATGACATCGTGCAACTCGCGGGCGATGCGCAGCCGTTCCTCATTGACCGCACGGTCTGCCAGCTGCTGGGACTGATCGGCAATGCGCTGAGCCTGGGTTTCCACTATTTGACTGGCGTAGGCGTTGGTCCAGCTGACCATGCCCAAGAAGATCGCGCCGCCGAAGTACAACAGGTTCATCAGCAGGTTGTAGAAGATGAAAGCCGTGGGCGTCGGGAGGACGCCTGCTGGTTCCTGGACCATTGCTGTGCCGGTGGCCTTGAGCAAATCAGAGGTGAAGAAGGTGATTATCACCCAGGTGGCCATGAACAACAGCACCACGCTCATAGCGGTCCACATGCCCCTGCGGTTCTTCGACCAGGTGACCGCCGTGTAGATGCCAATGAAATAGGCAAGCTGTGCGCAGAGCTCCATGCCGACTTGGTAGGTATTTTCGCTTCCGGCACCCACGAATGCAGCCGAACCGATGAGCATCATTGAAATGGGCCAGCGCCGGCGGAACATCAGCGGCACGATCAGGGATGCCAGCACGAGATACGCGAGGAGACGATCAGGCGCGTTCTCTTGCTCGGTCAGGGACAGCGAGAGTTCGTGCATGGTCAGCGCCAGGAGAAGGAAGCCCGATGCGACGACAGCATCGCGGCGCAAGCTCTTCTTATCCGGAGACGGACGTTCCCAATCCACCGGTGGCAGCGTTGGGAGCCGCCGGTGCACTAGTTCGGGGAGTCGACGCATGGTGCTCCTTGATCATTTCGTTGGCCAGGCATTGAAATCGACTTTACCGTTTTGCGGTTTTCCGGGCATGAGCCGGAAGGATTACGCCTGGCGTTGACCCGGGAGGAAATGCGCTAGGCAGAAGGGTTACTAAGCAGTAATGTGATGGTATGCACATGATATTCCGAATCCTCATGGTTTACCTGAACAGCAAGAAGGCGTCCAAGCTGTCCATGTTCGACACCAGCTCAGTGGGCATGCGTGCCACGCTGACCGATATCGACTTTGCCGGCCACATCAACAACGGCATGTACTTCTCGATTTTCGATCTCGGGCGCTTTGACTTGATGTTCCGCTCAGGTGTCTGGGACATCATGTCCAAGAATAAATGGGTCCCGGTCGTGCAGACCGAGACCATCACCTTCCGCAAATCGGTACGCCTGGGAACCAAGTTCTCCCAGGAGACCCGGTTGATCGGCATGGACGACAAGTGCATCTTCTTCGAGCAGCGCATCGTCGTGAAGGGCGAGATCTACGCTCGCGCCTATGTGGCCACCCGGATGACCTCCAAAAAGGGTGCGGTTTCCAATGAGGAAATCTTGGCCGCAGTCGGCTTGGAGCTGCCAACAGATATGGTGCTGCCCGAGTGGTTGCACCAGTGGCGTGAAGACGGCGCGCTGCCCAGCACCCGCAAGCCTGCCCCGCACAATTGGATCCGCTGAATCAACCAGCACGCGGAACCCCTGGGAACAGCGCTGCCATGGCCCGGGCTGGGGCAATGCACCGCGGCAGCGGTACCGGCGGGACATGAATCCTGAACGAAAACCCC
Source organism: Glutamicibacter sp. (assembly GCF_050701915.1). Taxonomy (NCBI): domain Bacteria; kingdom Bacillati; phylum Actinomycetota; class Actinomycetes; order Micrococcales; family Micrococcaceae; genus Glutamicibacter; species Glutamicibacter sp. Next base: position 28,535 of record NZ_JBOGEG010000028.1, on the reverse strand, counting down.
GCTATCCAGGCACTCTCAACTGGCGCGAACGCCCTGCCGGGGGATTCGATGTGCGGGGTTTGGCGAAGCCTGCGGAGCATGCAGCGGCTGCTTCGGCTAAGCCTTGGCCGCATCAATGAACATGGCGATCAGCTCGGGATCCTTGACACCGCGGGAGGACTCCACCCCGGAGGAGACATCGGCGCCGAAGGCGCTGGACGCAGCCAGGGCATCAGCCACATTCTGCGCGGAAAGCCCGCCGGCCACCAGCCAGCGCCGCCCAGCGGCCAGATCCTTCACTGCCGCATAATCCCAGCTTTCGCCGCTGCCGGGTACCGAGGCGTCAATGAGCAGCAGATCTTCGCCCCAATCGGCAAACTGCTCTTCCGGGTCGTTGCGCCGCACCGCGCGGATGACCTTGAACCCGGCCTCATGAGCGGCGCTTACATCCGTTGCCGTGCGCTGTCCGTGCAGCTGCACCCAACTCACGCCGGCTTGCGCGGCATGCTCCAGCACCGCTTGGATCTCCTCGCTGCGGAAAACCGCCACGGTGGCAATGCCTGCAGGAACTGCCTTCACCAATTCGGCGGCCCGGTGCACGGAAATTTCACGGGCACTTGGCGTCAGCACGAACCCGATGGCGTCAGCGCCATGGGCGACAGCGGTTTCCACATCCTGGGCCGTGGACAAGCCGCAAACTTTTACGAAGGGCTTCGCTGCACTCACTGGGCGTTCTCCTTGGACATATGGATTGGGGTGTAACCGCCAGGCGCGTTGGCGCGGATGGCCAACAAGTCGCGTGCGTGATTCCACAGCCGCTTGTCTTCATCAGTGACGGGGACCCATGGCTTCACCGGAACAGCGGTGCCCGTTTCATCGCGGGTCACCATTACGGTCAGGCAGTAGGTCGTCAGCTGCATGTCAGTGGTTTTCGGATCGCCCGAGCGCACATGCACGGCAATGTGCATCCCCTTGTTCCCGGTGTAGACCAGGCGAGCCTCGACCTCTACCAGGTGGCCGATCAGCAACGGACGGTAGAAGCGCACCCCGCCGGAGAATACCGCGACGGTTTCTTGCTGGCAGTAGCGGGCAGCGCATAGCTCAGCGGCATCATCTATCCACTTCATCACGATGCCGCCGTGGACCTTGCCGCCCCAGTTCACATCGGTGGGCGCCGCCAAAAAGCGCAGGGTAATGCGCTCGGCGGTACCCTCATCGGTGTATACCTGTTCATTCATGGACGCGACTATCTGCTCGCGGATCTCAATGCGCGCCAACGCACTTTCACGCATGGCGATTTCCTTGGCCGTACCCGGGGTGAACGCCGGGACCGGAGTGGGCTTGCCATTCTCGCCGACGGCTACGAAAATCACCAGGCAGCTGCTGGACTTCACCGGCCGCAATTCGCGCGGATCGCTGAAGGATACCTCGGTATGAATGTGCATGGAGCTGGTACCGGTGTACACCACCGAAGCGGTGACTTCCACCAGATCCCCGGAGTGGATCGGGTCTTCGAAGTGGATATTGCCTACATAGGCGGTGACGCAATAGCTGGAGGACCATCCCACCGCTGCAGCGTAGGCGGCCTTGTCGACCCACTCCAGCACGGTGCCCGCAGGAACAATCCCGGTGACATCGACGTCGGTCGGTGCGGCGAGGAATCGCAAGGTGACAGAATGCGGACGTTGTTTCAGCTCCGGAGTGCTCATGCACTCCAGTTTCGCGCACATCGGACATCACGGGCAATGTATGACGCTCCACGGCCCAGCCTTGCCTGCAAGCGCCCGTAGCTGGGAGCTGCCGGTTGGCTCTGGCCTAGGATAGGAGGGTGCGTAGGGTCTTTGGAATTTTTTCGGCTGCAACAGCCATCGTGGTGGCACTGAGCCTCATTGCCGCGGCCGGAACCGCCGGCTTGGTGATCGTCGTGGGCCAAGGCCTTGATGAACTCATGGCCCATCGCCCGCTGGGCACCCAATGGTATTTCAGCGCCATCGGCGAACTGCTGATCATGGCCGTAGCCACCTTCCTGGTCCCGGTCGTGATCTCGCGCAACGGCCATGACCTCACCGACTACCACCGCATGAAGCTGCTCAAGCACTATCTGTCCATCGGCCCGCTGGCGGTGCGCGCCGCCGGCGAGGGGGAGCTGGTCCATGCGGCCATGGACTCGGTGGAACGGTCAGTGAAATACCGTTCCAGCTTCATCGGCCCGGCAATCTCCGCGGTAGCCACCCCGGTATTGATCTTGTGCTTCATCGCCTTTGCCATTGACCCGCTCAGCGCGCTGATGATGCTGATTCCCACCGCGCTGGTCCCGGTCATCGTCCTGGGCTTCCAGCGGCGCTTCGGCGCCTCGAACGGCGAGTACCGCCGAGCCCAGGGCATTCTCTCGGCGACCTTCCTGGACGCACTGCGCTCGCTGGGCATGCTCAAGCTCAACGGCGGCAGCCGGTGGATGGGCTCCCGCATCCAGCAGGCCACCGAACGCGTGCGCCAGCAAGTGATGAAACTGCTGGCCCGCAACCAGCTGATCCTGCTGGTCATCGATTCCAGCTTCGCCGTGCTGCTGCTCGCCAGTGCCGCCCTGCTGGCCTGGTGGCGCGCGGGCTCCGGCGCCATCACCCCGGGCTCTGCCCTGTCCCTGGTGATCCTGAGCTTCTTGATGCTCGCCCCGGTCAATTACGTCGGCAGCTTCTTCTACATCGGGATGACCGGCAAGGCGGCCGAGAAGAAACTGGCCGCAGTCGCCGAAATCCCGATGCACCGCTCCATGGCCAACCCGCTGCACGTGGACCTGCGCCACCGCGACCTGATCCTGGAAGAAGTCAGCGCCGGCTATGACAGCGAGCAGCACGCGCTGGCCGGCATTTCGTGGCATTTCCCGGCAGGTTCGCGTACTGCCGTCATCGGCCCCTCGGGCAGCGGCAAGACGACCTTGCTGCGCGTGCTCCAGGGCCAGCTCGAAGCTTCGGCAGGCACCATCCGCGATGCCCGCCAAGCCATGGGCCCGGCAACCTTGAAGGCCAATACCGCCGTGGTGGAACAGCACGCAACGCTCTTTGGCATGAGCCTGCGCGAGAACCTCCTGCTCGGTGCACCCGAGGCCACCGACGGCGAACTGCTCGTGGCGCTGCGCCAGGTCGGCATGGGATCGTGGTTCGATGGGCAACCCGGGGGATTGGCACAACCCCTGGGCGAGGGCGGGGCACGCCTTTCTGGCGGACAGGCCCAACGGCTGTCGCTAGCCCGCGCCCTGCTCGCCCAGCGTCCGGTACTGCTGCTCGATGAGCCCACCAGCGCCTTGGACGTCCAGACCGAAGCGGAAGTGCTTCGGACCCTGCGAGCCCTGGACCGCAGCACCACGGTCATCACCGTCACCCACCGGCTGGGGTTGCTGGCCGACTACGACTACGTGCTGGTCATGGACCACGGACAGCTCGTCCAGGCCGGAAGCCGCGAAGAACTGCTGGCCGCCGACGGCTATCTCAAGGAGGCCATGGATGGATTCCGCCAACGCGCCGATGCGCTGCATGCCAGTGGCCGGAGCCAGCTAGGGGAGGGGAACTAATGCACACGCAGAAAATCTCCACCCTCAAAACCGTGGCCTGGCTGATTGGCAGCACCAGGGATCTGCTCCCGCCGCTGCTGCTTGCCTGCGTGCTGGCCTGCGCCACTCGACTGGCCTCCCTGGGGATCTACGCCGTTGCCGGGCTCGGCCTGGCCAAGGCCCTGCACCTGGGTGCTGCGCAGCTGCCACTGGGCCTTGGCTGGGGACCGCTGATCACTGCGGTCATCCTGCTAGGACTTATCAAGGGCGCAGTGCGCTACCTCGAGCAGTACGTAGGCCATCGGGTCGCCTTCCTTTCCCTGGCGCGGTTGCGCAACAGCATGTACGAGGCATTCGAACGCCAAGCGCCCTTTGCCGCGGGCAGCAAGAACTCCGGCGGCATGCTCGCCAAGGCCACCAGCGACATCGACAAGGTCGAAGTGTTCTTCGCCCACACCCTGCCCCCGGCCGTGGCGGCCGTGGTGGTCAGCGGCCTGGCAACCTGGGGCACCTGGGCGGTCTTCGGGATGGAACCGGCCCTGGTGCTGCTCGCCGGTTATGCGCTGATCGGCCTGGCCATTCCGGCCATTGGCGTCGGCGCCCTGCGCCGCACCGCGCGGGCCACCGCCGCGGCTCGCGGCACCCAGAATCAGCTGCTGACCGACACGCTTGCCGGCATCGAGGTGATTCACGGATTCAATGCCGGCAAACCCGTCATGGCGCGGATGCGCGAAAGCCTGCAGGAAACCCGGCACGCCGCGCGATCGGCCGGAGCCCTGAGCGCGGTACGGGCCACTCTGACCCAGTTGGTGGTCTGGGGCAGCCTGCTCGCGCTCTTTGCCCTGCTGGGAACCGCAGGGCAATTCGGCCCGTTGATCGTACTGTGCTGTTCGCTGGTCCCATCCTATGAAGCGGTGCGCGCGGTAGACGGCTTCATCGTGGGCCTGCAGGATTCGCTGGCCAGCGCTCGCCGGCTGTATGCCACCGCGATAGCCAGCCATCCGGTTCGTGAAACCGACAACCCGGTTCCGCTTCCTGCTGTTGGCACCCTGCGCGTAGCGGACCTGGCGGTCGCCTTCGAACGCCATCGGGTAGTACACGGCGTGGACTTCGAGCTGGCACCGGGATCCTTGCTCGCCCTGGTGGGCGAAAGCGGCTCCGGCAAGTCGTCGGTTGCCGCCGCCCTGGTGCGCTCGGTGGAAGCTGCTGGCACCGCTAGCTTTGGCGATGTGCCGCTGGAGGCCGCAAGCTTGGCGCAACTGCGCAACCGGATAATCCTGGTTTCCCAGGAAGCGGTGATGATCCGCGGCACGCTGCGCGAGAACCTCTTGCTGGGTGCGGAGGGGATCAGCGACGCCGAGATGGAAGAAGTCCTCGAAGAACTGGGAATGGGTCCGTGGCTGCGCAAGCAGAAGGCCGGATTGCAGACCCGGTTGGGGGATCGCTTTGCCAGGCTTTCCGGCGGCCAACGCCAGCGCGTGGCCCTGGCCCGGGCGCTGCTGCGCAAGCCTGCGGTATTGATCCTTGATGAATCCACCAGCGCCCTGGATGCAAGCAGCGAGCAGCTGGTCCTGGATGCGGTGGAACGCCGACGCGGTGAAGGGCTGGCGGTGTTGATGATCAGCCACCGGCTATCGATCCTGAACCGGGCACAGAACGTACTGGTGCTCCATGAAGGAGCGGTGCTGGAACGCGGTGCGGCGCCCGCGCTATTGGCCGATGGGCAATCCTTGTTCGCCCGCATGGCCGTGCGTGAAGCAGACCGGATTTTGCCGAGCTGATCCACGCCATGCTCTGCGGATGGAACTGACAAGGTGGCAGGGAGGTACTAGGCTCGCATCATGATGCGAATAGTGGTTCTCCTGTTCCTGGCCGTCCTATTCACAGGCTTCGTGGTGACCGCAATCCTTGCCGGCACCTCCGGAGAATGGGTGTGGTGGATCCTCGTCGTGCTCACCGGTTTGCTGGTGCTGCTGGGCATTAGGGACCTGGTGCAAAAGAAGCACGCGATTCTCCGCAATTTCCCGATCGTCGGGCACGCCCGCTACCTCTTCGAGTTCATCCGCCCCGAGATCCAGCAGTATTTCATTGAGCGCAATACCGATGGCCGTCCCTTCAACCGCGACACCCGCTCGCTGATCTACGCACGGGCCAAGGGCGCAGATAGCCACAAGGCCTTCGGCACGGAGCTGAATGTCAATGAAGTCGGCCACGAATACCTGCTGCATTCGGCGGCCCCGGTTGCCCCGGTGGCATCGCAGCACCGCGTGCGCGTGGGATCCAGCCAGTGCCTCCAGCCCTACGAGATTTCGCTGATGAACATCTCCTCGATGAGCTTCGGTTCGCTCTCTTCCAACGCCGTGCTGGCCATGAACAAGGGCGCCGCGATGGGCGAATTCGTCCACGAAACCGGTGAGGGCGGACTGACCAAGTACCACCTGGAATACGGTGCCGACCTGTTCTGGGAAATCGGTTCAGGCTACTTCGGCTGCCGTACCGAGCAGGGCCGCTTCAACCCTGAAACCTTCGCTGCCAAGGCGAACCATGAAAACGTCAAGGGCATCACCATCAAGTTGTCCCAGGGCGCAAAGCCCGGGCTCGGCGGCGTGCTGCCTGCAGCCAAGGTCACCGAGGAAATCTCCGAGGCCCGCAACGTCCCGATGGGCGTGGACTGCATTTCCCCGGCCAGCCACGCGGAATTCTCCACCCCACGCGAATTGATGCATTTCGTAGCGAAGCTTCGCGAACTCTCCGGCGGCAAGCCAGTGGGCATTAAGTTCTGCGTTGGTTCCCGCACCGACATCATGGCCCTGTGCAAGGGCATGCTGGAAACCGGCATCCTGGTGGACTTCATGACCATTGATGGCGCTGAAGGCGGCACCGGCGCCGCCCCGCTGGAATATGAAGACCATGTTGGCGCCCCGCTGACCGAGGGACTGATGCTGGTGCACAACACCTTGGTGGGTGCAGGACTGCGCGATGAAATTCGCCTCGCCGCGGCAGGCAAGGTCGCCAACGGCTCAGACATCATCAAGCGGCTGATCCAGGGCGCGGATTTCACCTTCTCGGCACGTTCCATGATGATGGCCACCGGCTGCATCCAGGCCCAGCAGTGCCACACCAACCACTGCCCCGTGGGTGTTGCCACGCAGAACAAGCGCCTGATGCGTGCACTGGATGTGGAGGACAAGGGCCACCGCGTCTACAACTACCACCGCTTGACCGTCACCGAATGCGCGCAGATCATGGCATCGATGGGACTGACCAGCCCGGAACAGCTGAACACCCGGATGCTGCGCCGTCGGGTGAATCTGCAGTCCACTCGCTCCTACGCCTCGCTGTTCCAGTGGCTGCGTCCCGGCGAACTGCTCGAGGATATTCCTGGTTCCTGGAAGGAAGACTGGGATGAAGCAGACGCGGACCACTTCGGCGAGCATGCACCGCTGGACTACGCGGCGCCCAAGAGCGTGGATATCACACCGTCGGTGGTTCACGAACCCGCAGATGCAGTGAACGCACCGCGCATTGAGCCCAGGGATTCGGCCAAGGTGCGCCCGGTGCATGCAGATGTCACCCGGCCAGAAGGCAAACCGGGAGTTGACAGCTAGCTGTCCGAATCAGCAGCCAGAGACCGCAATGCTGCGTGGTCCACTTCGTCCAGCGAAGCCGGAATCCATGCAGGGTTGCGGTCCTTGTCAATTACCTGGGCACGGATGCCTTCGGCAAGATCCGGACGGTGCATCAGGTATCGAGCCAGGCGCAGTTCGCGGTCCAATGCCGAACGCAGGTCCTGCTCCTCGCGTGCAGCCCGCACGTTGTAGAACGCGCTGGCCACGCTGGTCGGGGAATTCGCTGCCAGCATCTGCGCGGCACGCTGCGCCGAAGGATGAACCATCTGCTCCAAGCGTTCCAATACTTCCTGCGGGGTGCCGGCGCCGAAAGCATGATCGATCCAGCCTCGGTCCATCTCCAGGGCGAAGGACTCGGGGGCACCGTGCATGACCTCGATAGCGGCCGCGATCTCGCCGGCGTGCAGCCCTGCGAACTCATCGAGCTCATCGAGGATGTTCTCGGCGAAGTCCTCGGTGACAACGACATCGGCAAAACCGAGAAGTACGGCATCTGCCCCGGTGAAGGAATGCGCGCTCATGGCATAGAACTCGCCGAAGTGGCCCGGTGCGCTGGCCAGCAGGTGGCTGCCTCCCACGTCAGGGGTGTAGCCGATCTTCGCTTCGGGCATTCCCATGGTGGCGTTCGGGGTCACCAGGCGCACCGGTGCGTGCGAGGCCAAGCCGATGCCTCCACCCATGGTGATGCCATGAGCCAAGCTGATCAAGGGCTTGGGATAGGTGGAGATCAGGTAATCAAGTTCGAATTCGGTCGCGAGCAGATCAACGAAATCCTGATGGCGGCCGGTGGTGACAGCTGCGTGGAAATCGGCAATATCTCCGCCGGCACAGAAGGCGCGCTCCCCGCGGCCGGTGAGCAGTACAAGGGAAATCGATGGGTCCACGGCCCACGCACGCAGCACCCGGCTCAGCTCGGCGAGCATTTCCAAGGTCAACGCATTGAGCTTGCTGGCACGGTTCAGCTCGATATGGCCGATGTGGCCATGCACGGCCGAGATGACCAGGCTATCGCTGGAAGAAGCAGGGCTTGGGTTCTCCACCGGGAAATTCCCCTTTCTTGGGACGAATGCAGGCATCGCTGGCGCCGCGGCGCAACGAATCAGCGGGAGAGCACCTGGGCGAGCCGGTCCAATACCAGCGCGGCCTTCGGCTTCTTGGAATTTTCCGGTTTCAACGCAAAGATGGAGCGGGCCAGTCGAATCTCGGGGGCATCCACAATGCGGATGCCTTCTGGAGCATTGGCCATGGCCAGATCGGGGACCAGTGCGGCGCCGAGTCCAGAGGAAACCAGGCTCAGCGACGCATTGAAGTCATCGCAATAGGCAGCGACCTGCGGGTGGATGTTGTATGAAGAGAACAAGCGCGAAATCAAGGTGGCGTCCGAGGTTCCCGGGTGGTGGAAGATCCACGGCCATTCGGCCAGCTGGTCCACGGTCAGCTGAGCGTCTTCAGCGATAGGCCAGGATGCCGGGATCACTACGCGGAACTGGTCATCGCCCAGCCAGGTGCGTTCCAGGGATGCTGGCCACGACAGTCCGCCGGGTCCTACCTGGAAGATCAGTGCGAGGTCGAGGTCGCCGCCGGTGCCAAGGCCCGCCACTGTTTGCTGGGGTTCGCCGATCCACAGGCGCAAGTTGATACCCAAGGAGGACCAATCCGGTGCCTTGAGGATCTGCGGCAGCGCGTAGGTCGCCAGGGAAGGGAAGATGCCGAGCTTGATTTCCTCAAGGTCGGTAGCTTCGGTGGAGATGGTGGCGACGTCTGCCATGAGGGCATCGAGGTCGGTAAGCACTCGTTTGGCGTGGCGCACCATGCGCAGGGCACCTGGCGTCGGGGTGATGGAGCGTGCGCCGCGCAGGAACAGCGTAGTACCGGTGCTTCGCTCCAATGCTGTCATCTGCTGGGAGACAGCACTGGCCGTGTAGCCTAAGCGGGTTGCGGCCGTGGCAAAGGAACGATGCGCCACCACTTCGAGCAATGTGCGCAGATGAACTGGATTAATCACTTCTAAAGTCTATGGCCTTTAGCCAAAGATTTGCTTAGCCCACGGCCTAGAGTTCGTCCTCAAGGTCAACAAGCTCTGTGCTTTCCTCTTCCTCTTCATCGTCTGCGGCGAATTCGTTGTCGAGTTGGTCCTCGGTTTCCAGGTCATCGTCGTAGAGGTAATTGCGCTGTGCCAGCGGGTCGAGGTTGCGCATGGTTTCCGGCATGTCGCTTGAGCCCTCGTAAGCCTGGGAATCGCGTCCGTCATCTGGTTCGTAGATGTCGTTGCCGAACTCCGGCGCAAATTCTGTGGTGTCGAAATCCTTGGTCATTGCGTACTCCTTCGTCGAATACGAGGGATCCGCCGGAAGTCGGGGATTTACCTCGTGACTTCTCGTATCACCAGAGTAGGACGCTAATTCTGGAAACGAAAGACTTGTTTTCTGCAGTTGACAGTGAATGACTTCTCAGTGGTCATGTTCGGCATAATGCTCCAGCAGGGGAGCGGCGCGGTAGGCCAAGTGCGTATGGAGCGCGAAGGTTGTTTCCGAACGGGTGACACCCTTGATGCGCAAGATCTGGCGCAGTGCTGATTGCAGCTGGTGGGTGTCCGTGGCGATGAGCCGCACCCAGACATCGCCACGTCCGGAGGTCTCATGGATTTCCAGCACGCTGGGGATCTGGCGCAGCGCGGTGACCACGGTATCCAGATCGCGGTGGTTCACTTCCAACGTCACGAAGGCCAGGACATCGTAGCCGAGCTTGCTCAAATCGATGTCGCGGCCGCCGTCGCGAAGGATTTCGGCGCGCTGCAAGCGGCGCAGGCGCGACTGCGCTGTGTTGCGCGCAACACCGACCTCATCTGCGAGTTCAGAGATTTGGATGCGGGGATCCTTGATCAGCGAGAGCAGTACTTTCAGGTCTACATCGTCTAATCGCACTATATGCTCACTCCGGGTCATCTGCGGGGCCAAATTTTTGAACAATCTGCTCAAATCCTAGCAAGAAATATCTCTGGTTGCTTTCAATAGGCGGATATTAGTGAGTGAACGGTCTGTTGTAGTAGACAAACGCAAGCAGAACGCTCAACTAACCGGTGGGGCAGCGAGTGGCCCCACCGGTAAAAACTTTTTCTGGGCATTCTTTGTGCCCAGCTGTTCTGGGCTACTTTGATTCTGGGAGTGAACTTGTCGGTTATCAGCGAGCTGCGCATGCAGCCAATGAACCATCGCGTACTCTCCTGGAACCCGGGGCTGACCGCTCGACTGGTGATCACCGTGGCCGTCAGCTTCCTGCTGCTGGTTGGCGCCAACCTGGCCACCCCGCTGTACCCGGCACTCCAATCCGAATTGCGCCTTGGCGCCATGGGAACCACCGTGGCCTTCGCCAGCTACGTCTGCTCGCTGATGCTGTTCCTTTCCACCGTGGGGCATTGGTCGGATCATATCGGCCGCCGTGCAGCGCTGGTGATCGCAGTCGTTGTCTCCTTCGCCGGGACCCTGGTCTTCGGATCGGCCAGCAACCTGCTGGAACTGTGCCTTGGCCGTGGTTTGCAGGGGACCGGTGTCGCGCTGGCTACCGGAGCTAGCGCTGCGGCCCTGCGCGAACTGCTTCCTGCCCGGCCTGAGTGGGCTTCGCGCTTCACCCTCTTGGCCTCCTCGGGCGGTGTCGCCTTCGGGCCGGTGCTTGGCGGGCTGTTGGCTCATCTGCCTGGCGGGCGCCATACCGTGTTCATGGTGCAGGCGTTCTTGCTGCTGCTGGTCCTGATCCCATTGAGCACCTTGCAGGCTCGTCCTGCGATTGCGCTGGCTGAGCGCGGGCAACGAAGCAAGGCACTGGCCCCACGCCGCTTGGGCGTGCCCAGCTCGGCCCGTGCGCAGTTCTGGCTCGCTGCCCTCGTCGGCTTCTTGAGCTTTGCCATCTTCGGCTTCGTGCTGTCCTTGGCACCGGGCTACTTCGCCCAGGCCTTCGGCCTGGACTCGCTGTTGGTAATTGGCCTGATTGCCGGCCTTCCCTTGGGCATATCCGCGCTGTCGCAGTTGGTTGTGCGCGGTGGCAAGTCCTTGCTGCCTATTGGCCTGGGATTGATGGCAGCCTCCACCGTGGTGCTGGCAGTGGCTGCCGGGCATCGCCAGCTGGCATGGGCCGTCGTGGCATTGGTTTTCCTGGGCCTGGGCCAGGGTATTGCCTTCCGCACCGCTTTTGCTTCGGCCGTGGACGCGGTCAATGACAAGCAGCACGCCCAAACCGTGTCCACCATCTACCTGGTGACCTACCTGGGCAGCGCTGTTCCAGTCATCGCGCTGGGCTGGGCTGTTGGCGTCTTCGGGCAGCAGCAAAGCATCCTGGTATTCTCCGTCCTCTGCGCCGTGGTGGCCGCGGCGCTAGCGGCCTGGGCGCTGTCAGGACTGCGCAAAGCGCGCTAGAACCCGGCGTACTGTGGAGGTATGACTAGTCCTCTTCCAGCGCCTGCTACCAGGGGTGCAAGGTGGGCCGTGGCTGCACGCATTTACATTCCTGCACTTTGGCTCGGCCTGATTATCGGCATCTCATTCATCGAGGCGCCACTGAAATTCACCGCACCCGGAATCACCATTCCCTTGGGTCTGGGCATTGGCCGCCGCGTCTTCTTCGCCATGAACATGGTCGAGATTCTCTTCTTCATCGCGCTGGTGGCCGGGACGGCCAAGCGCGGTACCGGCAAGGCCTGGGGTTGGGGCGTAGGGGTGGTCGGCCTATTGCTGCTGATTAAAACCGTAGCGATCCGCCCGGGACTCTCTGCGCGTACCGAAGCGGTACTTGCAGGAGTCTCCGATGGCGGATCGCTATGGCACTACGCCTATATCGGCGTGGAATTCTGCTTGACCCTTGCCTTGATTGCGCTGCTGCTGATGGCAACCAGGCGCTGGATCAGAATTACTGAGCGCTAACCAGCTGGCAGGCCTCGGCGGTAATCATCACCGATTCCAGTCGAGCTTGCTCCTCGGTGGGGTAATGGATCGTGATCAGTTCATCCGCCTGCGCTGCCGAAGCGAAGTGGCGCAGGTATTCAGCTACCTGTTCCCCGGTGCCCATCGCGGTGTAGCGCATCATGTCCAGGATCTGCTGCGCCTGCGGAGTATCCATGAGCATGTCGACTTCCGCTTCGGTGAACTCCTTCTTCGCGGAGCGGCCGATGAAGCTTGCCACGCGATGGCGCTTGGCAACTTCCAGCAGTTCGTGCGCGTGTTCGGCCGATTCCGCAGCCAGGACGCCCACGCCGGCAATTACGTATGGTTCAGCCAGCTGCGCTGATGGGGTGAATTCTTCGCGGTAGACGCGGATCGCTTCATGCAGCGCTGCCGGCGCGAAATGCGAGGCAAAGGAATACGGCAGTCCCAGCTGGGCTGCGAGCTTGGCCCCGAAGAGCGAAGAGCCCAAGATGTACAGTGGAACGTTGGTTCCTGCCCCCGGGGTCGCCTGAACGGTGGGAATCCGGGATTCGCCGGCCAGGTAGGCCTGCAGTTCCAGCACATCGTGCGGGAAGGAATCGGCGGCCGACGGATCACGGCGCAAGGCGCGCAAGGTGGTCATATCGGTACCCGGGGCGCGGCCCAAGCCCAAGTCGATGCGGTCGCCGTAGATTTCGGCCAGCGTGCCGAACTGCTCGGCAATGACCAACGGGGAGTGGTTTGGCAGCATGATGCCGCCCGAACCCAGGCGAATCTTCTCGGTGTGGTGGGCTATGTGGCTGATCAGCAGCGAGGTCGCGCTGGAAGCAATGGTGGGCATATTGTGGTGTTCCGCGTACCAGACGCGTTCATACCCATGGCGTTCTGCGGTTTGCGCCAAGCGGACGGAGGACTTGAAAGAGTCGGAAATAGTTGACCCGGGTGCAACCGGAGCCAGATCCAAGATAGAAAGCTTCACACTTGGTACAACCGGTGGTATCCAGGAAGTATTCCTGTAACTTCCGCCTCAAACGCAAGGAACGGCTATCCGCAGTGCGGATAGCCGTTCCCTGGCTAAGTCTGGCGTTAGCGCCAAAGACCTTCTTTAGAGAGCGCGAATGTCTGCAGCCTGCAGACCCTTTGGACCCTCAACGACTTCGAACTCCACCTTCTGGCCCTCGTCCAGGGTGCGGAAACCCTGGGTCTGGATTGCGGAGAAGTGTGCAAAGACGTCTGGATCGCCGCTGTCTGGAGCGATGAAGCCGAAGCCCTTTTCAGCGTTGAACCACTTGACGATTCCGGTTGCCATTTTCTTATTTGGTCCTTTCAGACGTTTCTCGCCGGTTTAGTTGGCGAGCTTGGTTGTAATCTACGCACCCTCCGAATCCCAAGGATGGAATGCGAACAATGCGAAGCAGCCAAGTCATTCACTTCACGTCTAGAAGGGGCTCGCGTCAACCGAGGTGGTACGACATTCACAAACTTCTAACGGGTACTTCGCGAATTACTTTGGAACTACAATGCCTAGCCTACGTGTTTGCTGGCGACAATTGAACAACTTTTTACCAATTAATCAAAAATTTGGGAAACAGGTTCACCGAGTTCACCGAAATGCCGGTTTGATGACGCGGAACACCACTGCCGCGGCGACCAGCGACAAGAGGGCGGCAATGCCGGAAGTCAGCAGAACACCGTGGTCGAAGGCCATGGCTGCGGAGTCCACCAGTGCTTGCGCATCGGCGGCACTCAGCGTGGCAGCGACTTGGTGCGCGCCGCCCAGGGTTTCGCCGGCAGTTTGCAGCTGGGCATCGGTCAGCGAACCGGGGGCGAGCAACCTCGAGGTGTAAACCGTATTCAAGATGGTTCCCAGCACTGCGATGCCCAATACCGACCCCACCTCGTAGGCGGTTTCCGAGATCGCTGATGCCGCGCCGGCCTTGGAAGCCGGGACTGCGGCGAGCACCATGTCATTGGACAGGGTTTCGGTCATGCCGATGCCGGTGCCCAAGACGGCGAAGGCCGCCATCAGCAAGATCGGATTGGCTCCTTCTCCGGCCAAGATCACCAGAAGATAGGCAACAGCGGAGAAGACCAGGCCCAGGGCCATGATGTTCGGCGAGCCGAAGCGGCGCGATAGGCCCACCGAGATCAGGCCGAATGCCATGGTCAGCACCAGCCCCGGAGTCATCCACAAGCCAGCTAGAAGCGGGCTGAATCCCGCAATGAGCTGCAAGTGCTGGGAGACGAAATAGATGAAGCCGACCAGTGAGAATACGCCAATGAGGTTGACCATCAACGCGCCTGAGAAGGGGGCGTTGGAGAACAGGCGCACATCGAGCATCGGCTGTTCAGCCTTGAGCTGGCGGCGGACGAAAGCCGCACCGCAAGCAATGGCAAGGGCAACAGAGGCAGCCAAGAGGTACCAAGGAGCGGTAGTTGCGGTCTTGATGGCGTAGACGAAGGGCAGCAGGGTGAAGACCACCAGCAGGATCGAAAGCGGATCCACCCGGCCCGGGTTGGGGTCCTTGGATTCGGGAACCAGGATCATGCCGCCGATCAGCAGCGGCAACAGCATCGGTACGGCCATGAGGAAGACCGAACCCCACCAGAAGTGCTCCAGCAGGATGCCTCCAACAATTGGTCCCAGGACAGCGCCGCCGGAGAAGGCCGAAGCCCACACGGCGACGGCCGTACGGCGTTCGTTGTCGTCCGGGAAGATATTGCGGATAAGCGACAAGGTAGCGGGCATCAGCATGGCGCCGAAGATGCCGAGCAATGCGCGGGCGGCAACCAGTTGGGTGGCGTCGGTGGCAAAGGCCGCAATGGCCGAAACCAAGGCGAAGCCGGTTGCGCCGATCAGCAGAAGCTTGCGCCGACCGAACCGGTCGCCCAGGGAGCCCATCGGCACCAAGAGGCCGGCAAGGATCAGCGGGTAGATATCGATGATCCACAGCAGCTGGCTTCCGGTAGGGGAGAGTGCGGCGGTGATGGCCGGCACTGCGAATGACAGGACGGTGTTGTCGACTGAAATCAGCAGTACGGGGAAAAGCAGGACCGCCAAGGCCGCCCAACGGCGCGGCTTGCTGAGCACTGATGCGCGTTCGGAGATGTTTGAGGTCATGACGTTCGCCCTTGGGGTAGGAGGTGGAATGCGCGGAGGTTTGCCCGCAATTTATAACTGTACCGTCTAGACGGTATAGTTACAATTGTTGGTAAAGTCAGATCGATCACGAACTACACCTTGGAACGGAGAACTATGGCCCGCCCACCTGCTGCCCGCGGCAAAGTGCTTGACGCCTATATCGCGCTATTGTGCGAAGAAGGGGAACGGGCAGCCACGCTGGATGCCACGGCCGCACGCGCTGGAGTCTCCAAGGGCGGACTGCTCTACCACTTCGCCTCCAAGGAAGCCCTGGCCGACGCGGTCATCGAGGCTGCGGAGGAACATGTGGCCCGGGATGTGGAGGAGATGCGCACCGCAGCGGAAGGAGCATCCGTTTATTACGTGCGCACCAGCGCGGAAGTCGATACCGAATTGGATCGGCACCTGGTGGCCCTGCAGCGCCTGGCCCAGGCCGGGGTCAAAGCCGCGACGGAGAAGATCGAGAGCACCAATGAGCGCTGGTACCGGTGCATTCTGGATGAAGTCGGCAGCAAGGACATCGCGCATCTGGTGATGCTCGCCGGCGAGGGGCTCTACGCGAATCTGGCCCTGCCCGGGACATGGTACGAGCGCAATTTTGATGGCGAGCTCAATCGCTTACTAGAGTTGGTCTCGAAAATAAAAAAGTTGGGGAACCTCAACGAATAGCGAGCAGGTAGAAATCAATGAAGAACCAGAGCGTTGCTTCTCCAATCAGGGGACGAGTTGGAGCGCTGCTTGGCATCCTGCTGCTAGCCCTTTCCCTTCGCGCCGCAGTGGTATCCGTATCCCCATTGCTCTCCCGCATTGAAGCGGATATCCAGTTCACGGAGTTCACCACCGGCCTGCTGGCCATGCTCGCGCCCATTGCTTTCGCAGTATTCGGCCTGCTCACTCCGCGGCTGATCAAGGCTTTCGGCCTGGAAAAAACCCTGATGATCTCGCTGGGCTTGGCCGTCAGCGGCCAGATCGCCCGGGTCTTCATGCCCGAGGTCTACTCCTTCCTCGCCCTGTCGATCATCACCTTGGCTGGCTACGGCATGGGCAACGTGGTGCTGCCGCCATTGGTCAAGAAGTACTTCCCGGACCGTATCGGCATGGTCACCAGCGGCTATGTCACGATGCTGGCCATCGGCACCTGGATGGCCCCGCAGTTCTCCGTTCCCCTGGCCAATCTCAGCGACTGGAAGGTCTCCATTGGCTCCTGGGCTGCCCTGTCAGGCATCGTGCTGGTGC
The DNA here is from genome assembly GCF_050701915.1 of Glutamicibacter sp. NCBI lineage: Bacteria > Bacillati > Actinomycetota > Actinomycetes > Micrococcales > Micrococcaceae > Glutamicibacter > Glutamicibacter sp. Next base: position 12,089 of record NZ_JBOGEG010000028.1, on the reverse strand, counting down.
CATGGCTGGTGCAGCTGGTTGCCGACCGCGGGACGCAACGCCCGGATAACCCGGTCCACGCCAGCGGGCATCCGCAACCTATTGCCAAGATCAATCCCTGGAAGTCCAAGGTGGCATGGGGCTTGGCGATTTTCTTGGCCGGCAACTCGGCGCAGACCTACGTCTACTTCACCTGGCTTCCGCCCTACCTGCAGAACCGCGGCCTTGACGAAATGGCAGCGGGCAACATGCTGGCGCTCTTCGCGATCCTCGGCCTGCCGGTCAGCCTGCTGGTCCCGCTCTGGGTGCCGCGCCTGAAGCACCCGATCGTTGCAGTCCTGGTCTTCACCTCGTGCTGGATTGCCGGGCACCTTGGCATCTACCTGTCGCCAACGCAGAACACTGCGTTGTGGATCTGCCTGGCCGGCCTCGGCCAGGGCACCTTCGCCATTGCCTTGCTGATGATGAACCTGCGCTCGCGCACTACCTACGGTTCAGGCGTGCTCTCGGGCTTCGCCCAGGGCCTGGGCTATGCCGGTGCCGCGGTGGTTCCCATGCTTTTTGGCGTGGTGCAGAAAGCCACCGATTCATGGGGTGCGGCGTTCTCCATGCTGGGCGCCTGCGTCATCGTGATGCTGGTCGGTGCGATCATCATCAACCCGCCGCGCACCATCGAAGATGATTCGCCAAGCACCGAAGACCTGGGCAAGCTCGAGCGCATCGACTAGAAGTGGCGCTGCGGACCCTCGTTGGACGGTGGCGTGGGGTGGGCACGATGCCAATGGCCCGCGGCCAACGGGACCGACCAGCCGAAGCGGATGGAAGCCACGCGGATGGCAAAAGCCAAGGCGGCGATGCCGGCACCCACCAGAGCGTTCATCAGCTCCAGGTGCCACACCACGGCGGTGAGCGCCGCACCCACCATGGCGGCCAACGCGTAGATATCGCGCGGATTGAACAGATCCGGGGTGACGTTGGAAATGACATCGCGCATCAAGCCACCGCCCACGCTGGTGATGACGCCAAGCAGGACCGCGGTGACCGGATTGAACTCGTTTTCCAGCGCCTTGAGCGTGCCGGTGACACAGAACAGGCCCAGCCCTGCCGCGTCGAACAGCTGGACCAGGCGGTGCAGCTTCTGTACCGCGGGGGTAAACGCGTAGACGCAAAGAGCCGCGAGCACCGGGGGCACAAAGTAGATCGGATGCGCGAAAGTCGCCGGTGATTGATTGAGAATCAAATCCCTAACCACTCCGCCGCCCAGGCCGCAGACCCCGCCAAGGAAGGCCGAACCGAGCAGATCGAAGCCACGGCGCGCGGCCATCAATGAACCAGCGACGGCGAAGAAGAAAATGCCAATGAGCTCGATCAGGATGTACATTCCAGGGCCTTTTGCAGGTCAATCAGTGGGACAAGGCTCAATTATTGCTCACCGGTGATCTCAGCCAAGAATCTTGGCGAGCTTGACCAAGGTGTTGTGGTTCCGGGTCGTCACAATGCGTTGCTTTGCCTGTGCGGCCATGAGCTTCCCGATCGGATTCGTGGTGCTCTCGCCCTTGCGGACAATCCACGCCACGGCACGGCCCTGGACCAGATAGGCTCCGGGCTGCGCAAGTCCCTGGATAGCAGCGCCCAACGCTTGTGCATCCTCTTCCGATTCGCAGAGCGTGAAGTAGCCATGGTGGTCGCTGGACGGGTCAGGCAAGGGCAGCGGGAAGGGCTGGGACAGCCGCTGGATCTCCGCGGCGGTGTAGACAAGCGCGGGAATCGGCCGCCGGTAGTGCCCGGCCAGAACTGCATTGCATTGTTCCTGGACTGCCAGCGGATCAGAACTCCGTGCGCTGAGCACGGCATTGCCGCTGGCCAAAAGGGTTTTCACGTCGGTGAAACCAGCATCGAGAAGCAGCTGGGCCAAGTCCTTCATCAGAACCTTGACCCCGCCGACATTCACACCACGCAGGAATACGGCATATCTGGTCATGGATCAATCCAAGCGCATCGGATTGATGCTTGTCGAGGGTCGTTATGAATCATAAAGATCGCTAGGATCAAGAATATGCCTACGCACTTACCCTTCGGATCATGGCCATCATCGATTTCCGCGCATGACGTCGCAGCCGGAACCAAACCACTGGGCGGCGCCTGCTTCTTTTCAGGCGGGCTCATTGTCCAAGAAGGCCGTCCTGCCGAAGGCGGGCGCATCACGCTCATGGAATACGGCACCGACGGCACTGCCGGTGCAGAGCTCATCCAGGCACCATTCAACGTGCGCTCCCGGGTCCACGAATACGGTGGCTCCAGCTGGATGCTCATCGAAGGCAGCACCCCGGCTATTGTCTTTGCGAACTTCGCTGACCAGCGGGTTTACCGGCAAACCGTAGGCGAGCACGACGCTACGGCCCTGACCCCGGCCAGCGGAGCCGATGCAGACCCGCAGCTGCGCTTCGCAGAATTCACCCCGGGGCCAGAAGGCACCATCTTGGCCATCATGGAAGACCTGCGGGCAGAACCGGTACGCCACATCGTGCAGATCCCCTTGGACGGCAGCGCAGCCGAGGTCCTGGGCAAGATCCGCGTCCTCAGCGCCCCGGCACGATTCGTCGCAGCGCCACGCCTGAGCCCCGCGGGTACCCGGCTGTCCTGGATCAGCTGGGAGCATCCGAATATGCCGTGGGACTCCACCGAGCTGCACCTGGCTGACTTCACCGAAGACGGCGTACTCCAGGACACTGTCATTGCCGGTGGAGCAGAAGTCTCGGTCATGCAACCAGAATGGCTCGATGACGACCAGCTGGCCTTCATCTCCGATGCCAGCGGCTGGTGGAATCCCTACCTCTACCAAGACAGCTCTGCACGCACCACCCGGTTAGTTGACCGTGCCGCAGAATTCGCCGGCCCGCTATGGCAGGTAGGCACCGGATGGTACCTGGCAGAAAGCGCCCGAACCATGCTGTGCTCCTACGGCACCGGCACCACCAAGCTGGCACGCCTGCACGCGGACACCGGGGGACTGGAAGACATCGCGCTGCCATTCACCCGCATCCGCCCTTTCGCACTGCGTGATGGGTGGCTGCTTGCTGGCACGTCGTCAATGACCCAGGGCGAAGAAATTACCTTGATCGACCTCGACACCCTGGAACACCACCCGGTGACCCGTGCGATTGCGCAGCTGCCAGATCCGGCGGTGCTTCCAGACGTGGAAGAATTCGAGTGCAAGAACCTCGCCGGCCAGTCCGTCCATGCGTTGCTCTACCGGCCTTCCCAGGAAGGCTACGCAGGGATGGCGGGCGAACTGCCGCCATTTGTCACCTTTGTGCACGGCGGTCCAACCAGCCAGGCCTCGCCTACGCTCAGTGCCACGGTTGCCTATTACACCTCACGCGGAATCGGCGTAGTCGACGTGAACTATGGCGGCTCCACCGGTTATGGCCGTGAATACCGCAACCGCCTGCGTGGCTCCTGGGGCGTAGTCGATGTGGCCGATACCGTCGCCGTGGTCAACGCGCTGGTAGCGCAGGGCATTGCCGACCCCGCACGCATCGGCATCGAAGGAGGCAGCGCCGGCGGGTGGACCGTGCTGTGCGCGCTGACCTTCTCCAATGCCTTCACCGCGGGCATCAGCCGCTACGGTGTTTCGGATCTGGTGGGCCTGGTGCAGGACACCCACGACTTCGAATCGCAGTACATGTTCTCGTTGGTGGGACCCTACCCGGAAGCTGCTGATCTATATGAGAAGCGTGCGCCAATCAACCATGTGGCGAAGATTTCCTGCCCCGTATTGCTGTTGCAGGGGGATGAAGACAAGGTGGTGCCACCAGCGCAGTCGCAGATGGTCGCAGATGCGCTGGCCGAACGCGGCATTGCCCATGCCTACATCCTCTTTGAAGGAGAACAGCACGGTTTCAGAAAGTCGGAAAACATCATCAAGGCGTTGGAAAGCTCCTTGGCTTTCTACGCGCAGATCTTCGGATTCCAGACGGACGTTCCGGCGATCGTGCTGTCCTAGGAAAGATCTGAGCCGGACTCCGGGGCCTGCCAGGAATCCCGCAAGCGATCCATTTCGCGGCGGTCTTTCTTGGTGGGCCGGCCGGCACCGCGTTCGCGAATCGGGACCTGGGGGATGACCAGGCGTTCGCGCGGCGGGGTGTGGTCGATATAGCATTTTGCGGCAACTGGCGCGCCAACACGCTTGGAGATCAGCCCGCTGACTTCGAGATCGCGGTCGAAACCGTCTTTGCGCACACGGATGCGATCACCGGAAACAACGGTTTGCGAAGCCTTCACCGGATCGCCGTTCAAGCGAACATGTCCAGCACGGCAGGCAGTAGTCGCGGAGGAACGAGTCTTGTAGATACGCACCGACCACAGCCACGCATCGAGACGTACTTTGCCGCTTCTTGGAATTTCGACCATGGGAAAAGTCTAGATCAGCGGATGGTTGGTGCCGCTGAAGCTGCTAGTTCGAAATTGTAGCTTCGTCGCAAATCTCAACCAGGCGCTGCTGCAATGCTTCCGGTGCCTGGTCTCCTGAATTAGCCAGTTCCTGGAGCACGTCAACCAGGTCCTGCGGCAGGCCACCGCCTTGGACTGATTTCACAATGGAGGAGAGGACGCGAAGTTCGCTGGCGTCAATGGTGCCGTCCTGGACCGGTGCGCATGCCTGGCGCACGATTTCCTTGGACGCTGCATCGGTAAGCTGGTTGGCCGCGTCTGCAGCAGTATCTTCAACGAATGCGCATCCGGTGCTCAATAGCGCCATAGACGAGATAGCAATTAGCGCTGCTACCTTTCGAACTTTCTCAATCCCCATAACAATAAATCATAGCCATGGAGATTGAGTTTCTGCTGAATGCCAACCGAGTCGATCATCTGAAGATCGGATGGCATGATGCACAATGGATCGGTGACTAGCGAGCAGAAGAACACCGCAAATGACAGCGCGACCAGGCAGCGAATCATCGCCCAGCTGGCCCATGAACTCTCCGATGAGTCCGCCGTAGCCCCCTGGCAAATCAAGGCAGCTATCGAGCTCTTGGACTCCGGATCAACGGTTCCCTTTATTGCCCGTTACCGCAAGGAAGTTACCGGCATGCTCAGCGACAGCCAGCTGCGCCTGCTCGAAGAACGGCTGCGCTACCTGCGTGAATTGGAAGACCGCCGTGCAGCTGTACTTGAAGCCATCGCCGAAGCCGGCAAGCTGACCGACCAGCTTGCCGAAGCGATTCGCGCCGCCACCACCAAGGCGGAACTCGAAGACCTGTACCTGCCATTCAAATCCAAGCGCCGTACCAAGGCCCAGATTGCCCGGGAGGCAGGCCTGGAACCTTTGGCTGATCTGCTGCTCGCGGACCCAATGACGGATCCGGTGCAGGCGGCGGCCGGGTACCTGAATGCCGACGCCGGATTTGCCACCGACGCAGATGTGCTCTCCGGAGCGCGTTCCATCGTGACCGAGCGCGTATCCCAGGATGTCGTTCTCGCCGGCGAACTGCGCGAACGCCTGTGGAACACCGGAAAGATCGGTGCCAGCGTCGCTTCGGGCGCCACCGCAGAAGGCCAGAGGAAATACTCCGATTACCTGGACTACGTGGCAGCGCTTGATCACTTGCCATCGCACCGGGTTCTGGCACTGCTGCGCGGTGAACGTGAAGGGGTGCTCAATCTGCAGCTCGCGGAAGCTGATCCACGGGACGAACAGGCCTTGGACGAAGCCCGCAGCGCTTACGAGAACGCTATTGCCGCATCCTTGGGACTGAACGTTCCAACCGGTGCGCCTGCTGCCAAATGGATTGCGCAGACCGTGCGTCTGGCGTGGAAAGCCCGCCTGCTGACCCGCTTTGAATCCGACCTGCGCTCACGCCTGTTCGAAGCCGCGGAAGATGAATCGGTGAAGATTTTCGCGGCGAACCTGCGCGATGTCTTGCTGGCCGCGCCGGCCGGCAACAAGGCCGTGCTGGGCTTGGACCCGGGTCTGCGCACCGGTGTGAAGGTTGCAGTGGTGGACCTGACCGGCCAATCGGTGGAAACAGCAACGATCTATCCACATGCACCAGCCAATAAGTGGAATGAATCCATTGCGGTGCTGGCCAAGCTGGCCCAGAAGCATGGCACGACGCTGATTGCGGTAGGCAATGGCACGGCGGGGCGCGAAACAGACCGCCTGGCGGCCGAAGTCATCAAGGTGCTTGGCGGCGAGGGCGTTAGCAAGGTCATCGTCTCGGAAGCAGGCGCTTCGGTGTACTCGGCCTCCGAGCTGGCCAGCCAGGAATTGCCGGACATGGATGTGTCGCTGCGCGGCGCGGTCTCGATCGCCCGCCGCTTGCAGGACCCGCTGGCCGAGCTGGTGAAGATCGATCCGAAGTCCATTGGCGTGGGCCAATACCAGCACGACGTCACTGCCTCGAAGCTGGACCGCGCACTGGATGCGGTGGTCGAGGACTGCGTGAATGCCGTCGGCGTCGACGTGAATACCGCGTCGCCTGCCTTGCTGGCCCGTGTGGCCGGCGTGGGACCGCTGCTCAGCCGCAATATCGTGGATCACCGTAACGCCAACGGCCCTTTCGCTACCCGCAAGGACCTGCTGAAGGTGCCGCGCCTGGGAGCCAAGGCCTTTGAACAGTGCGCAGGCTTCCTGCGCATTACTGGTGGCAAAGAGCGGCTCGATGCTTCCTCGGTGCACCCCGAAGCCTACGTTCTGGCCAAGACCCTGCAGTCCAGCGCCGAAGCGCAGGGCCGCCGGCTTGAAGAGCTGAACCCGCAGGATTTCGCCACGGACCAGTTTGGCGAGCCAACCATTCGCGACGTGATTGCCGAGTTGCGCCGTCCTGCCCGCGACCCCCGTGGCGAATTCGTGACGGCCACGCTCAAGGAAGGCGTCGAGACCATTAAGGACGTCAAGCCGGGGATGATCATGGAAGGCACCGTCTCCAACGTTGCCGCCTTCGGCGCATTCGTGGATCTGGGCGTTCACCAGGACGGCCTGATTCATGTCTCGGCCATGAGCACCAAGTTCATTTCTGATCCTCGTGAAGTGGTCAGTTCTGGCCAGATTGTCAAGGTCAAGGTGCTGGAAGTGGATACCGTGCGCAAGCGCATCTCGCTGACCCTGCGCCTGGATGATGAGCTGCCAGTTGCCGGCGAGGAGTCCAAGAACTCCGGGCCACGCGAACGCAAGGGACCGGGAGCGGGCCGTTCGGCGCGCTCGGGCCAGAACCGCAATGGGCAGAATCGCAAGGCCCAGCCCGCGCAGGGCAAGCCAGGTGCACCGGGTAACACCGCAATGGCTGAGGCACTGCGCAGAGCAGGGCTGGGTAAGTAGATTAGGAGCGTATCGGCGTGCCTAACTTAGGTTAGTATCGGCTACGTTAACTTGATCCCAACTAGGGATGATTCCCTAATTCCGGTTTGACTAAGTGAGTCCGAACTTCGGTGACAAGGTGGGGAAACAGGTTTAGTCTGATGACATGGAACTTACAGGAAAACTGGCAGAAGCCTTCAGCACCCAGGTAACTCTCGAACTAACCGCAGCAACGGTTTACCGTCAGCTGGCAGTTGAAATGGACGTATTGAGCCTTCCAGGCATTGCTGGCTGGTTCCGTGCCCAGGCCGGCGAGGAAATCGTGCACGCGGAAAAGTTCATGACCCACATGACCGACCGCTCGGCCCACCCGAAGATTGGCGAGCAGCCTGCACCGACTGTGAACGTGAACAGCGTTGCAGATGCCTTCGCAGCTTCCTTGGCCCACGAGCAGAAGGTCTCCGGAGCAATCCGTGAGCTGTACCGTTTGGCGCAGACCGAGGGGGACATTGACTCCCTGCCGCTGCTGCACTGGTTCATCGATGAGCAGGTCGAAGAGGAAGCCACCGTTGGTGAAATCCTGGACCGCGTCAGGATGATCGGCAACGATGGAAGCGGTCTGCTGCGGCTGGATGCAGAGCTCGGCTCGCGTTCTTCCGCATCCTAATAGGCTGCGAAGCACGCATCTTCTAAAAATGGAATAAACTTAGGGAAGCAACCGGTGGTTGCTTCCCTAAGTTTTTTCATTTGAGGTGGTTGTGAACCAGGTGGGCTATCCACATCAGTCGGCTCGGACGTCGTCCGTTACCAATACCCACCGGACGACTGCCTCGCTCAAGCTACGCAAGGGCGCCGGCCGCCACTACGTAGTGCAGAGCCATTTGGAGCAGGGCACAGAGCTGGTATTGATTGAGGTCAAGGGCTCGTGGGCGCATGTTCTCGTGCACCAAATCTACGGTTGGCTGCCGAATATCTATCTTGAAGCGATCCCGGCGGTCTTTGACGAGCCGGTAGTTGCCGAAGAGGATGACGAGCTGGCCGAGCCAGTTCTTTCACGCTATTCATTGATCGAAGCCACCCATGTTACGACCGCAACGTTGAATCTGCGCAAGGGCAGTGGCACCGGGTATCCGGTGCTCAAGGTCATTGACCAGGGGTCCAAGGTCCGCTCGATGCTTCAGCAAGGACTGTGGTCCCAGGTGCAGTGCGGCAAATTGCTGGGCTGGGTTCCAAGCATGTACTTGCAGGAGATCCCCTCCCGTCCAGCCAAGGGCGGGCTGATCGCCGTTCCCAACCAGCGGGCACTGACCACCATCGGCCTGAACGCGAGACGCGGTCCTGGCGACCACTACTCGCTGGTGCGGATTCTTCCAGCGGATACGGCAGTTATCATCGTGGCCCGTCAGGGCGCGTGGCGGCAGATTGACCGCGATGGCGAGGAAATGTGGATCCCTGCCAGCCAGCTTCGTACGGTGTACTAGCGGGCAGGGCACTTCCGCTAGGCGATCTGCAGATCCGCCGAGGAGACCAAACCGGATTCCGTAGCGACTACTGCAAGCTGCACTCGATTGGTGACACCCAGTTCTTCCATGATGCGCGCCAAATGGAGCTTTACCGAGCCCTCGGAGATGTGCGCGATGCGGGCAATCTGAGAATTGGTGAGCCCGGCCGCAACCAGGCGCACCAAGCCGCGATCGCGCTCGCTGAGCTTGCGCACGACGGATTGCTGTCCCGAGCGGCGCACGATTCTCGCGGTCGATTCCCAGCCGTCCAGTGGCTGGGCAAAAAGTTGGTAGCCTGCAGCAAGCATGCGCAAGGCGCTGGGCAGTTCTGAGCTGATGGAGCTTTTCGAGATCAGTCCTGAGCTACCAGCATCGTAGGCCTTGGAGATATCGTCCCGCTGGTAGCGGGTAGCCAACACCACGATCTTGGTATTCGGTGCACTTTCGGAGATTTCCCGAATCGAGCAATACAGGTCGGTCCCGTTCAGCGATGATTCCAGGATGACGATGTCCGGCTTCAATTCGGTCGCAGCTTGAACAGCCTCGGACATGCAATCCGAAACATGCTCGATCACCAAGTCGTTGGCCTCGGCTAGGACGCCAGCAATCCCGGCCCGTGAAAAATGGTCACTATCGGCCAGATGAATACGGATATGCGACATACAAGAATCCTCAGTTCCTAAAAACCACAGTTATCCCGGGCAAGCCTTTTCAACACATCCCGATGTGAGGCGAGCTAGCAGGTGAATCACAGTCTATGGCCAACTAGCCTAATTCCTTGGCTTGACAGATAGCATTACAAGGCTGTTGTCATAATGTTACTTTACTGTTCAGGTAAATTTTCAGGTCAGAACCTGAAAGTAGATTAGTTCCTCCAATGGCAAGAACTTAAATTACTGGTCAGTATTACCTGAAAGCCAACGTTTTTGGCCGCCTGGCTAAGAAGTTTGACCTGAGTATACAAAGAAATGGCTGAAAGAAACCTGTGAGTCGGGGTTCATCCAGCATAGGGTCAAATAGGAGCTCTTTGGAGTTCCCTAGATCATTCTCAACATTTGGAGGACAAGTGGTGCAAGAAATCAATTTGCCACCTAAGAATGGCAAGAAACCGCGTGCCGCACGCCGCGTTCTTGCAGGTGCAGTCGTTGCAAGCCTTTTCGTGGCTCCTACCGTAACTGCCGCTTTTGCGGCTCCTGATGATCTGTCGGAAGCATTCGGCAAGGTCATTAACGTCGACGGCCTGACCCTAGACGTGGCCGATGCTGGTTACTCCTACTCAGCAAACCCAAGTTCGCCTGCAGCTCAGGAGAACCCGCTGAACCTTGAATTGCTAAACGGATCACTAGGTATCGATCTGGGTTCCCTTAGCCTGCCAGTCATCGGCGATGATGGAACTGGCCTCATTCAGTTGGGACAGGCCGGCGCATTGTCCTCGTACGCAATCGCGGACACCGCTACCCACGCCAAGGCTTCTGCCGGCGTCTTGGGCGGCGACGGTGCCTTGGCCGTTGACGGCAATACCGCAGAACTAGCTTCGATCGACCTGACCAAGCTGTTCGACCAGGTTGGTGTAGCCGGCTTGACTAATGAAGTCCTCGATGTTGCTGAGCTCCAGTTGGGCGCACTTGGCTCCACCACCGAGCGCACCGATGGCGCTGATCCTACTCACGAATACAAGATCGCTTCCGCGACTGTAGACCTGCATAGCCCGTTGGTTTCCCAGCTGAGTGCAGACCTGACCACCACTACTACCGCTCTCGGTACTGCGCTGGACGGGATTGTTGGCGACGGTGGCCTGACCGATACGATCAGCAGCTCGCTGAACGCTGTCAATGTAAATCTGCTCCTTGCAGAGATTGGCCTGTCGAACTCCAACCTGGTTGTCAACGGCTTGGATGACGTAACCGGCACCCTGAGCACCGTACTTGCTCAGGAACTGGTTTCCGACACCGGTGCAGTTTCCCTGAACTTGGGCGAAGGCACCGTCAACATTGATCTGTCCAAGATCATTGAAGGTGGCCTGAACGACCAGCCTGCAAACACTCCGTTGCTGGACGACGCAACCGCAGCACTCATTACCGCTGAACTGACCGGATTGCTGGACGAAGTCACCACCAACCTGACTGATGCAGTCAACGAGATCCTTGCTGAAGCGAGCTTCACCCTGACCGCAGATGTCAACGCAGAAGTAGTGCTGCTTGGTGACCTTGTCGACGGCGGCGTCAATATCAGTGGCTCATTGAGCGACCTGCTCAACGGCAATACTGAGGCCTTCACTCTTGCAAATGACCTGACTCTCCTGCCAGGTCTCGGCGATGGTATCAACGTTGGATCGCTGCTCGACAGCGTTCTTGAACTGGTTCTTGGCGTGACCGGCCCAGCTTTCCAGGGAGTGAACGCACTGCTTGATGGCTACCCAGAAGGCATCCAAGCACTGGTCACTGAAGTCGTCGCACCAGTAGTCAATGGTGCAGTCGAGCCACTTCTTGAAGAGGTTCTGGAAATCACCCTCAACGAACAGGGAACCGTGGCTTCGACTGAAGTGACTGTTCCTGCTACGACTGCCAACGTTGCTGCTCCGGCTGCTGCGCAGGTTGTAGATCCAGCTGTAGACGGTGAACTGAACTACGTAACCGCTCTCGCAATCGATGTTCTGCCGGTTCTTGGTGCAGCAGCTGTCGGAGTTGACCTCGGTACTTCGGCCGTTCGCGCACAGGCTGAATACGCAGACGTTATCATTACCAGCCCGACAGAAACTGATACCTTTACCGACGGCGACGATGTTCCTGTAACCGGTACTGGCGAACCAGGTACCACGGTTGAAGTTTCGCTCGATGGCGAGAACACCCAGACCGTGACTGTGGATGAGAATGGCAACTGGACCGCTACGTTCCCAGCCGTTCCTGAGGGCGAGCACACCATCACCGCAACCGATGGTGTTACCAGCGACGAAGTAACCATCACCGTTGGTCCTGCCGATGCAACCGCTGACGCCGAGGCTGATGCGACTGCCGATGCAACCGCTGACGCCGAGGCTGATGCGACCGCTGATGCGACTGCTGATGCAACCGCCGATGCGACTGCCGATGCGACTGCTGATGCGACTGCCGATGCGACTGCCGATGCGACTGCTGATGCAACCGCCGATGCGACTGCCGATGCGACTGCCGATGCAACCGCCGATGCGACTGCCGATGCAACCGCTGACGCGACTGCCGATGCAACCGCTGACGCGACTGCCGATGCAACCGCTGACGCGACTGCCGATGCAACCGCTGACGCGACTGCCGATGCAACCGCTGACGCGACTG